>NZ_SJSA01000001.1:0-324566 GCF_004766125.1 Duncaniella freteri
TGCGACAAGGTTTGCAGGCCTGAAGAATCGCGTACCAAAATGATACAGAGTTTAACAATTTCGCATTAACAGATTTTAAAAGACGCCAGTGGATCATTTCTTCGTTTTAAAGAAAATAATTATGCAAGAATTCCATACAACATGTACTCGTTTTCGTCTATATATAATCGCCAAAACGAAACGTGCAACTTTCTAAAACGAAACGAGCAAAACTTTCTTTTTTCGCTTCCTTTTTTCTCTGACTCATTCGACCGCTTAAACACCAATTAAACGCTGATTAAAAGCCTTTGAAATTGGCTTAAAATCAGCGTTATTTTCATCCTTTTATTTGGTCAAGTCAGCAGATTTTTGTAACTTTGAAGTAGTTAAATTGATCTCGTTTGCACTTGCTTTCACACGTTCAGATCAAACCTTGCAGTTTCATTTCCGGCCAAGAGTTCGCGCGTTCTTTCTATGTTGTTGGCATAAATGTGAACATTTCCCAGATTCAGCGTTATAGACTTTAACGGCGCTTCGATTTGTCGCGCTATCAAATATAAATGGTAAATGTCAGCTGGCAAACCTAAGTTTGCGTCACTGCTTCTCTGATAGGCTGACAAAACGAGTTCTCCATCATCGAGCTGGAATTGAATGAGGCTTAAGCAAGGAGCTTGGTTGGTTTCCGCTCCTGTTGCTCCTAGGAACAGCACATAGTTTTTTGCTGCTCCGTTTTTCCCGGTTGATTTGCTCAATCAAAGCCGGCAGTTTCTCAAAATAGGTCGGATAACTGTTAATGAGGATTTGCCCGCAATAATCCCACCAGTTTATCCCGGCTTCTCTGTACTTGGTCAGGTCTCTTTATCCAGCCATAAACAGGGTTAATTCATTGCGCAGCTTCTTGCGCGCGATGTTGTGTCCCTCGAAAATCTCCAGCAGGTCACAAGGCGTTAAATGCAGCTGCTCATTGAGCAAATACATTATGTCACCTTTTTTATTGCTCTGTCGTTTGCCGTGCTGCAAATATCTTGCCGAGCATGGCGTAATACTTGTTTGGTGTCATTCAATGCGAATATAGTCCATTTCTGTGAGTTCTGTGGCATATCTTCGGCCGTTCGTAGTGAAACGCTTTTGCAGTCGCCCCAGACGCTTCACTATGTCATAAATATTGCGCTCGCTGACGTTGTAACGCTCGGCAAGATTGCGACAATATAACTGACCTTTTCGCCTCGTTTCCGCGCATTCTGGTAGTCCTCAAACAGTCTTACATATTTGTGATCGCTCGGCTTTGCTCCGGCGTCCTCCAGCTTTTCAATTACTCCACCGCATAATTTTAATGCTTCGTACACTGTCATTCAGCATTTTTTTCGTAATTTTGCAACTCCTACCACATATCAGCAGAAGCACCGAAGCACGAGTCAAAGGCTTTTAGCCCCGGCTTATGTGCTTCGGTGCATTGTGTTTGTATGTGGTAGGATACTGCAAACTAAGCCGGGGCTTTTTCTATGCCTCCGCTTTGTAGGCGAGTCAGAGTCGCGTTATCATCATATCGTTAAATTTAGCTTGATAGTTCAGCGTGTTTGTGCGCTGGCGTATTTTCGCGCCCCACATTGGTGCCGCTTCCCGTACTCATCAGCGAGCCACTGGCAGAGCTCGACAATCTGCGACTTGTCGCTTGTGAAATAAACGTATTTCGTACCTTTAAGCAGCCGCAACACGTTCAGATAGTCGGTCAGCTTCCAATAATTCTCATACATTCCGCACTCTGTCGTAAGATACGGCGGGTCCATGAGGAACAACACACGTGGATTGTCACGGTGCAGGTCAAACAGATCCTGGTAATCAAGATGCACGACTTCCAGTCCGTCCAGATAGCCGTCGGTGCGGTAGTCACCGCTGTGGACGCGGTTATACATCGTGTGTCTGCGCAGTTCGTCCAGGCTCTTGGCCCACTTGCCGGAGAAAAGCACGGAGCGACCTATTGTAAGAATATCGGCATAGCCATTTTGTTTCTCATAGTCGTGCACTATATCCAGGACGTCGGCGCACTGCCGGTCTGAGAGGCGCTTGTTGGGTTCAACACCAGTTAAACACTCTTTAATTGCCCTTAAAATTCCATTGGTCTGCTCCACGGCCGCCAGTCTGTCGACATAGCGGTCGAAGTCGTTGTACACCACCCGGCACCGGGAGCACCCTTTTTGCCGTGTGCGACAGCAGCCCGGAACCGCCGAAAAGGTCCACCACCGTATCAATCTCACCTACTGCCTGCTCCAGCACCTCGATAAAGGTCCGGAGGAAATAGCGCTTCTGCCCCATGAAGGGAAGCGGCGCGCATTTGTAGATCCTATCCATTTACAAAATCTGTTTGACCATATTAAGTTTTCATACAGTGAAACATGGCCTATCAGGATAGCGGTCTTGAAATCGTACGCCTCTATATCCTCCTTGGACCGGAGCCCCCTTATCGCTGCTGCATGCTCACGTGTGGCATTGTTGCAGTCTACAGTATAGATCTCAATCTGTCTCAGGATTCCTACAGCCTCTGTAATCGGCATGATAAAACGATGATCGCCGAGCCATATGCTCGTCTCTGTCCTGCCGCTTGCCTGCTCCACCGATATGGAGTTCATCAGCCCCACACGCGTAGCCTTGTCAAGCCATCCGGAGACACCTCCGATGCTGATCGTGTTTACAGCCGAAGAGCGGTCGTACTCCTCCAGCTCTTGGAGTTTGATAATCCTGAGTTCTTCGATAGACGGCTCATACATCCTGAGGACAGGGATCCCTGTCTCATCCTCCAAAATTAACAGCCCTCCATCCTGCCCTTCCAACAATTCTTTGTAATACTCCATGGAGATCTCTACACCTCCATCAACCGGTTTGCTATAGAAGCCATCCCTCCAATACATATTGTCGCCTTCCATTTTTTGTAATATGTCTGTTATTAACCTTTGCCGACAGCTATCCAAAAGAACCTTTCCTTGTTTTTTTGGTTGGCTGACACTTTAAAACTGCCTGCTGATTTGTTGCATATGGTTCTGCCGACATAATATGTCTGATATGAACTGTCAGCAGTGGTCAGTATTGAATAAGAGGTGTCGACAAATGAGTGTGGGAAATATATGGTCTGTACACCATAGGTATCCTGATTATCAGACGGGTGCCCCCACTGTATTAAAAATCCGTCATGAAATCTGTAATAGCCGTTTTCAACAAGCCGTTTTGATAGAGCCTCGTGTTTATGGCTGTTTATCACTCCCGTCAGGACCGCCTCAATTGCCGCCTTTGTCACTGTGGCGTCACTACCTTTGGGCGCCCTTATATTAACAGCCGCGGGGTTTGTGAGCCCGCCGTTGTTGCTCCATGTCAGATTGCCGGACGAGTCCACCACAGGTGTGAACACAGCCCCCTTGTCTCCTTTATCCCCTTGTCTCCTTTGAGGTCCTGGAGCTGGGATGAGAGCAGATAGTCCCCCTTAGGCTGATAGACAGAATCATGGTTGTGGCTGCCTCCTGCCTTTGCTGTTCATGCAGACTTCTCGGCATCCGTCACAAACCTGTGTGACGCGTCCCGGTCACCTGTGCCGCCGTATGCGTGTGCGTTGCCGGCGCGTAATTACCTTTAGGCTGATAGGTGGAGTCATGGTTGTGGCTGCCACCTGCCTTGCTGTTCCATGCAGACTTCTCGGCATCCGTCACAAACCTGTGTGACGCGTCCTCATTCACCTGTGCCGCCGTATGCGTGTGCGTTGCCGGCGCGTAATTACCTTTAGGCTGGTAGGTGGAGTCATGGTTATGTCCAGATGGCGATGCTCCTACCTGTGTGGCAGTCACCTGATGCGGATTGTCCCTGCTGCTGATATGTGAGATTAGCGATGACACCGCCTTCATGAGTTTACCGAAAGCAGATGACAGCTTCTCTCCGCTTGACAGGTCTGTCAGAGACGGTGCCATCGTGTAGGTGGGGGTCTGGTCATTTGTCGCAACATTCGGGACATTGCCGAGCCCGACTTGCGATTTGTTGACACGGTGTGGATTATCGGTGTCCGAGACATGCATACGTATACCCAGCTCCAAAGTGTCTGCCCTTCCATCGAGCGAGTCAATGCTCATCTGCTGGTCCCTGTCCGTATCATGCAGTGCTGAGATCTCTTTGTCCTGTGACGAGTCCTTCGTATGGATGACCTCAACTTCGGCATTCAGTGAATCAATCTCCGTTTGTTGCCTCTCATTCTCGGTCTCCAGATCCTCGATACACCCGGATATATTGTCAAAACGCTCATCCGATGTCTTCTTGTGCGTCTCATAATCTCCCTTTAGTTCAATGTGTTGCCGTTCCAGCTCATGCCCTTCCGAAGCGACATACTTGCTGTTGAGCTGCTCCGCTAGCCCCTCCACCTGTATTACGGGGATAATGCTTTCCTCCTTGTGCACGTAGCTATCGAGCCAGTCGGCGAACTGCTCCTCCGTCGGGTACTTCCACGACGGAACCACGCTTTTAGCTGTGCTATTGTCCTTATTGCCATAATCTCGGGTATTTATTTATGTCTACTTAACGCGCATTATGTATGCCAGCACATAATATGGGGGGCGGTTCTCGTGAGCTTCACCCTTGCCATAGTCCAGTGTGTTTATCCCATGAGGTGAACACTCGAATATTGTTGTGGCATTAGGCCAGGAATTGCTGCCGTGCCCTTTCCAGTCTCCGCTTCCCCCTTTCCACAGCATCTCCTCATGGCTGTGACGGGGTATTGTCTCCTCCGTGAGCGTCACTTTCTTCAGTCCGCCGCCGGTCCCGGGGCTCTCATAGTCCCGGTCACTGTCATGGAGACCGACAACGAAACGTCCCCTCAGGTCAGGTACCCTGAAATAACCATCCTGGGTCGTGTACCTTACGCCGTTCGCGTTTACCGCAGTGTTGAATGTCGAGCCAATGGCATTGAACAGCTCCGGATGATCGGACTTCCTTAATGGCTGTCCGTCACATAGCACATAGCCTTGTGGCACCCGGGAACCGGCCCACATCTGGACTATCCCCAACGGTGCCGGCTGAACGGTCGCCAGCTCATTGCGGAGCGACCGGTTCTCGTCCATCAGTCCCTTTATGCTCTTAATGTCTGTGAAGCTCTCCCAGGTGTAGTTTTCCTCTCCTATGCCGGGCGCAAGACTCCGGCGCGTGTAGGCTTTCGGGTAGTCCGTATTATTGGCACTTACCGGGATTGCTTCTTGTTTCACATACATGCCGCTTGTGGTCGGTCCGCCATCCCAGGGCAGAACCTCACCCTCCGGCGCGTTCTTGGTCCTTACGAATACATAGCCAGCCCCCCTGCGGGTCCCCTCGCTGTTGGGCTCGCAACCCCAGAGAACCACACGGTCGCCTCCTATGTTGCCGGCAATGGCTGCAAGTGCCACCAGTTTTTGCAGATAGTCCAGCGTCTCGCAGTCCAGAGGAAAATCTTTGTTTGCCTGTGTCAGAAAATTACCTAATATTTTGTCCATTGTCATTTATGGTTTATAGCGTAGCGTTTGCCCGCCAGTTTATACATGTTCAATATTGCCCGTAGTCTCGTTTCCGTCTCGGCCGTCCACAGTTCCTCCGGCACCGTCACCCAGAAGTCATAACCGCTCGTGCCGTTGAATCCCTCCCGGTGTATGCTCACCGCGCCCGCGCCTCGCCGCGGCACCATCACCCACCGGTCCATATCGCGAAGCCATACCGCCGCAGCTTCCCGGTTTCCGACACTGTCGCTGTCCTCTATCTCTATGCGGCGCAGTCCCGGGTCAAACTCATCATTAAGTGCCCCGCACAGCTTGCACACCTGCCCGTTATGTCTCAGCCGGTAACTTGTTGCGCTCCTGTATGCGCGCAGCTCCTGGAGCAAACGCCCCAGCGGGCTGACCCCGGCATATATCAGAGCCCCGGAAAGCGGGCGCCGTAGCCACGTCGGCAATGTCAGCAGCGCCAGCCGCTTGATATTTACATTATAGGTTCTGTCAGCCTTGTTCGTCATACGCTTTCATGTTTACAGTTATCGCCCCTGGTCTGAAATAGCCCGCTGCGGGGGTCAGACGCGCGTTAATCTGTGTCGTTGTACTCTCGTTTACGGCCTGCGCGGTGCTACCCGCAACTCCACTATTTTCACCCCTCTACCTCTTGCAGGCGGTCAACGAGGGCCATATTCGTATATTCGCCGTTAAAAGGCAAATTCTCAATATAATCGCAGATCACATCACGGCATGCGGTTTGAACAACGGCAGGATCCAGCATAGCATTGTAGTAGATATCCACAGTACAGTCGAATGTATCCGCCTCCATATTCACAAGTGCGGTGCGCACGCCGGCATCCTTAATCTCGTTTATATAGGCTTTCAGCTGCTTTTCCTGTTCCGCTGTTATCGGTTTGCGCACTCCGCCACTCTCTCCGGCTACTTTTATTGTCAGCAGACTGGCATCCTTGCTCTCCATAGCGACCGCATGTTTTACGACACACGCCGCCGCTATATCCCCCTCAGTCATTCCGGTAGTGTCGTATGTGTCGCTGTCCTGTTCAAGCTCGTGGCCTGCCATGAAGCGGAGCACCTTATCGCGGTACCATTTCGGGCGGTGGGCTATAAGTTCCTCCAGTTCCGCCGTTACCTCCGCTTTGTGCCTGCTTACAAGCTGCTCGACGCTCCAGGCACAGACCGCCCAGACATAAAGCAAAATATTTTCAACACTTGCCGCACCGAATATGTCGCCGAACTCTGAGCCCGGGGTAAACCCGTACAGTTCCGCCGCAGACTCATTGCGCATAAACTCGCGTGCGATCTCTGTTTTAATTTCGTTAATATTGCGTGCCATTTTACTACTCATTTAATAGCTGTTTAATCGATTTTTAATCGCTCTGCCTAAGCAGAGAAATGCTGTTTAACTCACGATAAAATCTATTTCAATGCCCATAAAGCCAATACCGCCGTAAGGGCAAGCCGCCATATCTTCCGGGCTTATTTCGGTTGCCGGCTCCACCTTGTGCGCCTTGTAAAGTTCAACGGTTCGGGTGTCTCCACCCTCCACCGGTACCGGAACTATCAGCACACTCCCATCCTCCAGCCGGTCGGTTATGCTCATACCGTTAGCCTCTGCCAGTGCGAGCACCGTTTCAATGTGTCCGCCCGTTTGCAGGGCAATATCAAGCAGTGTTTGCCTCTCTTTCGCTGTCGTTCTCATCGTTCTATGCTGATAGTTCCGTCAGTCTCCATTACTACACGCTCACAATCGACCCCGCAACCGCGTAACATCTGGCGAACCTCACCGGGCCACATTACATCGGGCTGACCGGCGCGAAGTCTGCCGGCTTCACCGCCTAAAAGGGGGTGCTCCTTAATGTCTCCGCGCATGGTGGTGACAACCGCCTCGGCGGTTTGCCCCTCGGTGTCTCCAATCGCTATGCGGCCGTGTTCGGTCAGCAGGTCGCCGGTGATACTGTCAATTAACATGCCTTTCATCGCTGTTGTTATTTTTTCGGTTGCTCATAATCGGTGCTGAATATCTCGTAATCTTCATCGCTGACCGCGCTGATTTCAACTACCTGATAATTGGCTTCTGTCATTTGGCTGAGGGAATAACTTCTAATCACAAGCCGCCCGATATTCAAAGCGTCTAAAAATTCGCTGTGAACTCTCAGAGCCTCATTTGCTTCCAACAGCTTGCGAACTTCCCGCACCTCATTGGTCGGCCATTTATCGGCTATCTCTCCACCCTCGACACATTGCAAGCCCAGCACGATATTAACCGCCCAATCGCCGGCGTTTATATACTCTTTCACCGTGCCGTCTCTACCGGTCAGAGCCGTGCTTATAATCCTATGTTCTCGGCTGGCTGCTGCCACTGCATCGGCAAATGTCAGCCCCACGCCGTTTTCTCGCTCCAGTCTGAGGGGGCAGAGTACCCAGCGCCCCTCCCAATATTCCGGGTCGGTGATAGGCTGCCCAATCTCGTGCACGGTTATGCCGTCACGCTCAGGACTTCCGCCCAGTTCCTTGAAGCGTATAAGTTTTTTAGCCATGTGCTGCCCCCAGCTCATAGCTGCAAGATCTATGCTGACAGGTAATTTTTTACCTCCTAAGCTCGGTTGTGGAATTAGGCTCATGACATTGCTAATTGTGTGTCGTTTAGCGCTCCCATAAGGGTCTCCAAAATAACAGCCTTGACCTTTTCGGTACTTTCGCCGACGGTCGCGGTGTGTATCTCGAAGCGCTCGACAAGTTTGTCAATATTTACAGTTATGTTTCTTATTTTTCCGCCTCCGTCACTGCCGGATCCTTTGCCGCCTGTTCCACTCGCACCGCTCAGAGTGTTGCCGGTGGGGTTGACTTCCGGAACAGTCACCCCCGGAACCGTCGCACCGCTTCCGTTGGTTGTTGGCTTGTTTCCTTTGGGACTCTTTTTGCCCTCTTTTTGGGCGGACTCTGCCATTTCGGCATTGTAAGCCTCATTAAACGCCTGACCCACCTGTTTGCCGTAGTCACTGAAACCGGCTTTTAACTTTTTCAGGGCTGCATCTATTCCGGAGGGGGATAAATTGAACGCTGCTTTTATCAGGTCGCCGATTGCTCCAAAAGTGTTTTTAGCAAGTTCGCCGATACCGGTAAAACAAGCCTTGAACGCCGCCCATGTCCCTTTGAGCACTGCCCGGAATTTAGCCGACGTGTTCCAGAAGTAAGCACCTATCGCTATCAATGCAGCAATGGCCGCAGCTATCCAGCCAACAATCGGAATGCTCATAATTGCGACCGAAACGGCGCGACAAGCTGCCGAGGCAGTAGTGGCAAAAGTTCCGAAAGCTGTTGAAGCAATGCCGGAGAATGTGGCGGACGCTGTGCCACTCGTCACAAGTGACAATATGAGTGCGCCCAGACCTTTCAGAGCGTTAAAAACTCCTACGGTGGCAAATCGAATTAACCCTATTGTTGCGCGTCCCATATTACCGATAAAGCCCAGTGATACCATGTTGGTAGTTGAGAGTGTGCCGTTCATCAGCGCGAAGTTAACGCCGGCTGCACGAACCCAACCCACAACACTGCTCCACATACTTGCCCATTTGAGATTTTTAATTAACAGCATTAGTCTCCAGCCTGCTGTAAGTAATGGGGCAAGTTGAGCAATCGGCACAAGTGCAGAAGTCAGGACACCGCACCATAACGAAAAATCGCCGGTGGCTTGGAATATGGTAATTTTGAAGTCCTCAAATTGTTGGTTTACTCGTGCCTGTCGCTCGGCATAGCTGTCCATGACAATAGCGGCCTGCTCGGTCGCGCTGTTGGTTCCAGTTACGGCGGTCGTGAAGTCTTGCAGGCTTTCGGTGCCTTGTATAAGGGCACGGGCGGCGTTGGCATTTTCCACACCAAAGAATTTTGACAACAGCGCGGAGTCGTTAAGCATCGGTTTCAGCATCTCGAGGCGCTCTTTAAGGCTCTTGGAGTTGTCGCCCAGAGCCACAACATCAATGCCGGCCTTTTCAAGCTCCTCCCGTGCCTGCTTCTCGACGAAGCGGCCTTTGCTGAGCTGGCCCAGAACGTTTCGCAATGCGACACCTCCCTCGCTGGCTTTTTTGCCCGCCTTGTCAAGTACCTGGATTGCGGCGTTTGTTTCCTCGAAGCTCACATTTGCAGCCTTGGCAGCCATACCGCACTGCTGGAGCGCCGCGCTTATCGCCGGAAGTTCCGCCGATCCTGCCTGTCCGGCTGCCGCCATTACGTTCATCATGCGCGCCATTTCCCCGGCTGCCGCCGTCGGGTCCTCCATGCTCACCCCGTACTGGTTCATCGCCGTGGTAAGCACCTGAGCCGCCGCCACGCCGTCCCCGCCCATCAGCTTGCTGGTCGTCTGTATGCAGTCGCCCATCTCCCTGAGCGCGTCCGGGTATTTGCCCAGCTCCGGCGTCAGCTGCGAGAGCAGCAGTTTGTAACCCTCAACCGCCACGGCGGCGTCAGTGCCGAACGCCTTTGCGCTCTGCCGCGCGAATGTCTCGATCTGTTTCAGACCCTCGCCCGTAACGCCAGCAACAGCGCTTAAATCGTGCATCTGGCTGTCCAGCTTTATGCCCGCACTGCTCAGACCGCCTATTGCCTCGCTTAGGTTCCGCGCCATGTCCGTAGCGTATGAGAACGTGGCAAGCGACGCAGCAAAACTGCGCCCGCGACTTTCGGCGACCTCCGCCCTTGCGGAAAATTCGCCGGCCGCTGCGCTCATGCCGCTTATCTGCGCCACAAAATTGCCGCCTATCCTAAAAATGTAGTCAAATACGCTTGCCATGTCGTTTTTATTCGCTATATTTGTAGCACCTTACCAAAGTAACAAGACCATGTTTACCAAAATAATCATATCAGTTTTGGCCCTGCTGTGGAAACTCTTCGTAGTCCTTGGCTTTATCGGCTTGTTCATCTGGCTGTGGCGCGGGTTTCGGAGCATGGTTAAGGGCGACGGCCCTGGCTCGCTGCCCTGGCTTTAGGGCTTCTCTCCGAACAATGACGCGATAAGTTCTGCCCGGTTCCGGTTCCTCCATCGCTCCAGCCATAGTGCCTCGCAGTAGAGCCGCGCCCATTCCTCCTCCGTCTCAATCTTTTCAATATCAATGTGCAGGTTAGCCCGGATCAGGGCGCACCCCTTGGCGAAGCCGTCCTCCTCGTCAGACTCCGCCAGTGTGTGCGCCTCTACAAGTTTTTTATTAGACCCTGGAAGCCGTTGAGCACTTCACCCAACTTCTTTTGAACAGCCATGAAGAGCAGCGCATCGGTGCGCAGTTCCTTACTACCGCCCAGCCAGCAGTTGTCGAACATCACTTTACCGGCTTCCACTTCGTCGCTTTTTGCAACCTTGGTTACAGCCTTGAGAGTCTCCAGAGTGGGACGCTTGAAATAGCCGATATGCACCTCGTCGCCGTCCTGAATTTCAACTGCGAAACTTTTGCGGTGCTGAGCCTTGAAAGCGTCAACCTGTGCTTCGGTCAAATCGCCGTTAAATACTTTAGGGGTGTTGTTAACCTTTTCCATGCTTTTTAATCGGGGGTTAAATGGTTTTTTAATCGATTTTAAATCGCTCTGCCTAAGCAGAGAATAACTGTTTAAGTTTGATTATTAGTGACCGTTAAGGGGGTCAGCCCTTAACGGCCTTAAAAGGGTGCGAAATGGGGATTATGCAGCTTTGCCCCATTCGATATGTGAGGGAACGAGCGGAAGTTCTACCTCCTGCCCGGTGTCTCCCTCTTTCCACTTGCGAGTATTGCTTGAAATATGGCAGTTGCGGATCTTGTCAGTTACCACGACCCCATTTTCAGGCAAATAACTCACCTGTATTTCAATGGGTGGGAGGTCTTGCAGTCGTCCGTTCACGCTCTGGGATTGAAGCGCCACAACTTCCTCGTGGTAGAGGGTAATTTTAGCGGAGGGGGTTATACGTCCTTTTGCACGTCCCACCGGGTGACGCCCTGCGCCCCACTTGTTAACGATTTCCTGCTCATCGCCATACTCCACACCTGTAATGCCGGTAACAGGCACACCGCCGACAAGTACGACAATATCAGCCCACGCAACTAACATGCCGTTAACCATAGGCACGCCGTTTTTAATGCTTACGTTCATTGCTTTTGCCTTTTGTGTTTAGGTTATACGGATTTAGCGAACCCGATTTTAATTCTCACATGTCGCATAACCGGGACTGCAACATTCTTGATTACGAACTCTACCAGGCTGGTGCTTGCGACATCCTGCTCCGGGTCTATCTCAACTTTGTAGCCGCTAAGTTCCCCGGCTCGTTCCATAGCCTCGAGGGCTTGGTTTGCCACAGTTTCCAAATGCGCCACGGTATAGCTTGCCAACTGTCCGGTGGAAGCGTCAACATATACGTTGCCGCCGAGTTCCGGCTTTACGTATGTGCGTATGCCGCGCACAGCCTTATCCATAGTTCGCACGCTCTCAATGGCTGCGTAGTCGCTGATTGCGGAGTCCATTGTGTGGCTGTCATTCATATAGCTTCCGGCTTGCCCGGTATGAGTGATAAAGAACAGATAACGCGCCGTGTCAAGTGTCTCGAGCAATGCTTTATCCACATCGCGCAACAGTGTACCGTCACCGAAAGCCGGGAGACTTACACCGGTGGGGAACTCTTTGATCCATGCAATACACTGGTGAACCTTTGCGCTGCTAAGCAAGCCCATAACGACACCCAGACCGCTGACGCTTGCTTTCCCGGTGTTGGTCTTGTCGTTAAACAGGTCTGCTCCTTTGCCGCTTCCTGCCTGACCTATCACCACGCTGACGCGGCTTTTATTCTCACCCGCAAGGTTAACCGGCATTGTGTTGAGCGTGCCCACTTTCGGGGCGTACACGACAGACAGTTCCGCCTCCTCCCCGGCAAGTGCGTCCGCGACACCCTGCAGGGCCGTGAGGTCGTCACCGCTAAGGGTGCGGTCGCCACACCATACGCCGATCTGACGGATACGGCCGGCCGCAAAGTTCTGCACTGTCTTAAGCTCGGCGAATGTCTGGGACTCACCCTGCGGCTTCTCGAAGATCGCCACATACAGGCTTACAGCCGGGTTAATTCGGTAAAGTTCGCTGAGCTGATAGTGAAGCACACGCACGCCCCAGCTTGCTGCATCCTCCTTAATACCCGCAGCCTCCGCCGCGTCAATGGTGCTGAGTGGCTGCACGTGGTCGGTTTTGAACGCGGCCGGAATATCTGCCGCCGGAAGATAGACCACAAAACCGGTTATATGGTCCTCACCGGGCAGAGACTTGGGGACATTGCCGTTCTGTCTCTGTATATTCAGACTTGTTGCCATTACGCTTCCACTTTTAAGGGTACTGCCGAAAATCCCAGACTTTTGCCGTGGTTTCGGGCGTCAGTTTCCTGTTTGAAACACTGGCCGTCGGCTGTCACCCATACTGCCGGGAGACTGTGACGCCGGCACGCTGCTTTACCCACAGCAGTAAGGGCGTCAGTTTCCGCCTTTGCTTTGGCGCGGGCTGCTTTCAGTTTTGCGACCAGTTCCGGCTCGGGCTGGTTCTTGCCTTTGCCTGACTTTTTCGCCGAAGCTGTCTCTAAGGTTGCCGCGACGTGTGCCATCTCCTCCGCAGTGACGGCGCCGGCTTCATTAATCGTTGCCAGATTTTCCGCTGCGATTTCGGCTGTGGTCTTTTCTTTTGTTTCGTTGCTCATATCTTTTTACGTTTTAGATTATATATTTTCCACCCTGCTACTGACAGGATCAGAACTGCAGCCAATATCAGGGTGGCGACTTTCAACCGTTCCCACAGGCTCGGGGCTTTGGTAGCTGTTACCGTCACTTCGTCAAGCGTGCCGCCGTCAATGGTCTGCACCGCTTCGGTTTCGGTCTCGGCTTTCTCCTCGGCGGTAATATCTGCCGCCTCATTACTCTGCTGCTCCTCGCCGTGGGTCTGCCGGATCTTGGCTTTTAACGGTCTTTGTCCGGTGTCCGGGTCGGGTTGCTTTTCAGTGTCGTAGACCTCAATCTCCGTAACCGTCAGCCCCCGGGTTTGGGTCTCCCTCGTCAGGGTCGCCTCTTGGTGTTGGGTGTGCACCTCGCAACCTTTGGCGCTCGTCGTCACATGCTCCGTTGTTTCCGTCCTGGTGTGCTCCGCGACCTTTCGGTGTGAGCAGCAGCTCGAATTTGACAGGGCAGCTATCAATATGACGACAGCCCCAAATGCGCTCCAGTGCGTTGTTGAGTCTTTGCACATCTTTGCGTAAGTTAGTTATTTCGGCTTTGAGCGGCGGCACAATACTTTCCATCAGTATGTCCGCAGCCTTTCGCACGTTTTCAAGCTCATTGCTTTTGACCTCTGCGAGCTTATTATTCATTTCAGCCCTCAGCGTCTTAAGTTCAATGCGGTATTTAGTGCGCTCCAGTTTGCGGCCAACCCATGCCCCTACGGGACCAGATACCGCCGCAACAAGCGCCGATACTATGATTGTTATTATTTCGCCGCTCATTCATTGTTCCAATGCTTTGTCGGCTGCGCTCGGCATAGCCGGAGCAAGCTCCGCTCTGCTCTCACTGGCACGACAATTCATATTGTTACTGTTTAATACCCACTTTTGTGAGCCATTTTTTTACATCGAAGCCGGGGCACGGTTTATTAGCAAATTCGTTATGACCGTGAACAGTAGCGCCGGGGTATTTCTTGAGAAGTTCTTTAACCAACTTTACAAGCGTAGCCTCTTGTGCCGGGGTTCGTGTGTCCTTCCCGATATTTTGCCAATTCGGGGTCTTACGTGGCGGACATCCGCCAACGTAACACACACCGATTGACCGCGTATTATGTCCGGTGCAATGCGCTCCGGCCACTGCCTCGGACCGCCCGGGGCGGATTTCCCCGTTTAGTCCGATAACATAGTGGTAGCCTATATCAGAAAAGCCACGCGCCAAATGGCTTGCTTTTATCCGGGTATTTGAAAACTCCTCACCCTCCGGCGTTGCCGTATAGTGCAGAATGATTTCATCGACCTTGCGCTTTCCGGGTGTCGCGCCCATAGCTGCAAGTGTCTGCGCTCCGGCTATTCCGTCAGCCGTTAACCCCTTACGCTTCTGAAACTCTTTGACGGCTTCCTCGGTCAACGGTCCGAAAATACCGTCAGGTATGAGGTTTAACCGCTGTTGCAGGGCTTTTACCTCCGCGCCTCTGCTTCCTTGTTTCAGTGTAGCCATAGGTTTTTTACGCTTTTGCGCTGACTATTGCCATACGACAATTGGTCTCAGACAAAGGCAGACAAATGCCGTACTGGTCAAAGTTAACGAGGTTGCGGTGGTTCTGAGGGTCGTTCTCGGCTTTACTCCAGTAGAATGTTGTTGAGCCTGCGGCTTTCATCATTCTGCCGGCATAGAACGCAACGGAGCTCTGCGAGTCGGTCGCACCGGGAACAGCACCCCATGCAAGTTTTTTACCTGCCGAGTTGTAATAGGGTGTGCCGTCATATTCGTAAATGTCAAAACCATACAGGCGGCCGATTTTGCCCTCGGTCTGGTTAATGTTGTAATGGTCTTTGAAACGCTGCTCTGTCTGGAGCAGGTCGTTCACATGGTCGGAACAGAGCACCAGCACGCGATCCTGCTTGGGTATACCCATTTTGTCAAAGCTCCTTTTGACTGCCAAAAGGTCAGCCGAAGTCATGAGCTTGCGACCCTCTACAGCTTCGCCGGTAGTGAAAAGCACAGGCACGCCGGTTTTATTCTCATCCGGGGCAATGGCGTGTATTGCACGCTGACCGAACGCCTCGACCAATACATCGCGGTGGCGTTCCTGAACGCTTGCCATTTTGTCGTAACTGATAGCGTGCAGCTCATCATTGGTCACAGGGGTTGCCTCGGTTGTGAACTTGTCAAGACTCACAGGCTTGTCCGCATCCTCCAGAGCAGTAACAGGAATTGGGTAGGTGGTATTATTTACAAGCACCGTGGGGTCACCGCCGATTTCAACGAAGTGGATAACGTCGTTATTTACATACTGGTTATAACTGCGGATTCTTGCAAGCCAGCCCCACGACTCCAGGGCGGTGCGGAACTGTTTGATCTGCTCACCGGTCCATATCTCTTTGAGGACACCGGCACGGAATGAACCCGCGGGGGCTGCCTGACCTAATGCAAGTGCCAGAACATTGCCGGCGATTGCTCCGGTTTCAGGGGCGCAGCCGATTGCCACAGCACAGGTAGCGCCGGCGGCGGCATTGAACGCAACGGCCATAATCATGCAGCTGACTATGCCGAGCAGCTTCTTAAAAAAATTGCTTTTCGATTTCATTGCTGTTGTTGATTGTGTTTATAGGGTTTATTTATTCGCTTAGGGGCGGGCAGTCTACGCCGTACTCTTCTTTATACAGGCGCATATATTCCGCGGGCTGGTCTTTGCGGAGTGCAATGAGTTCGCTCTGCGGCACTTCGCTTAACTTGGTGTATTTCTTAGGCTGTTCACCTGCACCGGGGGCACTCTGTTTGTTCAGGTTCAGTGTGTCGGTGGGCTTCTGCTGTCCGGGCATAGCCTTGAATGTGTCTGCGAGCATTTCTGCGCCGGCGGCTTTACCGAGCTTAATGTAATGTTCACGCTGCGCCGCTAAAATCTTTCTGTCGGCAATAGCCTGATCCACGTACTGAGTTACGGACGCAAGCTGCAAAGTTTCGGCGCTGTCCGCCTTGGTTTTCATCAGCTGGAGCGCGGCTGTTACCTGCTCGTCGGACGCATCCTCGGGAAGTCCTAAGAGGATTAACTGGTCTTTGTTCATCGCTGTTTTTATTATTTTATTATTGTTATTGATTTCCTCCCCCTCGCCGGGTTCATTCTCCGGCGCGGGCTTGGGTTCGTTCAGTTTCAAGAGCGGAAGTGTCGGGGCATCCTCACCGGCGGCGAGCTTCAACTGCTTGCCGTCTGCTCCACAGAGTTGCAGGGCTTCATCATTGCCGCCAATATCCACAATGCTAACCTCGATAAGTTTGCACCGTGTCACCGTTGCACGTGTCTGCCCTTCCAATGCTAAAGCCGGGTCTGGGTTCACTTCGGTAGGCTCCAGGGCTGCCGAAGCCATGCGCAAAAATCCGCTTTCCCATTTGCTCTCTATCTTCCGGGCAAATTCATCGTTTTGGTCAAATATCGGGGTGCCTATCAGCTTCCCCTCCTCAACTCTGAGGTTGTCAATTTTGCCGATAGGCATTGACTGACCGTCGAAAGCACGGCGGTGCATCCATAGCAAAACCGGGTTGCGCTTGAACTGCTCCAGGTCTATGCCCGAAGTCAGCACACGCGTGCCGTAGCTGTTTACTGCCTCAGTTGAGATTATTACTTCTTTCATTGTAGTTGTCTCGTTTCACTTATCGTGCTTGCCACGCTTTGTATTTTAAAATATTAACTCTCGCAAAGAAAATGCCCGGGGCACTTAGGGGCTTGGTCCGGAGGTGGTGGGTGTGTCCCCTGTGCCCGGGGCGGTTGTCCTAATCTTTTTTACCTTGGTGGCGGAGGCAGGACTCGAACCTGCGACCTTTGGGGAATGAGCCCAATGAGCTACCGGCTGCTCTACTCCGCTAATCGGCTTGCCGCTTTGCTATGCAAAGAATGTATTTAAGTCGTTCAGCGGTGCAAAGTTGAGCATTGTTCACAACCCTAACAAAAAGAGTGTAAAAGTTTTACACTCTTTTTTACCATAGCACTTTTTTACCCCAACTTTGCAGTGTGAATTATCGTGCAAACCGAACGCAGAGCGGAGTTTACTCCTGCTATGCTGAGGTGCCGCCGATAATGCGAAATATCGAAAACGCCCCCGCAGTGTGGGTGTTAACTTAAATTCTCGGTTTATTATGAATGGCAACTAAAACCAAAAAGGAACGCGAACAGCAACGCGAACACGCGCGCCTCCTATATATGCAGGGGGAGCCTCAGAAGTCTATTGCTGAAAAAGTCGGCGTATCTGCTCAGACTGTCACAAAATGGGTTGCGGAGGGTGGCTGGGAACAGGCACGAGCCGCCGCCAACATTACGAGACAGGAACTGGTTAATAAAATTTTTAACTCCATAAATGTGTTACTGGAGGATTTGGCAAATGACCCCAGCCCGGAGAAAACAGCCGCCAGCGCTGACAAACTTGTGAAGTTTGCCGCCACTGTTGAACGCCTCGACAAAAAAACTTCCGTGGTTGACATTATAGAGGTATTTATGGCTTTCAGCAAATGGCTGCAATATCGTATGAGCTTCGACCCGAATGTCACCCCGGAACTGCTCAAAACCATTAACCATTATCACGACCTTTTCATCTCTGAAAAATTAAAAGAGTCTTTCTAAAGTATGACAAAAGCGGAATTAAAAAAAGCGATTGAGGAATGGAAACAGCACTGCGAAACGGTGCAGGCTGCCACTTCCATTAACATCATAGAATCGCCGGCACAGCGTCTCGCGCGCATTGCCCGGCTGCGCTCTGATTATACCGCTTTCGTTGATTACTATTTCCCACACTGGACTATTAACCCCGAAACCGGGAAAGCTACCCCTTGCGCTAAATTCCACATTGACGCGGCCAATAAGATAAAAGCCAACCGAAACCTCAAAGCCGGTTTTGTCTGGCATCGTGGTGCGGCTAAGTCTACCAATATGGACGTATTTGTCCCTATGTGGCTAATGTGTCAGGAACGCCGCGAAATTAACGTTATGGTCATCGTCGGCAAGTCTGAGGATAACGCTAAAACTCTGTTGGGTGACATTCAGGCGGAGTTACAGTACAACCAGCGTTATATTGCCGATTTCGGGGAACAGTACAACGCCGGATCCTGGGAGGAGGGAGAATTTGTAACGCAGACGGAAGTCGCATTTTTTGCCCGTGGTCGCGGTCAGTCTCCGCGTGGTCTGCGCTACCGCTCACACCGTCCGGATTACATCGTTATTGACGACCTCGACGACGACGAACTGGTGGAAAGTCCGGCGCGTGTCTCTAAGCTGTTCGACTGGGTGCGCTCGGCTCTGTTCGGTACTCTCGACGGTGGGCGCGGCCGCTTCTTTATGGTCGGTAATATGATTGCCAAAAATTCAGTGCTGGCGAAGTGGTGCGATATTAAGAGCGTACACGTTACCCGTGTAAACATCTACGACAAAAACGGCGATATTTCCTGGGCTGCCAAATGGACCCCGGAGGAAGTGCAGGCAATTGCCGACGTCGCCGGTTATCGTGCATTTCAAAAAGAATACATGAATAACCCGATAATTGAGGGTGCAGTGTTCCGCAACGAGTGGATCCGCTGGGGTAAGCGCCCTGCCTGGTCTAAGTTCTCGGAAATTGTGCTTTATATCGACCCCAGTTTCAAAGGCTCAAACAAAAATGACTTTAAGGCGGCGAAACTCTGGGGGAAAGCCGGGACTCAGCTCTGGCACCTCCGTGCTTTTGTCCGTCAGTGCTCCGTTGCCGAAATGGTACGCTGGTGTTACGACCTTTACGAATGGGCGCGCGCTCAGGGTATCGCCGTGCGCTGGTACATGGAGGCGAATTTTATGCAGGACACCATCCTCGATGAATTTATGCGAGAGGGTGAACTTCGCGGCTACCAGCTCCCAATGACCGGCGACAAGCGCAAAAAGCCTGACAAGTTCCAGCGCGTTGAAGCTGTTTCGCCACTGTGGGAGCGTGGGTTCGTCTATTACGACGAGAGCCAGCGAGACGACCCCGATATGCTCGCCGGCATCGACCAGACCCTCGCATTTGAAAAGGGTATGCGCGGACACGACGACGCACCGGACGCCGACGAGGGCGCTATATGGATTTTACAGAGAGATACCCGACAAAAGAAAATTGTTTCATCCACTTCAATAGGGTTGCGACCTAACGCAAAAAATGTATCATGGTAATATTTGAATACTTCCGCGCCCTCCTGTTCGACTGGCGCAAAAAACGCGCGATCCGTGAAGCTCAGCGCTCCGCTGACCTCCACCGTAAAAAATTCCTGGTGCTTGTGCTTCATGGGCGCCCGGTCTGCGTATCTATGCAGGGCGTTAAAAAAATGATCCGGCAAAAGCGCCTCCCCGGCCTGACTGCCGAAAAAGCCCGCGAAATTGCAATTTATGAAGCTATGCCCAAAACTTCCGGCCTATGTTCCTGACTCTTGACGACTACCGGGGCGTGTGCGACGAATACGAGCTCAAGCAGATAACACAGAACGAAGAAACACGCCTGACCGCCGAAGCCGCCGCCCTGGAGCAAATCGGTTCTTATCTGCGTTATCGCTACGATATGACCCGGGTATTTGCTTCTGAGGGCTCAGAGCGTAACGCTATGCTCGTACAGTGCGCCGTAAATATTTCCCTTTGGCTAATGGTTCACCGTCTCCCTCAGAATATGGGACACGAACGCCGGGAATGTCTCTATAACGACGCTATCAAATGGCTTCGCGATATTCAAGCCGGCAAAGCCTCCCCCGACTTACCTCTCTATGAGAGTGAGGACGGGGACGACGCACGCAACCCGGTGCGCTACGGCTCTATGAAACCAAACAGATACGACTATTAAACACCCGTTAAATACCGTTTAACCCATGTTTAAGCTGTGTGCTAAAATTGAGATAACCGGCGAGCGCTGCTGGGACATCGGCTTTGTCTCGGCGGTGGAGATTGTACGCGACACTGAGAAGCTCACAGCCGAAGCCAAAATAACACTCCCTAAAAAAATGAAGTGGAACGGCTCGGCTGAAATTCCTGTGCATCGTGGCGACTCCGTGCGTATTTATCTGGGATATAACGGTAATTTACAGCTTGCTTTTGTGGGTTATGTCCGTGACGTAGGCTTCAAAACTCCGGTTGTCATTACCTGCGAGGATGATATGTTCAAACTCAAACAAATGCCGGCACAGAAAAAAGCCTACCGCTCTGTTACTATTGAAACGCTTCTTAAGGATCAGGGCATAACTTACCGGCTCAATGTTATGGGCGAACAGTCGCTCGGTGCTTATCGTGTCACCGCTGACACTGTGGCCGCTTTGCTCGGAAGATTATCAGAACAGGGCATCCGCTCATTTTTCCGATATGAGAACGGCGAGCCGGTTCTTTACTGTGGCGTGCTCTTTGACCGCGACAGTACTCCCTCGCAAGTGTTCCGCTCCGGGCTTAACATCATTTCAGACCAGAGCCTCCAGCAGCAAAAGGCTGAAAATATGCGCCTGCGCGTTAAGGCGGTCAGCCTTATGCCGGATAATAAAAAAATCAAAGTTGAGGTCGGCGACGCCGACGGCGAACACCGCACGCTCCACACCTACAACAAAACCGAAAGCGAGTTAAAGGCGTGGGCCGAACAGGAAATTAAACGCCTTAAACGCGACGGCCTCACCGGCTCTTTTACGACTTTCGGGGCTTCGCTTGTTGACTGCCTCGACGCTATCGGGCTAATTATCGACGGCAAAAAAGCCGGAGTCTATCAGGTCAAAAAGAATGTAATTAAATACGGCACGTCCGGCTACCGTCAGGAAATAACGCTCGGGCTGCGTGTCGGCGACTAAATAAACAGTTATGGCAGATTTACGAAATATCATCAGAGAACTGGCAAAGACCGACGGCGAGACTGTCGCGCTGGTCTGCACCGTGGACGCCGTGGACGAAAAAGCCCGCACAATCGACTGCACCCCGCTTAATGAGGGCGCCCCGTTGCTCGGTGTCAATCTACAAGCAAATCAGGGCGCGAATTACGGCTTTTGGCTTTATCCGGAAGTTGGCAGTTTTGTTATTGTCGGCTTCGTCGCAGACGGTGCCGCCGGGGTGGTTCTGAGCACTGAGAAAATAAAACAGGCCGAAGTCGTCATCGGTGACACCTCCGCCGTCATGGACGCTGACGGCTGCCGTATTAAAACCGCCAATATGTCCGCCAACATCAACGCCGACAATATAATTTTTAACGGTGGCAAACTCAACGGCCTTGTTAAAATCGACGACCTCACAAAGCGGCTTAACACAATCGAAAACGAGATTAACAAGTTAAAGGGTATTATGGCCGGTTGGGTCCCTGTTGCTCAGGACGGCGGCGCAGCTCTTAAAACTGCCGCTGCCGACTGGAGCGCCGACACCCTTTTGCTGACAAAGCGCAGTGATTACGAAAACGAAAAAATTAAGCAATGAACGGACTGCAAATAGACACAACAACCGGCGACCTCCTTGTCGCACCCTCCGGCGCGCTCATCGCCCCGGCTGACTCTTTCATTGCTGAATTTGTCATCCGCTCCCTCCGCGGCGACATCAAGGAACACCCCCTCCTCGGTGCAGAAGCGCCCCTAATGCTCGCCGGCACTCCCGACCCGTTCTGGCCGGGCAACACTAAAAAAATGCTGCAAGCCTGCGGCCTCCCTGTCTCTAACCTCACACTATCCCCCGACGGGGTGGTTATAATCTCTTAGCCTATGCAGTTTATTGTTTCAGACCGTCAAACACTCCTCGACGCCGCAGTTATCGCGCTTGGCTCGGTCGCCGGTGTGTTCGCCCTCGCTCAGCGCAACGACATCAGTATAACGGCCACACTCGCCGACGGCCTCCCGCTCATCTTTGAGCTCGAGGACGTTGTGGCCCCGGCTGTCCGCTCGGCCTATGCCGTGCAACACATCAGCCCTGCCACCGACATACCCCGCGCCGATTATCTGGAGTTGCTCTACCAGACCGGAACACGCCGCCCGCCTGTCGCCCAGAAGTTCGACCCCGATAACGTCGGCATTGTGGTTGACAAAATCGACGAAGTGATCGCCGACCTTAACGCCGGCCGACCGCTCAACATTCAGAGCAAAAACGAACTTACACGAATTTTTCAGGACCCTTTCGACGAGGTGTTCTCTTAACTCTTTTAATCCCTCAAAATGGAACCACTCACCCAAAACGACCTCAAGCAGCTTGACACGGCCGCGCTGCTGCTTCAAGCTCAGGCCATACGCGACGCGGTGGCCGCTAAAACCGTGTCGGCCCGTCAGGTTGGCGAGCTGTTCTGCGGCCTCATTGAAGCCTGCGACGACATCAACGCTGCCGTCAGCCTCTTTTTATCGGTCAACCTCCCGGAGATTTTGGCCGACATCGACAAACGGCTCGCCGGGGCTGACACTGCCGCAGCCGACACACGCGCGGAGCTCCAAAAGTCCGAAGCCGCCCGCGCCCGTATCGACTCGCTCATCTCCCAGCTATCCGGCCAGAGCCTCGCGGCTCCGCTCCGTGTTGACATCATCAGCGCGCCCCGTACTGTAACGCTCGCCAATCCCGTGCGCCAGCAGATACGCGCCCGCCTGTTCCCCAGCTTCGGCCTCGGCTCTGTCCTCTGCATGGGCGACCACCAAGCCCTCGACGTTTCGCCCGACGGCTTCATCACCCCGCTGCGTCTCGGCCGCTCTTATGTCAATGCCGTGGCTACCTCCGACACATCGGTTTACAAAACACTTTGCATCGATGTTGTGCCACCGCGTTGCCGTCTCACGGCCTCCGGCGCGCTACGTCTCGACGGCAAAGGTAATTTAAGACTCACATAATGGCAACCGAAACACGACATATAAACTACAAAAGCGACTTTGTCCTCCGTGAGCGCTTCCGCGACGCTGCCGGCAAAATCGTGCCACTCCCCGACGGGGTGGACTTTGTGCTGACATATACAGTTAAGCACGGCCATACTTTCACGGCCTCGCGCTCCGGTGACGCTTATAAAAATTGCCTGCCCGACGGTGACGCCCTGCTTGTCATTTTCAAGGATCACGGCTTATGTGAGGGCACGCTGCGCCGTGAACTGCATTTGCAGCTAATTAACGACCTTATGCCCGACGGCCTGCAAAATGTATATTACCCCGCCGACCCCGGCGTAGAGCTCTGGCAGTTCGCCACCGACTCCCCGGGCGTCGTGGAGTGCGACCTGTTGGCGGCATACACCCGCGGCCTGCCGTTCACTTATGAGGATTTCACGCCGGAGCAGTTGGCCGCCCTCAAAGGCGACAAGGGCGACCCGTTCACATGGGCCGACTTTACCCCCACACAGATTGAGATCCTGAAAAAGCCGGCGACCGAAGCCGCCGACCTCGCCAACACAGCAGCCAAAAAAGCAGACACCGCCGCAAATGAGGTGCGCGAACAGGCGCAAAAACTTGCCGACACATCGTCCGAAGCGGTCAAGACTTGCAATGCTGCCACCCAAGCCTCAAAAGCCGCCACAGGGGCCGCAGAAACAGCCACAGAGAACGCCCGCAACGCTGCCACGGCAACCAATGCCGAGCGTGAGCTTACAGAACAGAGCCGCCAACGCCTCGAAGCCGTGCCCGACCGTGCCGAACAGGTAGCCGCGCCAATTCCCGACGGGCTGCGCGTCATCAGCCCGGGCGTTGTCACTCTTGGCAACGACGTGCCCCAATATATCCGCGCCCGGGTGCTTCCCGCCGGTGCGCTTCAAAATGTAATTTTTCAGGCTTTCGGCGGAGCTGCCGGAGTGGAGCCCGACGGGCGTGTGCTGCCATTCCGCCCGGGTGTCGCCCAGGTGCATGTTATCCCCACGCTCGGCACTCGCTTTTACCAGACTGTTGAGCTGCGCGTTGTCGCTCCCTCCCTGCGTCTGGCCGCCCCGGGCGCGCTCCGCCTCGACTCTGCCGGCAATATTCGTTTAACTTGACATTTCACCGCAATGGCTAATTTTTTAGATAACATCCGCGACTATTTCAGCCGCCCCACACGCTCCCAGCTTCAGACGCTGGCGCGCGCCGTCGCCTCCAAAAAGGGGGTGCAGATTTCGGCAATGCTCCAGCAGCAGTCCGACTCCCTGACAAAAAAGGACATTGCCGACTGGCGAGCCGCTAACCAAATGGCTATCGACTACGAAAACCCAAACCGTTGCCGCCTTTATGATATTTACGCCGATTGCGTCCTCGACGCCCACCTCTCCGGCTGTATCGCCCAGCGCAAGGGCAAAGTGTTGCAGAAAGATTTCCGCCTCGTGGACCAGAACGGCAAGGAAAACACCGCCGCCACCGAACTGCTGCAAAGTGAGTGGTTCGCCGATTTCCTCAGCCTGTGTCTGGATTCTATCTACTGGGGGCCGACCCTCATACAGTTGGGCGACATCATACGCGACGGCGGCCCGCTCCGTTTCAATAATGTGGAGCTTGTGCCGCGTAAGCATGTCATCCCTGAATATGGGGTTGTCGTGCGCTCCCCCGGCGACGACTGGCGCGGCGGCATTTCCTACCGTGAGGGCGACGTGGCTAACTGGTGCGTGGAAGTGGGCAAGCCGCGAGACCTCGGCCTGCTACTGAAGTGCGCCCCCTCATGTATCAGCAAAAAAAATATGCTGGCCTACTGGGACGTATTCGGCGAGATCTTCGGTATGCCTATGCGCATAGCCCGCGTTAACTCTCTCGACGAAGCGGAGCGCGCAAAGGTGGAGGCGTCTCTGCGCGACATGGGCGCGGCTCAGTACATCGTGGCGAGCGACGGCACCGAAATTGAAATTAAGGAAAGCAGCCGCGGCGACGCTTACAACGTCTATGACCGCCGCGTGGACCGCTGTAACTCCGAACTGTCTAAGGTGGTGTTAAATCAAACAATGACTATTGACTCCGGCTCCTCGCTCTCGCAGTCAGAAGTGCACCTTGAAATTTTTGAGCGCACCACCGAAAGCGACGCCACAATGTGCGCCCACATCATCAACGGCCGGCTCCTCCCGCTCATGGTCCTGCACGGCTTCCCGGTCAAGGGCCTGCGCTTCCAGTGGAACAATGCCGCCGCGTTCTCTCCGGCTGAAAACCGCGAAAACCTGCGCCTCGTACTTGAATATTTCAACGTGCCGGGCGAACACATCACCGAAACACTCGGCATCCCGGTGGAGTCTCCGCGCGAAGCCAAAACACAGCCCGACCGTTTTTTCGACTGAGCCGCACCCGGTCGCTTCTGGGAGTGGCCGGGCTGCGGCGCTCATATCTCGCGTTTAACGCCGCTTTGGGCGATTTGTATAGCGACGACCTCCTGCGACTCGCAGACGCGCCAGACAAGCCCGATTTTGACGACACGGCATTTTTTGACGCTGCCGGCATGGTCTATAATGCCGGTGGCTTCGACGCGTCGCAACTTTCCACCCCCGAAGCGCGCCGCC
Source organism: Duncaniella freteri (assembly GCF_004766125.1). Taxonomy (NCBI): domain Bacteria; kingdom Pseudomonadati; phylum Bacteroidota; class Bacteroidia; order Bacteroidales; family Muribaculaceae; genus Duncaniella; species Duncaniella freteri. The sequence continues at coordinate 25,582 of NZ_SJSA01000001.1, forward strand.
TCATCGCAGAGACTCTCAAGCAGATTAACCGCGCCATTTCCTCCGGCGTCTCCTATGAGGTGCCGGAAACGGTGCGCCATGCCCTCGAAAACAATGCTTTTATTTTCTCCGGCTTCAAGGCTTACCACACGCTCCGCGAGGTGGGCTTGTCGCTCACTACCGACACCGGCGAAATAAAGCCCTTTGAGCAGTTCCGCCGCGACGTGGAAAAAGTCAACAACCAATATAACCACAATTACCTTTATGCGGAATATAACCACGCGGTCGGGGCTTCTCTTATGGCTGAACGCTGGCAAAAGATTGAAGCCGACGGCGACAAATACGACCTGCAATACCGCACGGCCATGGACGACCGTGTGCGTGAGGATCACGCCATTCTACATAACACGACGCTGCCACCCTCTGACCCGTTCTGGGAAATGTATCTGCCGCCCAATGGCTGGAATTGTCGCTGTACGGCGGTACAGGTCCGCAAGGGCAAATATCCCCAGAGCGACCCGGCCCTCTCCATGCTCCGGGGCAACAACTGCACCGAAGCGGCCAAACAGCAGATTTTCCGCTTCAATCCCGGCAAAACATTAGAACTGTTTCCAGCCAAGCACCCATATTTCAAAGGGCCGAAGCCGCAGCAGGTAAAGCAGGCCATTGAGGGCTACACACCTGCGGAGTGGACCCCTAAAACAGTGGCCGAAGCTGAGCAATTTTTCCGCGACAAACTCGGCGTTAACTGCTCCCTAAAAGGCTTTACTAAAACCAATATGGCACAAATTGAGTCTATTTTCCGAAGCGTGGAGCGCCATTTTCAATGTTGGCCGGAACTAAAAAAAGAAACGTTGTTTGTCGGTACCATTCGCGGTCGTACTGAGTTAATGACCTCCGCGCTGTTTGAGGAATACAAACGACTATACCCGGGACAACGTGAAAGCCTCCTGCTGGATATGGCTAAAAAATACGCCCGCAAAGCCTGTGCAAGTCCCGGTTGTTATGCCTATTCTCACGGATATGGCAAGCAGTACGGTTTAAGCGGTATTTGTTTTAACACCTCATGGGCTGGCGAAAAAATAGATAAGTCACTCGCCAGCGATGTTAAAAGCAAGTGGCACCCGCCCGGCTGCGGTACTCTTAAAGCGGTTTTTGACCATGAGCTGGGCCATGAGATTGACCGCCTGCTGGGCCTCCGCTCAAATGCAGACTTTCTCAAGCTGTTCAATCAGGAACACAGCAAGGGCAAAGCGCACATTACCGAGGTACTCTCAACCTATGGCAATAAAAATGCCGCTGAGTTCATCGCTGAGGCGTGGTCCGAATATCTTAACAACGAAAAACCGCGGCCAATAGCGGTCGCGGTGGGTAATATCATTAAAAAACTATATGAAGAAAAACATCAATCTTCATCAAGCAAATAAACGCGCATTTTCTCGCGCTCCCCCTTGGGTTCAAATACAAAATTGCCCTTTTGTCCGGGCAATATATGGTCGTGACTCTCTGCCCCGTCCTCTATGATTTCAGACGGGATAAAGTCAAAAGCGGCACAGGTAAGCCCACGCCGAAAATGCTTGCAGTCCTCACACATGTAAGGTTGCGTTATTTCCTTATCGATAATATGTCCCATTGTAGCCGCAAATTTAATAATTTATTCTGGTATAACAACACTTAAACACCAATTAAATGCTCGACCCCAAGCAATTAAAGGCCGATATTCTCGAAGATATGCGCGTGGAGCTCTCCGACGAGTTCGACCGCAACTTTGAACGTAAGGGCTTTTTCTCCGACAAGTGGAAGCCTCGCGCACACGATTACGCGCGTGGCTCGCTCCTCATGCAGTCCAAGGCAATGCGCCGCTCCACACAGGGCGAAGTGTCCGGCGACGGCGTGCGCTTTACCTCCTCGGAGCCTTACACGGCCCTGCACAATGAGGGCGGGACAATCACCGTTACCGGCAAAATGAAACGCTTCTTTTGGGCGAAGTTCAAGGAAACAGGCGAGGTCGGCTGGAAATATATGGCCCTTATGAAAGTGGGGCAGGTTATCAAAATCCCGCAACGCCAGTTTATCGGCGACGGCCCGGAAACGCAAAAATTGATCCGCGACGTTATCCAGAGCAACCTCGACAAATTCAATTTACAACTAACTGAATTTTTAAGACAATGAGAAAAGCAATTTTTTACGCTGTGGCCGAAGCCGTGGCCGCTGTTCCGGGCGTGGAGTTCGTGGACCTCTGGAACGACGACGGCTCGCACTTTTCCGGCGGTGCCGTCTATCCGCTCCCGGCGGTGTTCGTGGAGTTTGAAGCTGTGGAGTGGAAGCAGCAGGGAATGGGCGCCCGCCGTGGCTCGCTCGCCCTCCGGCTTCATGTCCTCACCCGTGCCGTGCTGACACACGGCCACAACGACCCCCACATTCCTGAAGCCTTTGAGGTGTTCGACCTCCTCGACCATATCAACGCCGCAATGCAAGGACTGCGCGGCCCCCATTTCTCCGGCTTCATGCTCACCACCTCGGCGACAAACCACGCACACACCGAAATATGGGAAAATGTGGAGCGTTACATCTGCGGGGTGCAGGACATCACCGCTATGCGGCCGCCCTCGCGCGTTCTCGGCCTCTCTGCGGCCATTAAACAGACCGACTAATACAACAACACCCCCGGCGGCTCTTGCGTCCGTCAGGGGTGTTTATTTTCACCAATCATCAAACAGGGAGGGGGCGGTGTCGCGGTTTCGTTCCTCTTTGTCCGGGTCAACGCCCAGCAAATTTAGATAAGTGCGGTAACAAATGCCAAACTCGGGCTCGATATAGCGCCGCCACACTGCCGCGTAACATTTGGCTTGGTTGCCTGCTTCGTAATGCAAGGCCGTGACAGCCTTGATTTTTGCAGCTCGCGCCAGCGTGCTTTTATGTCGCTTTTTGCTTGTCATTCTCACCGATTTTTACTAACTTTGCACTGTCCTTTTACATCAGGCTCAGCGCTGGCGGTTAGCGGCTTCGGTTCGCACGCTGGCGCGGCGTCTTTTTAAGGCTCTGCCTTTGCCTCGGTCTCGTCCGCCTCTGCGGTCGCTTCCGGGGCTTTTTCTTCCTCGGTCAGAAGATCCACGTCTGTAATGCCAAGCGGTATGTTACGCCAAGCGCCGGTCCCTTTGTCGCGGTACTGGGCGCGGATATAGCGCCGTGTGGCCGTCGGCTGGTAACTCTCGCGAATAATTTTCACACCCTCTTTGAACTGGTCGTCGTCGCTCTCGTCGGCAAGTTTCTGCAACTGGAGCACACGGCTGGCGTTGAGGTTGCCCTGCTTGTCAGTGCTCAGCAGCCGGAGAACGGTCTGCACAAGCGTTTTGGTTTTCGCGTCGGTCGCAAGGCTTTCAATGTACTTGCGTACCATTGCAATGCCGGCCGTTACCATGTCGCCCCAGCCGTCAACGGTGTTAACGCCTAATGTCAGGCGCATGGTGCTGTCTTGGTTGGTGAATGTGTGCGACCATTGCCCATCCTCCTTGAAGCCCACGACCTCGGCTTTCATTTTGAGCACAGTGTCAAAATTGCCGAATACGGTATCTTTTACCGTCTTAATCTGTTCGCTCAGGCTGCGGAGCTCGGGGAGCGCGGTCTCCAGCTCTTGGTCCACTAATTGCGCGTAAGTCTCGCGCTGCTGTTTGCGGCGCTCTGCCGCTTCCTTTTTCTTTTCGGCTTCCTGAAAAGCCTCCCACTTGGCGAGCTGTTCCGCCGTCATGGTAACTTGGGTCTTTTCACTCATCGGTAAATGGTGTTTAAGTGGTTATTAAATTGTGTTTAACTGTTTCGGTGTTTGTCCTTTTACACCGGCCCAGCTCCTTAGTTGTCGTAGTCCTCGGCGTCGGGACTCTCGAAGTTGAGCGACCCGGCCTCTTGCGAAGCCCACCACGCCAGATCATCCAGCAGCTCGGCCCGGGCGTTCTCGCTCATGTGCGCCGTCTGCTCTTTAATCATCTCTTTAATCTTTTCAAGTTCTTTCATTGTTTCGCTTTTTGAATTGCGCTTTTATTAGTTTGCCGGCTTCTCCGGGCTTGCCTACCAGCAGCCACGCCACCATCTCCAGCAACAGACCGCCCATGAGCACCGCAACGGCTATTGCTATCCATGCCCACCAGAATGGGAGGCATACTTTGCGCAGGTTCTTTTTAGTTTTCTCTTTCATTCTCTTAATTGTTTGAGGGGTCAAAACTGCCGGGGGTCGTGTAGTGCTGCATGAGCAGCGCGTCGGTCAAAGCGTCAACCGCCCGGGCGTCTTTTACCTTGTTGTTAAATGTCGCTATGAGGTTGCGCAGCCTCTCGCGGGGTATTTTGTTGAAGTCGCTGTAACCACTCGCACGCTCTGCAATACCTTTGATCTTCGCCACGTTCTCGGGCTGCCCGGTCTGCCGAAGCCAGCCGCCAATCGCGGCAATTACCTGCTTGCGCAGTTTGTCAAGTCTGGCCGTGCCCTGCTTCTCGTCCACCTGCTCGCTCAGCTTGGCGCAAATGTCTATGAGCTGGTGTTGGCTCAGGTCGCGGCTGCTCTCAACGCCCCAGCTTGTCAGGATCGCGCGCTTGGCTTCATCATCAAGCCCCAGCACCGTGCAAAGGGTGTGATAACGCTTTAATAGCCCTTTGTGGATTTGGTCCATTGTTTTATTTTCCTTTTTCGCCATTGTCATTTACTTTAATTGTTCTGCCCAATACTCTGCCGCGCCCTGCTCCCAGATTATGAAGTCCGCGCCGCCCTCGCCCCGCTCTGCGTCCTCGTAGCGTGTCGTAACAAATGCCTTGAAGCCCTCAACCTTGATTTTTATCTCGGCGTCATAGCGGATTTTTCCGGCCAACTTGCCGTCCGGATCCTTGCCTGCCCGGTCGGCCTGACTTATGAAAATAAACAGTTTATCGGGGTACTCTCTTTTGAGCTTCTTAAAGCTGGCCCAGTTGAAGCCGTCCAGATATTGCACGCTGTCAATTATGATTATTTCAGGGCTTTTGCGCTTGTTCAGACGCGCCCGGAGCTCGGGGAGTTCCTCTTTGTTCAGCAGGATCACACTGTTGCCGGCTTCGCCCATTCCGACGCGCTCCCATGCCTTTTGCAGTGATAGGCTCAACCCCTGCTCGAGGCTGTTGTAGGCCACGCGCCCAAAGTTCGCCAGATACTTGCAGAGCATGAGCGTAAACGTGGTTTTGCCGGAGCCGGAGCCGCCCCATATTATCCACGTTCCGCGAAGCTCGGGACGGCCGAAGCTCGCCAGCCATTCACCGGCAAACTCCACCGTCTCAAACCGCGCTGCAAGCACATTTTGATTGCTTATCGCTCTGCTCATTCTCTCGTTATTTCATCTTTGGCCGAAGTCTCAGCACATTGGGACCGTACCCCTTGGCCTCAATCATCTTGTTTAATGCTTTTCGTTTTGCCGCCAAATCCTCGGAAGTGCTGGCGGTAATTTTCACTACAAGCACCCGGCGACCTGTAAGCGGCTGCGTTGTCCGTTTAACTGTTATGTCGCACGTCCAGCCCTCCTCGAGCCATGTCTGCAACACCTCGGGCACCCACCCGGGCATTAGCTCGAAAGTGCTGCTATATTTCAGTGTTACGGGGTAAGGTTTCATTTTTGAATTTGTTTTTTATATTCTCTTAGTCGCCGTATGCAAGCGCCCATTATGAGCGCTTGGTCGGTCTTGCCTTTGATGTTTCCGGCAATGGTTGCCACGATTGTGTCGGTTAGCACCTCCAGAGCCTGCCCCATGTCGTCACACTCGCAAATAGTGTTATAGACCTTGTAGCTTATCTCCGTGCTTTTGTTCTGCTTGCTCATTTTGCACCTCCTTTCACCTTGGCCCATACGGAGCGTTTAACGCGCCGCAGGTCGCCGTCGGCCTCGTCTATAATGCTGTTAATTGTCTTGGTGTCTGTCACACCGTTGGCGACGCATACGGCGGCCACGTCCTCACTGTTGTGGAGGGGCAGTTCCACAAACTTGCGACCCAAGCGGCTGAAGATCTCCGCATAGCCTTTGCGGTTCAGGCGCAGCCCCTTTTCAATCCGGGCGCGCAAGTAGCTGGTCGCGGTCAGGATAATGCCGCAGTGGTCCTCAAGCTGGTTGTAAAGGCTTATGAAAAAGTAAAGCACTTGGTCGCTCAGCTTGTCGGCCTCGTCCAGAACTATGAGCGGCGTTTCTTTGCGCTTCAACGTGTCTACAATAGCGTCCATCATGTCGGCCACGGTGTTGCCGCTGTATGCCACGCCCATTGTCTGGAGCACCTTTGCCATGAACGTGCGCCGGTTCCAGTACTCGGAGCAAACAAGGTGGTACACGTTGCGCCCGGCTGCCGTGTAGTTCTTTACGGCCTCGGTCTTGCCGCTCCCGGCTTCACCGATTACAGCCATCACCAGGGCGTCGCGCTGCGCGTTCTCCAGGGCAAAGGTCATGGCGTTGTAGGCACGGGTCGGCACCAACTGCCACCCCTCGGCGCCGCGCCCGTTTATCTGCCCGGCTATGCTGCGCCACATCTCGTCGGCTATGGTCTCCCAGTTGCCGGCCAATATCTTGCTCACGGTCGCGCTGCTCACCTTTAACGCGGTGGCCGCTTTGTTCTGGCTCCCTTTTTGCTCGCAGTAGGCGCGGAGCTGGTCGCTGATCTGTTGTTTCTCTTGTGTTGTCATATCCTTTTACGTCTTAAAAATTACTGTAATTAAATTCTTCTGTATCACTGTCGCCGTGCGCCGTTATCGGCACTTCTATTGCCTCGACCTCCAGCGCGTCAATGTCGGCGGCGGTCAGCCGTTTGCGGCTCCGGTTATCTTTGTGCTGTCCCCGGCTGTCGGTTATCAGCAGCCGGTCCTCTATGCTGCCGCGAAGCGCCGGGGTGCCGGCTATGATTTGCTCGGTGGCGGTGTAGGCCAGTGCCATGCGCTCGGCTGTCCGGGTCTCCAGTTGCTTGTTATAGTCGCGCACTCTCTGCAACTGCTCGGCATCCCCGGGCTGCCGGTCGGCTAAGGCCATCGGCTGCACATACTTTTCCTCAAGCATGTAGCGGCGTTGCCCGTTCTCGCTCACTGCAAGCACCTCCCGCAGGTCGTCGGGGTCATACTTCACGGTCCACCGCTCGGCGGCATGGTCGCGGAAACTCAGGTCAAAGCAGTCATAATCACGCTTAACGCCCAATATTGTGGGGCGGAGTCCGCAACCCTCGAGCACGTTCTTAAAGCCGGTTTCTACTCCGAAGTTAAGCAGGTAGGTTTCACGGCTCAGCGGTAAGCGGTTTTCAGTCTTCAACTTGCCATATCCGGCCATAAACTCCTCATATTTCGCCATGCGCTCCAGTCTCATCATTTCGTTAATCTGGGTGCGGAGGCCTGCTTCGTCGGGGAAGTGGTGGCGCATACGGTTCAGCGCGTCGCTGTTCGGCTGTCGCTTCGGGTTGCTGGTAATACCGAAGCCCGACCAGTTGTTACACCTAATGCAATAGCGCGTATTTAGATAGTTGAAGTAAGGCTCTACGGGCTTGGCCTTGGCGTTGTGCGCCTGTGCCGGTGTCACCTTGCCGCCCATTACGGCGTAAAGATCGTGCATGGTCTTAATCGCGTAGCGGTCGCTCTGCACTTGCGTGGCCCGGAGCATTTCGCCGGTCAGTTCTCGGCTGTGGCGGGCTGCGTCTCTCAAAGCCTCTTTAATCAGCGCCGGGCTCTCGTGCGTGCCTATCGCGTAGCCTATCGGGTAGTTATTGAATACGTCAAGCACTACAACCATAGTCAGGCGGTTGGTGTAGGTTGTCACATTGTGCCCCTTTTTGTCGGTCTTGGTAGTCTGGTAGAGCAGCTCCACAGTCCAGCCGTCAAGCGACCACATCAGGAACGGGGTTGTCGGGCGGCTGCGCTTCACCTGCATTGTCACATTGTTGCGGAAGTTCGACACTCCCAAACGGCCGGCCCTTATCACGGTGCCCAGCTTCTCACGCCACACGGCTACCGCTCCAGCGGTTATGGATTTCCACCCCTTGGCTGCTGCAAAGCGGTTGTAACCCTCGCAGACCAATGTGTCGGGGAGGTTGTTGTGGTGAGCCAGTAGAGCGGTCAGCACTTGCTCCTGTTCCTCGTCGGCTACCTTGGCGGCGTTGCCGTTCAGATACTTGCCGGAGATAAAGCACACATAACCCTGCTGCAAATACTCCTGAAATTTCATTTGCAGACGGCGCGCGCTCCTGGGCAATGAATGGGGGAAACTGTCGGCCAATCTCGGGAGCGCTGCCGCGGCTCGCGCCCAAAATTCTTTAGCGGCCACGGCCTTTTTACCTGTGCGCTGCCGCTTGCTTACATGAGCCTCCCAGCAACGCCGGAAAGCGTTCATAACTGCCGCGTTGCTCGCATACTCCAGCACTTTGTCCTCGGGCAAATTTCGCCCGTCGGCCAGTTTGTAGGTCTGGAAATAGTCAAGCGCCTTTGCGTCCGGCTCGATAGTGTCGACAAACTCTTTGCTTTCGGCCCGCTCCTGCAAGTCAGGATAACGGCGGTAAACCTCCGTGCGCCATTTCAGGGGCAAACTGTCAACGGCATACAACGCCGTGCGCCCATTGCCGCCCTTGCGCACTTGGTTGACCTGACCCTTACGCACTAATGCGTTAAGATTGGAGGTCGTGATAATGCGCCCTGTCAGCTCCGCGTGGCTTATACAAATTTTTCCGTTAACTGTCTCCATAGGTCACGCGTTTTTTGCCTTGTTTTGGAGTTCTCCGATTTGGTTGATTGCTACGTTATGTTGTTCAGCGACGACCTCCCCGTTGCGGTCGTAAATTGTTACGACACCAGTTGCCTTGTCAGCCTCCAGCATTGCACCATTAGGGAAATACTGACGCATATAACCGTCAGCGTCGTGCATGGTCTCCATTTGCGGAGCCGTCACCATGATAATGCCGCCTCTATTCAGCGCCATTTTACGGATTCTGCGTTCTGTGGCTGTGCCTTTGTTTATGTCATCAAACCGAAGCGCACGCCAAAGGGTCTGTCGGGAAATACCGCGAAAAGCCTTTGTTATAAATTCGCGGGTTTCCTTGGTAGCTGTTATAAAATGCTCCATGTCCTTTTACTTTATAGGGTTCTACATTCGTGGAAAATCACGATTTTTTCGTAACTTTACCGCGGCGTTACAAGTAACACGCTGCAAAGTTCGTAATTTCCTACGACATATAAAAATATTTTCGTAACTTTTTACGAGCATGAATGAAAATTTAGACAATCATAGCAATACAATTCACCAGAGAATTGCCCAAATAGTTAAGCATTTCGCCGCCGACAACAACTCATTAGCGGCTAAAAATCTTGGTGTTAGCGAGGGGACTATACGGTCTTACCGCAATGGAACGACCCCAAAAGCCGACGTCTTAGAAAAAATCGTAAGAACTTACGACGTTAACGCTATGTGGCTTCTGACCGGAGTAGGGGAGATGTGCGCCCCTAACCAGTCCATGGCCGATAATGTCAGAATTTCCGGGGATACCTCACTCGTTGAATTTTTTAAGCAATTTGACCCCTTGCTTCAACAACGGGACGACAAGCTACTCCGACAAGCTGAGGAAATCGGGCGACTCCGCGAACAACTGGAACAAGCACGCCACACCATTGAACGCCTTGAAGCCGGAAAAAACGTCTCTACTACCCACCACGCCCCGAAGCCTGCGCCTGTTGTTCCTTAGCGTCATGGTGTGCACGTTATGGGATCACCTCGTGCATACTCAACTGACCCCACCCAAGCCCCCAAAAAGGCCGTTTTTCGTGTTTTTCACGCCTTTTTTGAGCCGCTTGATACATTAGACACCTTAAATCAGCAAGTTAACCACTCCAAAACGGCATATTTTAACGGTGAAATTTTGGTATTAAAGGGGTGTTAAACCCTCAAAAATCGCCCTTTTCGTTCCCAATTTTGACACTATGGGGGTCGGTAGGGGGGTGCGTAGGTGTACCCAAGTGTATGTCCAACTGTGTATCCAACCCAATTTAAGGGAACGAAACGAGCACAATCTCGACCACTCCCCCACCCCGGTTTTACCCCTCCCGGAGCAGGGCACAGCAGCAACCATTTAAGGGGTCGTTAAACGCCATTAAACACCTGTGCCACTCCGTCGGTCATTCGCCCACATGGGCGCGCTGCGTTGCTCTCTCCCCTACCCCGCTGCCGTGGCGGCAGAATGAGCCACAAACGCGCCAAACGCTTGAATTTAGCCGCTTTTGAGCCTCCGGCGGCCACTCGTCAGGGCACGACGCAGCGACGGCCACACAGCCGGTTAAATCCAGCCATGCAGCCGCTCAAAATTAAAGCCGGTTAAAGCCCGGTTAAACCTCGATTAAAGATATATTAAACGCTCGCGCCCCAAAATTCAACCCGGATTAAAGCAATTTCAACTTTTTGCACGTTTCGTTTTTCCGGCGCGCCCGACCACTCAACCCCTCATCACGCTTGCAGTCAACCAATTAAGCCACCGACCGACATTCACACCGTTGCTCGCTTCGTTTTTATGCCCGTACTCTATATTCTTTTCTCTCATATCTATCAGCTCATGACGGCATTCACCCAGCATTTCATTCAATGATGTTGCAGTGTCGGCAAGAGCCATTGTCAAAGGATTCTTGCCGGTCTGCCGCCAACGCTTGCAGAATTCATCCTTGCCCATGCTCCCGGCCGACATATACATTCTTTCAATGGCAGCATACTCTTCTGCGTCAGTCTTCAGGCCTGTGCGCTCCTCAAATTCTTTCTGTGTCATGATGTCTTTATTTTATTTCGTTAATAATCGGTTTCTGAGAACAGCCGTAGGCATACATCAGCCGGTCTTTCAACTTCTCTACATAGAATTCCGGGGCTGTGAACATGATGCCGCTCTCCTCATTGTAACTGAAGGGTACGCCGTCTAAAATCAGCACCGTGGCTACCTTGTGCTTGACGCTCTGCGTCTGCCATTTCTTGGTTTCGTCTGTCTCGCTCATAATGCTAAATTTTATCAACTCGCGGTTTTTTCGTATATTTGACCGCTCGTTCATTACTGAATACGCTGCAAAGTTAAGCGATAATTTTCGCGAATCCAAATTTATCAACGATATTTTTCGCATTATGTGTAAAATTTTATCTCGCATAAAAATTTTAGCGGATGCCGAGGGGGTTTCCATTGGCACCATTGAGCGTGTAATAGGTGCAAGTAGAGGGGTTATATCCAAGGCAATATCCAAAGGCACCGATATACAGTCTAAATGGTTGGAACTCATTTGCGAAAGATATCCTAAGTATTCTCCCTTATGGCTATTAACAGGCGAAGGGGATATGCTGAGAGAATCCGCATGTGGTACAACAATGCACCAGGAGTCGCACCCCGAAGAAGCATCTGAGAAAAATATCGCAGGTTGTACTCAAAAATTTTCACAGCAAGATCCAAACGCCATACTCATCGAGCGTTTCATGACTACCATAAGGGAACAAGCAGAAGAGATAGGCCGACTCAAGGAACGTATAACACAGCTTGAACGCGAAAAAAACGAACCCACGGTATCCTGTCAAACTGCACCAAGGGAGCTTTCAACATCCCAAGTGGACTAATCAGTATATGGAATGAATTTGGGATATGCCCAAACTGAACGAAAAGGATACCAAAGGGAACCCCGGAACGCCCCCGAATCATCTCTTTTCTGTGTGTTACCCCCTCAAATTAGGGTATAAAACAGCGTAAATAGCTGACTCCCCCTTATTTAATAATGTGTATATTGGCAAAGCCATGGTTTTTTCTTCATAGTGAAATGCAAAAATCGGGGGTCTATTTTGAAAAAACGGTATTTTCCCTCCCCTCTATTGCACCCCCCGATTACCCCAAATGTGAATATCCACTTTTCACAAAGTGAATATCCACTTTGAATATCCACCTGAATATCCACCTCTCAAAATTGACCGTTCTAACATCAAAAAGGTGGAGCTGTGAGGCTCCACCCGGAAGGTCATCGATCTAACAGCACTCCGAGGCTGTTATAACGTTGTTATTATGTCATTCTCATCGTCCTGTGGACGCTTGTCTTAGCAAGAATCATCTGCGCCATCACCGGCTCCACGAGGGGCTGTGAGCAGCGTAGTTTGCTGTATTATCGCACGTTTAGTGACAACTGAGCCTCTTCCGCTCAACCCGGCGCGGCGCAGATAATCATACCCACAACCCACCTGTTCGGGGGTCAAATGATGGAAAATGGCTGCAATAGAGCCAAAAGCGAGGGTTTTGCGCTTGCCTGTCAAGTGGACGATGATACATTTGGTCTGTCTCATACTCGTAGAATTTTCCGCAAATATACACAAATAACCGCTATTTGCAACCTTTTGAATAATCAAATTATCAGAACCGGCACAAAAAAATCGGTGCAAAGCCGACTTTTAAAATGAAAATGTAAGGACATCCATCCTAAGACACAATCTTATGTAAACGCCATGTAAACCTTTACCCCCTCTTATGTAAACGCCACGTAAACCTATGTAAACTTTTTATACGCTTCGTTTTTTTGACCACCAAATCTAGTAATCTCGTAACTCTCGCAAATTCAACGCATTTCATAAAATTCGCTTGACCTCAGTATCAAACGCTTCGTTTTATGCCCCCCACACGGCTTAAAGAGGTCAATGGAATCATCAGCGGTTATGACGGTGGTATGATGCCTTTTGAACAGGCGTTTGCGCTTGCACGGTTCTACTATGACTTTCAGGATACCAACGCGCTTATAGCCGATGCGGAGGTTATGGCCGGTGAGAATCCAGAACAGCTGAAAGAGACAGCACTTTCCCTCAAAGCAGAGACCGCGACACTCCTTAATAATATAGGACGGCTGGACGGTGTTGATTTCCGGGGGATTGCAAACACGCACTCCCGATATTATCATGCCATATTCCAAGAGGATTCGGACGAGCTTAACCCATACTGGAAGCGGTATTGCGAGCTGAACAACCGTCTTGACTATCTACCTATCGACTCAAAGGAGTATGCCGAGGCCGAAAAGGAGTGCGATGCGGCAAAGGCGGAGCATGACAGACGGCAGACCGATGTCAGGAGGATATATGCGGAATATGAGCGTGAGAACCGGCGCGCCGGGGATGTCTTTTCCCTAAAAGCCCCATATCTGTACGCTCTCGCGGCTAAACTTAATGGCATTGCCGGAAGCATACTCAACGACCTTGACCGTATGGAGAAAGGAGAAGGCCAATGAGCGGAAGCCAGCTGCTTGAAACCGCCAAGTGGCGGGATGTGGTTGAATTAGGGCTGTGCATGGCGATCCACGACGTATGCAACGACAGCCAGTTTGAAAACTGCACACCTCTCGACTTTGCCAATTTCCTTAACGTAAGGGAAGTGACAAAATCCATAGCCGTGTTGCCGAAAGAGAAACTACGGGTATGCTACATGGTCTTTGCCGTGGCGCGGAATATCAGTCCGAGGAACGAGGCGGAGACATGGACGCGGTTGTTCCTTCAACGCTGCGGCATCGCCAGGTCTTACTACGACAAGCACCGCTCCGACATCTGCGCCGATTATGCCACAGAGGACAACCAAAACTACCGCAAATCCATAGACGGAGCCATCGAGGGATGGCGTTCAAGGCGGAAAACCCCGTAAAAATCCGGCTTCTCCCCATTTGTAACATATTAAGAAACTTTGCAAACGCACTATGCGACTGAAATTCAGCGTATAGTGCGTTTGCCATTTTTAACCTTTCCCCGCGGCCGCCACATTGAGCCACATGGGAACGGCTGTAATTTTGCATCGGAACACAAAGGCTGACAAGTCTATCAATCAGCACATTCCAAAATCAAAAATATCAACTAAAACATCTCATTGTCGATGCAGACAAAACGAAAATTACTCAACTCGCAGGAAGCCGCCGACTATCTCGGCTTCTCCCTGTCCTACTTCCGCAAGATGATGATGCGGCGCGTAATCCCCATGTATAAGCCGAGCGGCAAACTCTGCTTTTTCGATCCCGACGACCTTGACGCATATCTCAAGAGCGTCCGCATATCGTCGCATGACGAGATTGAAGCCGAAGCAGCCCGCTATCTCGCGAACAAGAAACCTCTTTAACCACCTACAAATCACCTACAAATCCAATCGTTCAAGACTATGCCTACAGACATTACAATCGTACCGGGTACCAAGTCCGGCAAATCAACGGACACCAAATCCAAGGACTCAAGAACCGCAAATCCAAAGAAAACCCAAATTATCATGGAGTTCCTTCACGAATGTACGCCATACGAGGCCGACGCACTCCGCGCCATGCTCTCGATTGCCGCAGGGAAAAGCACGGTGGAGACCATGCCGCAGTATGACCGCTCCGCGCTCAACCGCTATCTCAACTTCGGATGCGACAAGGAAGCCACCGGAACCGACAGTGTACGGGCGCATCGACAGACCCGGGCACTGGAGCTGATGAAATCCGTGTCACAATATGTGGGGAAGGAGGAGATTATTGACATCACCACCGCGCTGCTCACCGTATCTTCCGACAGGCAGGACATACAGACGGTGTTGAACAATCTTCCGAAATTGCAGACATCGGGCACCAGTCATAATATCGGAAACGTGCCGTCTAATGCGTCGATGCCGAAATAGAGAATCATCGTCAGTCCTCTTTTCCCCTCCGTTTTCGTTGTTTCTCTATCCTTAATTATAAAAAGTCGGAACTGATGTTTGAAGGATATTTGAAAACGCAATCTTATATGAATTGAATATCATAGATATACTGACTGACGAGCAGAGGGGACAAGGAGAACCGCCGAGAAATTTTCATACACAAATTTTCTGTTTTGAAATTTCCAATCTTTGGCATTTCGCCAATAAACCATCTATCAGAAAACAAGGAACATGGAACCACAAAATCAATATCCATTTTCATCTGTAAACATCCGGCTGACATCGGAAGCCGTCGAATGGCTGTCGGGAACAACCACCGACAACGACGGCAACGAAGTTCGCAACATTGCCATCTTCAGCAGACTGCTGAAAGACATGAGAACAACGCCCGGATATGACGATACATTCCGCAGGCCGCTCAACCTGAAGCCCGGTCAGGCTCAATTCTCGGAAATCGGTATCGCCGACAAATGGAATTTTGGACGGAAGAAGATGCACAATATCCTTGCAAAAATGGAGGCCGCAGGACTGGTCGGCATATACAACTCCCGTGTCGGCTCGGCAGTCTCGTTCTCCTGCATAATGGGCTGGAAGAACTCCGTCGGAGAGCTGGTATCTAACGGATTCTTTGCAGATTGAGAGCCGAATCAGATGTGCCATGAATATCCAGAAGTCCAGGTTTGAAGACCGCGTTTTTTGAGAAGTGTTGCGAGATATGTTTTGGTGTTACACCCGGCTCCGCCCGGTTGCACCAAAACGCCTCGCCCTCCCTGCGGTCAGGGTCATGGCCGCTCGCAGGCTCGCACCCGATAATCAGTTTTACATATCACCGAATATCCGCTTATATGAATCATACAGATAACAGCCCCGACAAGAACGCCGGAAAGACAAAGCGAAAGAAGCTGCCGCCAGAGGCCGTGCGCTCCTGCACAGTCACCACAAAGATGACAGCCGCCGAGCGTCGGAAGATACACGAAATGGCCGGAGGATGCGGACTGACTCCAAGCGACTACATGAGGCATAGGGCACTCGGCTATGAGCCGCCGTCGGCACTGACGACCGAGGAAAAGGCATTGCTGCGCAACCTTGACGGATGCCGCTTGGACATTCTCAACTTCGCCAATGCACTCGCCGGAATGGGGCATGACGAGAGAATACGGCTTTTCCAAAAGGTGTCGTTCATGCTCGACTGGTACAAGCAGGTAGTGCCTATTACCAATGCCGTCACCGAGTTTATTAACGTCGTTACGAGCAGCGGCAGAATCAGGATAAGGACAACCAGAAAGAATAAAGACAACTGAAAACATGATAGCGAAAGCCAAATCAATATCGCACGGCATAAACGCGCTGAACTACATAACAGGCGTGTCGGCGAACAAGAAGCACCTGGAGAATATATTTCACATCTGCGACAGCCTTCTCCCTCCCGGCATAGACCCTTTGGGGATATGGAACTCGGTAAAGCTGGACTCCTTGTGCCGTCCACGAATGAAGAACAACCTCATAAGGATAGAGATAAGCCCGGCGGTGGAACATACACGTGATTTCACGCCGGAGGACTGGAAACAGCTCTGGCAGGATTTCGTCACGGAGTTTGACCGTCAGGAGATGAAAGACAGGAAAGGCCGCTTGCTCTCTCCAAGAACCAATCTCGCAGGAAGCAAGTCAACCGTGTGGCTGCACCTTGAATCCGACAGCGGGACTCCGCACCTCCACGCGATAGTGAGCCGTCTTGACGAAGACGGAAACATCAACAACGACAGCAACATCCATTTGCGGGCACAACGGGCGGCGGAACGTGTCGCGAGAAAACGGGGCTGGCAGACAGCGGCCAATATCCACGACATAAACCGTCAGTCTGTCAGCCGCGACTGTCTCGATGTCCTGTACAGAATGAGTGAATGGTCGATTGACGATTATTTCGCCCGGCTTGAGGCGAAAGGATATAGTTTCAAGGTAAGGACTGATGAGAAAGGCGTAATCCGAGGATATATACTGAAAAAAGGAAATGCGAAGTTCAAGGCATCCGAGTTAGGCAAGGGTCGCAACCTCATGGCATCCAAACTTGAAGCAACATGGAATAAACTGCACCCGACGCATGGACAGCAGACAAAAGCCGACAGCGAGGAATACTATAATCGACCCGACTATACCGCTTACAGACCTGATACCCGGCGAGTCAATTTCGAGCATGAAGGCAATTCCTACACCCGTTTTATCCCCGAACAGGTCATGCAGATGTTTGATAACGAGTTCGACAGCAACGAGGTGGACAACTGGGTCGACCTTATCAACGAAGCGTGCTACCATTTCGCCGTGGCTATGGGCTATATGGCGTTTCTCAACGCACCGGCCCACGTTTCAGGTGGCGGTGGGTCATCGGGCAACGACCTTCCGAGGAAGCGCGACGACCTGGAGGAAGAGATCGCCCGTGCCCGTCGTTGTGCCGAGGCAGCCCGCTCCAAGATAGGAATTGTAAGAAAACGAGGATTCAGAAGATAAGCACGAATTATGGCACTCAAAAAATTCGACATATCGGAGGTCAACAAAGCCGGGGCTGACGAAAGGAACGATGAACTGCGACAGAACGAAATCGCCGCGCAAAACAATCTTGCCGGACAGATCCGAATCTTCGTAAAGGAGGCTCCAAACATTATAGAAGCATTGGATAATGCACTGTTGAAACTGGACGCTCAAAAATTCTCATCTTCGGTAAACGACGGCATGAAGAAGACCGTCAGCGAAATGACGAGATCTTTCATCGCCGGGGTCAAGCCCACGGTTGACCGGATTGACAACAGGCAACGAGTTTCCCTTCCAAGTATTGTGTTCTATGTGGCATTTGACACGCTGATATGGCTGCTCATATTCTTTGCATTGGTAGTCTATGCCTCCTGTCAGCCCAATGTATCGGAAACACTGCCAGGCATAATCGGGACGACTTTCTTCTTCTGGCTTGTCTCCACTGCAGCCATCGTTTACCTCTCACGCAAATTCAAATGGTAATGATTGTACAAGTAACAAAAACAATGATCAGCCTAAATATGCTCTGTTCCGATACATTCCCAACAATGCCGATAAAACACCTCCGTCGGGGCTGTTTTGTTACCCACTCAAAAATAACAATTTGTTACCCGTTGATAATCAATGCTAAGCATGGATATATCGAAAATTTCCACCAGTATTTTTTCAATCTCCCTCCCGACAACGACTATATCAAGTGGACTGTCGGCAAGGCGATGTATATGGCTGACGGCACCGCCCTGAAGCAGAAGCAGGCCCTTGATGAGAACGGCTTTTATTCCGACATCATATCATCTTCGGCTGTCTGCACCATAATCTGTGACTCTATCCAGTTCGACGAGCATACACGCAAGTTCAGCTACTACGGGACGCAGATTATCAAGAGGCGCACGCGCGATCTCAAACGCACCATGCTCACCACCGGCTATGTGGAGAATGTGCCACGTACCCAGAACAATCCCCACGGACTGATGATAACCAACTGGCGTACTCTTGAAAACAAAGACCTTGACTATTAAAACCTGACTTATGAAATCCCTAAGACAAACTTTCAGAGACAACCGGAGGAAAGCACATGGCGCGATACGCTCATGGCTCCGGCCAAAGATGGGTGCCATAGGCACACGCTACCGTCTGGCCGCCCGGATAAGGAAGGCCAATTCATGGGCCATGCGACACCCTCGCCGGACTTTCGGCTATGTCGTCGGCTCCCTGCTGATGATACTATTGTGCGATATCATAGTGACCGGGGCGCGGATGGAATCTCAGGAGCCGGAACTGCAATCCATCGCCAAGGTCGAGCCTATCTTCAGCGGCTTCCGCACCATTCAGGCCAACAAGGAGGCGCAACGCCGACGGCTCATTGAGATAACAGGTGACGGTCAGGCGGTCAAGCATGAACTTGACTCCCTTATCGCCATTCCACACAAGAGCCATGACGACTCAATAGGCATAATACGCCGGTACAGGCAGCTTGAACAGATTGTAAAATCCCTCAAACATAACGATAACAATGAAAAAGATTAATTTCAGACAACCGAAGTATATCTTCCCTGCGGTGATTTTCGTGCCGCTGTGTGCGCTGATATATTTCGCAATGGAGACTTTCGGCGGTGGTGGCGATGACCCTCAGGCCGTGGCGACAGACCGTATCAACTCCACTCTGCCGGAGGCCAACGCCGAGGCTCCCGGTGACAAGATGTTCGAGATGTCACGCCGCTTCGGTGACGAGGACGCCTTTACCGCCGTGGGTGCGCTCGGCGAGGAACAGGAGGAACGCGAGGCTCTTGAACACGGCTACACCGAAGACGAGCTGAACCGTCTCGACGCGGCCGAGGCCGAGCGTATCCGTCAGCAGCAGGAGCTGGAGGAACTGGAGCGTTCCCTTGCTGAATCGCGCCGGCATATCAACTCATACGCTTACGGCGACGGCTATAATCCTGCCGACTATGAACCTGCCGTTGACCCCCGTAGCGAATATGCACGCGACCTTGAGGCGATACAGCAGCGCAGCTACGAGCGTCAGAAAGCTATTGAGGCCGGACTTGGCATAGGACAGCCCGACCCGGAGGAAGCCATGCGCAAGCACCGGGCCGACTCCATAGCAAGAGTGCGTGAGATCGAGCGTGAGAAGAACCGCCCCCTGCTGGTGCTTAAATCACGGGAGACCAATGCCGACAAGTTCAATACCGTGGGGAGTTCGGCCGATAATGTCGATGCTCCGCTTATCCGTGCCATGATCGACAAGACAACAAAGGCGCACGAGGGCACGAGGCTACGTTTCAAGTTGCTCGATGATGTGACCATACATGATGTGAGGCTTGCAAAGGGCACATACCTGTACGGCACCGTCACCGGCTTCGGCCAACAGCGTGTCCGCGCCGCCATCACTTCCATTCTTGTAGGCGGAAAGTTCCTGAAAGTGAACCTGTCGGTGTTCGACAACGACGGCATGGAGGGCTTCTATGTCCCGGAGTCCGCTTTCCGCGACTTTATGAAAGAGGCGGGTACCAGCACAGTGCAGCAGAATATCAGCTTTGAGTCGGAGAGCGGCTACGGCTCCGGAATATCAGGCGAGGCCATCGCTTTGCAGGCTCTCCAGAATATGTATAACTCCGCGACTTCCGCTGTGTCGGCCAATATCCGCAAGAACAAGGCGAAAATCAAATACAACACTATCGTTTACCTTATCAATTCAGAGGAAGCATATTAACCGGTAATCAACCAACCCATTATGAAAGATAAAATTATTGCAGCGACCCTCGCGCTATGCGCCGTCGCAATCCCGGCGACAGCCAAAGAGAAGATCCTTGTCAACTCGGAAGTGACAACACATATCGTCATGCCTGAGAATATCAAGATGGTGGACTTATCCACCACTAAGATTATCGGCAACCAGTGTGCCGACAACATAGTGCGTATCAAGCCGTTCATCGAGGCTGACTCTGTACCCGCCCACTACCGCGAGGGTGAGCTGATGGGTACTCTCACACTCATCGGCGAGCGGCATCTGGCACAGTACGATGTGGTATATACCGCCGCCCCTTCGCGTGCCGCCTCTATCCACCGTGTGCCATACGCCGGATTGGACTCATACATCAATCCGGAGGTATCCATGCCTCAGTCGGAAATGGCACGTTATGCCTGGGCCGTATATGGCAGCGGTCGAAAATACAATCAGGTGGTCTCCAAAGCCAACGGCATGAAGGCGATTGTCAACAACATCTATTCGATAGGCAACTATTTCTTCATCGACTACTCCCTTCAGAACAGCACGAAGATAGCATACGACATCGCCGAGGTGCGAGTGAAGCTCACTGACAAGAAGGAGGTCAAGGCCACAAACTCGCAGACGGTGGAATTGTCGCCGGTATATTCGCTGAACCTTGCCAGGAAGTTCAAAAAGAACTACCGCAACGTGCTTGTGCTCGACAAGCTGACTTTCCCAGACGAGAAGGTGCTCCGCATCGAAATATCCGAGAACCAGATAAGCGGACGTGTCATAACCCTTACCGTGGAGTATGACGACATTCTCAACGCCGACGGCTTCGACTCCGACATACTCAAAAATCTGCCGTTCAACTATTCACCCCATATTTACAAATAATCCGGCACTATGAAAAAGACACTATTCGCAATCATCTGTGCGGTGGCTTCTCTCACGGCCACCGCGCAGGAAAACAAGATAGCCGTCAACGCAGGCTTCCTGTTCCCGTCAACTCTCAACGCCACCGTTGGCTACGAGAGGTCGTTCACCTACGGCAACGCCGTGGAGGTCTATGGCGAGATTGGCAATCATTGGAAATCGGGCGAGGGTCAGTTCTGGAAAGGTTATTACTGGGACGGGGGCATAATCTACAAACACCGTTTGCACCGTTACAAGAACGGCAGCTTCCGTGTCCGCTTCGGCCCTCAGTTCGGAGCGGTGGAGAGAAAGTTTTTCATCGGTATCGAGGGAGGCTTTGAATACAACTATGTGTTTCAGAACGGATGCGAGTTCTCGATCATACAGAAGAATAATGTGAATTTCCTGCATGGCGACACGTTCCGCAACGGCCTCATGCTCGGATTCAAGATACCTTTCTGAAATCAGCCGAACAATTCCGAATGGGAGCCGAGACGCACAAGATTGATCTCATCTGTGTCCGGGTCAAACCATATCAAAAGGAAATCACCTTCTATATGGCACTCCATGTGGCCGGCATAATTCCCCGTCAGAGGGTGAGGACGGTTTTCTTCCGGTATCGGCTCCTCATTTTGTAGCAACTCCAGAATCCTGAACAGTTTTTCAACCTTTTTCGGATTATTGCGGAAACGCTTGTAGTCTTTCTTGTATTGACTGCCGGGTTTTAGTTTTTTCATAATCCCATGGATTTTTCCATCGCCTCAACCGAGGAAAGATTCAGGGCAGGCTCGTTGCGGAGACGACCGCTTGCCGCCTCTTCCATTGCCTCAAGTGTGACAGCATTAGGTTCGTGGTATGCGGCATCAAGGAGAACAGTCTCAACATAATTGTTAAGGCTGCGGTTCTGCCGTTTTGCAAGCTGCTTCAATCTGTCAATGAGTTCCACGGAAAGGCGGAAGCTCTGGTTCTTTTTCAGTGCTATTTCCATATCCATATTATTTTATACTGCAAAGTTAGTGTAAATGTATTACAAAAACAATAATTCTACCATATAAGTTCCCAGACTATGGCTTTTGAAGAAACAAAGGAACAGCAACAGATGTATAACTACTTCCGTAGCTGTATCTACATATTCCTGATTATCGAGATCGTGATGAACCTGCCTATCACGGCTGACAACCGCGTGACGCAGTTCATACTCGACCTGCTCGGACGCTTCAAGGTGTTCAACTCCGTGGCCGGGTGCAAGGTTGTCGAACTTGTTTGCATATGTGTGGTATGTATCGGCACCAAAGCGAAAAAGGCATTGAAGTTCAATCTGAAGACTATGGTGGTATATCCGGTGCTTGCAGGTCTCACTCTCGTAGGACTGTGCTTCATCTTCCATCACGGCACATGGGGTATGTCGCTCTTCGGCTTCCCGGCAAGCCGTGTCCTGTATGCCTTCTGCTCGGTGGTCGGCACCATGCTCGTTCACCAGGGACTCGACGGTATCGCCAAGTATTACAACCACAAGGTCGGTGAGGACAGGTTTAATTTTGAGAATGAATCTTTTGAACAGTCCCGTCAGGAGGCCAATACCCCTTATTCAGTGAATATCCCGATGATATTCTACTGGAAAAAGCGTATGCACAACGGCTACATCAACATTATCAATCCGTTCCGAGGAACGATTGTGTTGGGTACTCCCGGCTCCGGCAAGTCTTTCGGCATCATAGATCCGTTCATTAGGCAGCACGCAAGAAAGGGCTTCGCCATGATGGTATATGACTATAAGTTCCCGACGCTTGCCAAGACGCTTTTCTATCAGTATTGCAAGAACTTACACTACGGTAATCTGCCGAATGGCTGCGGTTTCCGCATAGTCAATTTTACCGATGTGGAGTATTCCAACCGTATCAATCCAATCCAGCGTAAATACATTCCCGACCTCGCGGCGGCTTCGGAGACGGCAGCCACGCTTCTTGCCTCGCTCAACAAGGGCGGTGGTGAGAAAAAGGGCGGCTCGGAGGCTTTCTTCACCAACTCGGCCGAGAATTTTCTCGCGGCGATCATCTATTTCTTTGTGAATTTCCACCCGACAGGTTTTCTGAAAGGGAAAAAACTGAAACGCTATATATCGCATGAGGGCAAGAAATTGGAGCTTGTGATACGCAACTGGGACGATTTCAACGCTCTGGACGAGAACGGCGAGGTCATGCTTGACTTCGTGAACGAGAACGGACGCGACGTATCCACCGACGAGGACAAGATGTTCGTTGACCTTAACGGCTTCTCCTATATCGACCGCATGGGTAAGCTGATACTGATTGACCGCTGTTGGTATGAGGACGAGAACGGAAACGAGGTTGAGCCGGACACTATCACAGGTGAGTTTTCGGATATGCCCCATGTGCTGTCGTTCCTTGGACGCAAGTATTCCGAGGTGTTCGACATTCTGATGATGGACGATAAGATAGCCTCGCTGATGGCTCCCTTCAAGTCCGCATACGAAAACAAAGCCAACGACCAGCTTGAAGGTATGGTGGGTACTCTCCGCGTAAATGCCGCACGCCTTGTATCTCCTGAAGCCTATTGGGTGTTCACCGGCGATGATTTTGACTTGAAGATTTCCGACCCGGTGAGTCCGAGCTATCTTGTGATTGCCAACGACCCCGAAAAGGAACAGGTCATCGGCTCTCTGAACGCTCTTGTGCTTAACCGTCTGATAACCCGTGTCAATTCCAAAGGCAACATCCCTGTCAGTATCATCGTTGACGAGCTTCCCACGCTGTACTTCCACAAGATTGACCGACTGATCGGCACGGCGCGAAGCAACAAGGTTGCCGTGACCCTCGGTTTTCAGGAGCTTCCGCAGTTGGAGGCTGACTATGGCAAGGTGGGTATGCAGAAGATTATCACGACCTGCGGTAACATATTCATGGGTGCGGCACGAAACAAGGAGACTCTTGAATGGGCGCAGAATGATGTTTTCGGTAAAGCAAAGCAGACATCGACATCAATCACCATAAACGACCAGAAAATCTCAACCTCCATTTCCGAGAAGATGGACTATCTCGTTCCGGCGGCGAAAATCGCTGACATGGCTACGGGCTGGCTTGCAGGTCAGGCGGCACGTGACTTCACGGCCACCGATGAAAAAATGCTGTCGCATTTCGACATCGAGGACTCCGAGGAGTTCAAGACAACCAAGTATTTCTGCAAGACGCACTTCGATATGGCACGTATCAAGGAGGAGGAATCCAACTATGTGGAGTTGCCTAAAATCTATTCTTTCGACAGTGAGCGAGAGAAGGAGATTATGCTCAACCGCAATTTCAAGCGTGTTAACCAGGAGGTGGCCGATATGGTTAAGGAACTTCTTGGCACTGAATAACACATTTTTTATCATGGAAACCACCGCCAAAATATCCGTTCCCCTCTCGCTCCGCTTATCCGGAAGTGCGTTGAAGATTATCGCCATTCTCTCGATGGTGGCCGACCATTGCGCCTACTTCCTTATGGAGCCGGGCACTCCGATGTACGACTGTCTGCGATGCTTCGGCAGGATAGCGTTCCCTGTGTTCGCTTTCCTTGTCGCCGAGGGGTTCGCGCATAGCCGCGACCGCATGAGATATTTTCTGATACTATTGCTTGCCGGTGCAGTCAGTGAATTGCCGTGGTATCTGCTCAACGGAGCGGACGATACGCATAATGTCATGTTCACTCTCTCCCTCGGAGTTGTGGCACTCGCCATATTCGACCGTATGTGTGAACATGGGCCGCTGTCTTTCATCGGTATTGCAGGTATCGCTGTTCTGGCATGGTGGCTCGGAACGGATTATGACTGGCGCGGTGTTCTGATGATAGCAGTGTTCTACATCCTCCGGCACCAGACCATACGCCCGTGGTTGGAGCGTTCATCGACACATTTTCCCTCTCAGGCTATTCTTCAGATTATATTCACGTTTCCTTTGATGGCTCACTACGGCATAGCCGGTGCGTTGCTCGCCTCCGGAATAATTTTCCTATATGACGGCACCCGCGGCTTCATAAGAAGCAAACCGGCCAAATACAGTTTCTACGCCATATACCCGGCACATCTGATGTTAATTTGGTTATTGTATTGATTAACTTATAGTAATTGTTAATATTATTAAGTGTTCTGACGGTAATTATGCAAAATTACCATCATAACGCTATTGTCTTTATTTATATTATACCATGCAATCAATGAATAACGAGGATTATTATTTTGTACACGTCAAATAAAATCATTACATTTGCAACAAAAACGAGTAACTCTAACTCAGCAAAAAACGAGCAACACTAACTCAATAATCACGAGTAACAGTTACTCCATAAAAACGAGAATATCTCCCAATCATATAAATAATATCGTTATGGCGACTATTGAACAGCTTATGGCTGACTCACTTGAACAGCTACATATTCTGCAACAACAGAATCCTAACCTTGTACTAAAAGGTACAGAACAGTTATCTCGCGTTCATCTTAAGCGATTATTGGATAATGGATGGTTGCAGGAGGTTATGAAAGGTTGGTACATACCTTCTCGTCCGGGCAGCGAGGGAGATACGACTGTATGGTACACATCATATTGGCATTTTATAAAAGCCTATCTCAATTCAAGATTTGATGATGATTGGATTCTGATGCCGGATCAATCCCTTGATATTCTTTCAGGAAAGACTACTGTTCCAATACAATTGGTTATAAAGGCCCCCCAAGCATCTAACAATACAGTAAATTTACCTTATGGTCATTCCATCCTGTCTATCAAAAGTGAAATTCCTGCCGTTTCTTATGTTGAACCTCAATACGAATTAAGGCTTTATTCATTAGAGGAAGCCTTAATCTATGCTTCACCGGCATATTTCGAGCGAGACGAGATTTCTGCCAGAACTTGTCTCTCGATGGTTAAAGATACGTCAGATGTTTTACGTTATCTTGTAGAGATTGGAGCGACTACCCGCGCCGGTCGGCTGGCCGGAGCTTTCCGAAATAATGGTCAGGCTGATTTTGCAGATGAAATACTCAGGACAATGAAAGAATTTGGGTATAAGGTCATGGAGACAGACCCATTTATCTCAGTTCGCACAACTCCATATAGACCTGAAATATCGCCTTATGCAGCGAGAATACGGCAGATGTGGGCAAATATGCGTGAGCAGGTTATTGAAAATTTCCCTTTTAAGCCTGAAAATTCAGTTGATATGCAGAACTATATTCGCAATGTTGACGAAAAGTATCTGGAAGATGCATACCATTCTCTTTCAATAGAAGGGTATCAGGTATCAAAGGAACTTATAGAGAAAGTACGTTCCGGGAACTGGCAACCGGATAAAGAAGATAAGGAGCATAAGCGTGCACTTGTAGCGCGTGGATATTATCAAGCGTTCAATGCTGTAAAGGAATCAATAAAGAAAATTCTTGAAGGCAACCACGCCGGTGATGTTGTCAGCAATGATCATAGCCATTGGTATAGACAGATGTGGATGCCGTTTGTAACCACCGGTATTTTGAAAGCCTCGGACCTTATAGGCTATCGCAGGAGTCAAGTATATATCAGAGGGTCTAAACATATTCCGCTAAACCCTGAGGCTGTCGCTGATACAATGCCGGTACTTTTTAATCTAATGTCTGAAGAACCGGACGCACGTGTTCGTGCAATACTTGGTCATTTCATATTTGTTTTCATACACCCTTATATGGATGGAAACGGGAGAATGGGCCGTTTTATACTTAATGCCATGCTCGCATCCGGTGGCTATCCCTGGACTATCGTCCCTGTGGAATTAAGAGCCGATTATATGAAGGCTCTTGAAAATGCCAGCGTTAACGGAGACATTTCACAATTCTCACAAGTTATCGCAAACCTTGTAAAAGCACAACTTAAATAACAGGTTATCAGAATAACTCACAAAGGCAACCAAAAGTGGTTGCCTTTGTCATTTTAGTTCGCCCGACATGGGCATAATCTAACGGGTGCAAGTCCCTAACGCGGCCTAATAGCGGCAAGCGTACAGCCAAAGACAAGCTGCCAATGGCGACATTGGGTGTGAAGGAAGTCAGCGGCAAAGCACTGGCCTGACGTACAGAAACTTGATATCAAGGCGTTTGCTCGTGGGTAAGACTGCTAAAGAAGTCAAAGCCCGATAGCTATTCGGAACGAGTGGCGTAAATCAAGCAGGTATAAGTGTCAAAGATTATGCTCTTAATCGGGGAGGTCTCACGGACGCAGTTGCGACCCAATTACTCAAAACTGCGGAGTAAAGCTTGCCGTGAGAAGTCAGCAGAGGTCATAGTACCGAACCACGGGTTGGTTTGGGAAGGACTGAACCGTGCAGTCAAGCAGTAACTGATGGTTTGGTTAAAGGTCTTTAGTAGTCAGATGTCCGAAGAGGAGCTAACTGCCGGACGATAGGTCGGAAACCGACAATAGGCAGAAGTGACGATACCTTAATTGCGCCAAAGACAACGCGAGACACCGAGTCGAGAATAAACAAAGTCGGTAAAGCACGGAACCGCCGTATGCGGAACC
Source organism: Duncaniella freteri (assembly GCF_004766125.1). Lineage (NCBI taxonomy): Bacteria > Pseudomonadati > Bacteroidota > Bacteroidia > Bacteroidales > Muribaculaceae > Duncaniella > Duncaniella freteri. The sequence continues at coordinate 52,914 of NZ_SJSA01000001.1, forward strand.
GCTTGTACGGTGGTGTGAGAGGACAAGTGAACACGAAAGAGGTGAACACCTCAATTAGTGTTCACCTCCTACTCGATTAGTTGTCGAAGCACCCTAATCACGGCACGGATATAGCCCGGATCTTCAGCGTAGCCAATCTTTTTCAGCCACAGCAGATAATTTCCTCCCTTATATTGGTACTGTACTTTTGTGTAGTATGCTTTGACAGATTCAGTCCAGTGGTTAAACTCATAGTATTTGCCTGTGCGTGGATTGGTAAGCCCGAAAAGGTTGTGCTTGTTTCGGCAGACCGGGGATTTGAACCAACCTGTTTCAAGTATTGCCTGTGCCAATACTATCTTTGGATATTTTATGCCGTTCTTTTCAATCTCGGCAATCAGGTTTGGAATGGTCAGATCCGGTAGTCCGGAACTGACGGGTGCTTGCTGGAAATGTGACTTTGATGTGGTGACAATGCTTGCAGATAGCGTTTGTGGCATATTTTTTACGCCAATAACCGTCTCCGGGATTGATGATATTTGAGGCGTTGCGCTATCACTCTTATTGTCAGTGCTATATACTTCTCTCTTGTGCATTTCAACCGTCACAGGAGAATCTTTTGTGACGGTGTAAAACTGGGCTGCGGCATACTGTGAACAGAAAACTGCACAAGCCATCGCAACAAAAATGTTCGGAATTTCAAATTTAGCAATCATGTGGGGATAATTTTGAGGCCGACAAGCGGTTACGCCGCAAATTTATAACCTCTAATTCATTGACATGGAAATTCCGAACAAAAATCAGCAGGACACGCTCCCTTATGAAAAACTCGCCCTTTTGGGTATCGACAGGGAGAAAGCTGATATGCTTCCGCAGGACGTGAAGCAAAAACTGATGCAGGGGGAGGTCACGCCTCTTTTGCAGGTGTCTATCGACACCGGGAATGGCATGGTTATCTCATTACCCCTCAAACTCCAGCTCGCCGCCGACAAGGACGGCAACCCCACGCTGATCGCATATCCCGTGCAGCGTGAACTGTCTGTTGACAGAAACAACGAGCTTCGCCTGTCGCAACAGGAACTTGACGCACTGCGCCGTGGCGACGTGTTGCAGAAAGCCATCGACATCAACGGCGAGAAGACTCAGCAGTATCTCCAGCTCGACCCGGAAACGAAGTCAATCATCCACCGCCGCATAACCGAGGTGCAGATTGAGCAAAAGTTGAAGGACATGGAAAAGGTCAACGACATCGAGCTTGGCTCCCAACAGAAACAGCAGGCACGCGAAGGCAAACCGGTGGAACTGTCGGTAGGCGGCGAAAAGGTATCGGTTGGCATCGACCTCAAGGAACCTCAGGGCTTCAAGATCGTAAAAGGCGACCTCAAGGAGTGGGAGCGTCAGCAGAAATTCCGTTATGACGAGCAGCACCCCGAATATCTCGGTCTGGTAATGACCGACAAGAACCGCTGGGAGTACCGGAAAGTTGTCGAGCATGACTCTAAGGAACGTGCCATCAGCCTCGACCCCACGCAGAAAGAGGAACGCAAATCCGGTCTCAAACGCTGACGCACATGGCAGCTTCAAGAAAAAAAGAGCCGGGCCAACTCTCCGTAATGGATCAGTTCGACCGCATGAAAGAGAAACACCCCGACGCCTTGCTACTTTTCCGCACCGGCAGCACATACGAAATCTACCGTCAGGACGCGAAAAAGGTGTCGGAAATTCTCGGTACACCAGTCTCCACGCGTACAGTCGGCAAAGAAAAGAATGTCGATGTGGCATCTTTCCCACATGAAGCACTCGACACTTATCTGCCACGGCTTGTAAGAGCCGGAATGAGAGTGGCTATATGCGAGCAGCTTGAAGAACCCAAGCAGAAGAAAAAGGAGCAGGAGGCGAAGCACGGGGAGACTACATCACAACAACCCATTAACAAAGAATCCGATATGCCAAGAAAAAAGAAAGAGAAGACTCCCCAGGAGGAGCCTGTAAAGACCACAAAGAGCGCGGTCGATGAAACGACCCCGAAAGAGAAGAAATCAGAATCCCAATCCGCCACCCAGGGCGAAGCCGCCGAGCGCAAGCCCCGTGAGCCTCAGATGGTGACGGTCAACGGCGACAAGGTGACACACGGCCATGCCTACCAGAGCAAGACCAACCCGGAGGACTGGTATTTCACAGCCAAAATCAACGGCGAACAACTGAAGCCTCAGAAGATGGATCCGGCCGACCTCGCCGCCTATCAGCAGAAAGAACTCACGGTGCCGCAGCTCATGGAACGCTACTATCCCACCAAACTCATGCCGAGGGTGCCCGATGTCTCCTATCAGGTGGCGAATGTGCTGCCCGGCCCCGAGGGCAACCTGACTATCGACAAGTTCAATGTCTATAAGGAGACCGACGAGACCCGCGCTGACTACGGCAAATATAAGTTCTACGCACAGGTTGGAGACAAGAAGATGTCAACAACCGCCTCACGCGAGGACCTGAACGCATACTTTGACCGTGTGGCAACTCCCGGACAGCTTGTGGAGCGCAACTTCGGCGACCGTCTTCACCTGCAATCCCACTACGAGCAGTTCAGGCTCCCGGAGGGCATCGACCCCAAGGGTATCCGTGTCGCAAAGGATAAGGAGGACAACAAGTGGAAAGTGTCGGTTGACCTCGGCGAAGGGCGCGGACGCTCTTCCCGTCAGGAAATCTCCTTCGATGATGGCTACTCGCTCTTCAAGACCAAGACCGCCACACGCGAGCAGATAGCCGCGAAATACCTTAACGATGAGATAGGCACAAAACTCGCCGCTCCGCTCTCTATGGAGAAATCAGCCTCCATGAAAATGTAAAACCGTTTCCCAACAACACTTAAAAGAATACCACTATGGCAAAATTAGAATATGACGAGCTTGTGCAGCTCCTTCAGGACGGCAACATCGGCTTCCTCCGCTTCATGCTTGAAAGCGACAACGCGGAGTCCTACCTCGAATGGTGCGGGCTTCACGGCATCGAACCCTCGGAGGAATCCGCCGAGTTCTATTACGATGAGACCGAGATCGACATGCTGGAACGTCAGCTGATAGACGACGAGGATTATGGCATCTGGAACTAACGGCGCGTCCAACAGTTCAGGCCAGCAGGCTCTCGACCGCTTCGCCCAGATGATGATCGAGCGTATGGAGCGGATGAAGGGCTCAGACTGGGAGAAGGGCTGGATTGGCGGAGCCTCCTCCGCCGGACTGCCCCAGAACATCATGGGCCGCAACTACTCCGGCTCAAACTCCTTTTTCCTCCAGCTGCACACGGCGGCGCAAGGCTACGAGCTTCCCGTGTTCCTCACATTCAAGCAGGCACACAACTTCAAGGCCCATGTCCTCAAAGGAGAGAAAGCCTTTCCGGTGATTTACTGGGACATGATGGTGCGGGACAAGGACGGCAAGAGAATATCCTCCGACGAGTACCGCGCCATGAGCCGTGACGAGCGGAAAAATCTTGACGTGATACCCTTTGTCAAGGCGTTCCCTGTTTACAACATCGACCAGACCAATTTCCGTGAGGCACAGCCTGAGAGGGTGCAGAAACTTCTCGACCGCTTCAAGGTGCCTGAAATGCGCGACACACAGGGTATGTACGCCCACGGCGCACTCGACCGCATGGTTGCCGAACAGACATGGCTCTGTCCCATACAGGCCGACCGCAAGGAGAAAGGCGCGTACTATTCCCCCTCGCGTGATATTGTCGTGCTTCCCATGAAGCAGCAGTTCAACAAGGGCGCGACTCCAGAGGACATATACCGCGACGGCATGGAGTTCTACTCGACAATGCTACACGAAATGACGCACTCCACCATGACACCCGAAAGACTCAACCGCGAGGCGGGCGCAAAGTTCGGTGACCCGAAATATGCGAAAGAGGAACTGGTGGCCGAGCTTACAGCGGCCATGATAAGCCACTCCATGGGCTTCGACTCCAAAGTCACCGACAACTCGGCGGCCTACCTCGATTCATGGATTGGGGCACTCCGGCAGGAGCCGAAGTTCATCGTGTCCGTGATGGCCGATGTCAACAAGGCTTCGGAAATGATACTCGACCGGGTGGACGCTCAGCGCATATCGCTCGGCGAACAGCCTTATCTGGCTAAGAACGACCCTCTGATGGCTCCTTTGGAGGACGAGATATGCCCGTTCAGGAACGCCGCCATAATCAAGACCCGCTCAGGCGACTTCGCCCTGCGTGCCTCATACAACGGCGTCGATCTCGGCATGAAGCCCATCGAGCGTTCAACCGCGAGAATGTATTTCCAGCTTACCGACCAACGCGAGAAAGATATATTCCTCGGAAGCGCGATACGCAAGAATTATGAATCGGAGATAGCCGGCATCGACCGCCGCGCCTCCAAGTCACTCTCAATCGTCTGAAGCTATGGCACCGGCTGACTATAAGATCAAGTTCAAGGAACTTAAATCGCGTGTGGGTATTGATGATGTCGCCTATTCGCTCGGCTACCGCCTCGACCGCAAGGCAGGTGTGGGCCGGTACATCGAGCTTGTGCTGGGCGAGGGACGCGACAAGCGCGACACCATCATCGTCAGCAACCGCCGCGACAAGGCTTCGCAGACTTTCTTCCGGCGGGACGGCTCAAAGGGTGACGTGGTGTCGTTCATACGCGAGAATCTTTCGTCGTTCAATGTCATCGGGCTTACCGAATGGCAGAAGATAGCGAAAGTGATGGCGCAGTTCGCCAATATGCCGGAGCCGGATTATGACCGCGACCGGGATTATGTACGCTCGGCATCCGCGCCTCAGGTGTTCGACCCTTCGCGTTACCGTGTCAAGGATCTGGACGCGGCCAATATCCCCCGGCTGTTCGCACAGCGTGGATTGTCGGCAGATACGGTCAAGGCTCTCGCCCCGTTTATTTCCCTTGTGTCCGACAGGCGCAACGAGAATTTCAACGGCTACAACATCGGCTTCCCCTACACGGAAGCCGGGAGCGACAAGACTGTGGGATATGAGATCCGCGGCATGGGCGGCTACAAATCAAAGGCCGCCGGCACCAATTCTTCCACGGCGGCATGGGTTGCCGACCTGTCGCACGGCAACAACGGCCTCGTGCGTCATGTGTTCTTCTGTGAATCCGCCTTTGACGCTATGGCTTTCTTCCAGATGAACCGTCCACGGTTAGGCGAGGACTTCGCCCTTGTCTCCCTCGGCGGCACGTTCTCCGACCGTCAGGTACTGGGCGTGATGGAGCGTTTTCCAAACGCCCGTGCATACGACTGCTTCGACAACGACCTTGCCGGACGCATCAACGGACTCCGCCTCATGGCTCTTGTCGAGGATATTCCGCTGAAAATCACCAAGACGCCGGAGGGCTTAATGGTGGAGGCCAAAGGCAAGAGTTTTCCGGTGTCGCCCGACCGCTCCGCCTACACCCAGTTTGAACCGCATATCTCCGTACGTTACCGCATGGGGCAGTGGCAGCCGCCTAAGGACTTCAAGGACTGGAACGACTGCCTGCTGGGTAAACGCTCCTCAATCAAGATACTCCCTACCAAACATGACCGTGACGATAACCTCGCCGAGCAACGCGCCTCCGGCTTAAAAATATGACTGACCGATGAAGACTATCAAACTGAAAACAGCCCTGCTCGCACTATCCCTCCTTGTCATTCCGGGAGCGGACATGATGGCGCAACAGACCGACCCGACGCTCACGGCGGCGGTGATAGCGCAGACTGTGGAGCTTAACAATATCCACAAGAAGCGCAAGTCAACCCAGGAGAAGATCATCGCGGCTGAAGCCGCCGTGACAGTAGCCCTCGACCGCGTTCACTCCGTCGAGAACAAGATGCTTGAGTATCTTTCCAACGCCCAGGGTGCCATGCAGAATCTCTACCAGATAAAGCGTGCCGGTGAACTGGTGCTTACGGAGATACCCAAGAACTGCGACCTGTTGCGTAAATCAGTGCCGGGACACCTTAAAGGTACGGCCATAGCGGTGCTGGTGTCCGACGAGCTTACTGACGCGGCCGCACAGATGGCGGCTCTATATCCCTTCATGCAACAGCTTGTCACGTCGGGTAGCTACACTGTCACAGGCTCAGATGGCAAAAAGGAGAAGCACAAGGTCAATCTGCTCAACTCCGCCGAGCGGTACTATGTGGCAAACGAGGTGGTGACACGTCTGGAGACAATCAACACCGACCTGTGGCTGCTGGCGTGGCAGATACGCACTCTCTCATGGAACGACCTGTGGTTCTCGCTCGACCCCGACGGCTGGGCCTCGGTAATGTCGGGAAAGGCTATCGCGGAGACTCTTGTGTGGGAGTGGAACACGATAAATTACAGATAAAGAACTATCAACAACATTTTCTACATGGATACAGAAACAAAGATTATCGGCCGTTGCCCTGTGTGCGGCGGCAATGTGGTGAAGACCTGCAAGGGTTACCGCTGTGAGAACAACACCGGGGAGGACGGCAAGTGCGGACTCTTCATCAACGGGGTTATCGGCAACCGCAAGATGGCAGATGCCGAGGTCGCGGAACTGCTGGAGAAGCGTAGCATACTGCTCGATGGCTTCGCCACGAAGGAGTGGAAGACTTTTCCGACCGTGCTTGTCATGTCGGCTGACGGATCTATCACAATGGAGTCGGTGGTGGCACGCTGCCCCCGTTGCGGCGGCGAGATCCGCGTGGGCGCAAAGGCGTTCAACTGCTCCAACTACCGGCAGGAGGGAAGCCCCTGCGACTTCGTGATATGGCGAAATATCGCCGGCCACCTCATGACGCTCGATGAAGTACGCGAGATATGTGCCGATGGTGTCACATCCCACGAGGTCGAGATGTTCGGCGAGAATGGCTCTGTCTATCGCCGCAAACTCGGCTTATCTCCCGACAAACTAAAAGTCATAAAGGTATGAAGCCGGGAACGAAACTTGCCATACTGCTCATAAGCTGTGTGGCTATGTGGGGCGGCATAGGATATGCGTTCCATTACTTCGGCCAGCCGTCGAAACGGGCGCAGTCGGTGGCGGAGAAGGCACTGATGGCTTCGGTGGATAATCCGGAATCGGTAAAGGTCATAGCGGTCAGCAAGCCTGACAGTGTGTTCGGCCGCAACTACATCAACAACGACGAGAAAATGGCGATAGCCATGTCGATGATGAAAGTCAACGAACAGGTCATGTCCCGGACAGACGGCCTTCAGAACCTCGATTTTGAGGACAACGCCGTTTCCGAGCTTGTCAGCCGCCAGATGTCGGCGATGTCCGCTCTCCGCTCGATGGTAGGCTTCGAGACACCAGACGCTCCACGCAAGCCGTTCTCCGGCTGGAAAGTGAAGATAGAGTATGAGGCTATTTCGGAAAGCGGCTCTCCCTATCGCTCGGAATACTGGTTTATCCTCGACCACGACGCACAGTGTGTCGTCAACTCTTTTGAAATACCTCTTTTATAAATCCCTAAACTGAATACATCGATGAAAGAACTACTTGATCAGATCGAAAAACTCACTGCATCTTTCCAGAGAGATGCCTGCTCTCAGCTCGACAAGGGCAACAAGGCCGCGGGACTCCGCGCACGTCGCGCATCCCTTGAACTGGAGCCGTTGCTAAAACGCTTCCGCAAACTCTCGCTGGATGCCGCCAATACAAAATGATGCAAATATGAAACATACCCCTTTTCAGGAAATTGTAATACGGATTAACAAATCACTTCCACAAAAAGATAACGAGATTGCACATATGGCTATGAGCAGAACTCGGCCATTACTTGCTGTCCGTCAAAGAAATGGCATTACAACATGTCTCTTTTGTGGGAACACAATGGTTTATCGAGAAACAAATCGTTATGCCAAGTGTCATGAATGTGAAAAAAACGTTGAGATTATCGAAGAAGATGATTGGTTGGCTTATAAAAGATGTGTTCCGCTATACTTTGCCTCCCTTGAAGTGATCGATAATATCCAGTTGATGCGAACCTATGAGACCATTTTTCGTTACTCAGTTATCAATCAACTGAACGATGTTTCAGTCCATGAACTTTGTCGGCATTGGATGACTTCTGAAGGATACTGTGAAGTAACGTCTTTGCGTCGCTTTTGTGGAGCTTATTTAACACCGTTCAGGTCTATGGTATTACGTAATTCTTCAACCGATAATGAGGATTATATCGCAAACCATGCCATTGTGCTTCCGAATATGACATTATTATCGGAACTTGATGGCAAACTTGATATGTACGAAAAACTGATACAGGGTAATATACTTGCTACAATAAAGAAGATACTTAAACCTAACAATTCACATATATAGATTCTGCGTCCTTAAAGTATCATTTAGGACGATTCATGGTCATCAACCTCGACTCGTGAGAGCCGAGGTTGATTATATTATCTTGACATTGTGTGGAGATGTACTTTACATGCTTGGTTCCAAGACATAAAAATTTCCGTTTATAATGTTCACCATGGCTTCTGCGGCCGTTGGTTTTTCGCTACGAAGTAACGGCGGCCGGTGACGCCGGCAAGCGACCGCCTCCGGCTTGGCTGTATGAAAAAATCCGGCAGCCTTCCACGATTTGTGCCAAATCGGGTATTCCGTATTTTTTCACTTGCCACACTTGCCTTGCGCCACCTGTGCCCTCCGTCTTGATTGTATCGAAAAAATCCCCCGGACGCGAGAAGCCACAAGGCTTCAAACAAAAGGGAAAAAACAAAAAACTCAAACATCTAAAACCCTCAAATTATGGAAGCAACAGCAATTCAGACCAACACCGCAAACGTACAGGAAGCCACAATCTCCCTCGCTCTCATTCAGCCGAGCAACTACACCCCCCGTAAGAATTTCGACGAGCAGAGCCTCACCGAACTCGCTGACTCTATCAGCCGTCAAGGTATTCTCCACGCGATAGGTGTGCGACCAATCGCCGGCACCGACCGCTACGAAATCGTGTATGGCGAGCGAAGATACCGCGCCTCCCTCATTGCAGGGAAAGAGGACATCAAGGCAACTGTCTATACTGACCTTTCTGATGATGAAGCCGAACAAAAGGCTATTGCGGAGAACCTGCACCGCCAGGACATCACGCCTATGGAAGAAGCCGAGACGTTAAAGGCTGCAATCGCCAGCGGACGCTACGACTATGCCACACTCGCCACGCAGATAGGCAAGAGCGAGAACTATATCCGCACCCGAATAAAGCTCACAACCCTCATACCCGAAATCGCACGGCTGATTGACACCGAAGAAATCACGGTAGCAGTGGCAACCGAAATAAGCCGTTACGGAAAGGACGTACAGACTGATGTTTACAACTCTCACCTCAAAGACGGTGTGGTACACAATAATTGGCGAACTATGAACGCCTCAAATGTGGCACGGCTCATTGAGCGGAACTACACAACTGACTTAAGCCGTTACAAATTCGACAAATCGGCATGTGCCTCATGCCCCCACAACACCCGAAACCTCCTGCTGTTCTGCGAGGGCAGTTGCGATGGCAACTGCGCCAATACCGCTTGCCTCAGAGAAAAGCAGACCACTTATCTTCTTGACAAAGCTTTTTACGGCTCTGAGTTATTTCCGATGGCAAAATTTGGCCAGACAGAGTACGATTCCAACGATATGGTTGTTGAACGTCTTGTAAACTTCGGCTATGACGTTGAAAAAATAGGGAATAATTCAATCCCATTTCCAATGTGGCCAATGCAACCGGAACAAGACTGCTTCAGTTCCGATGTTGAATATTCCATAGCCGTTGAAGAATACGAACAGAATAAAGAAAAATGCAAAAATGATCGAGCGACAATCGAGAATATGGCAAGAGAGGGGAAAGCATCGCTTTATGTATGTATTGGCCGATACGATATTACATTATGCTACATTCCCACTGCTGAGGGTAATTTGGGGGATGTTGATAGCGAGATCGCCAATTTGGAGGCAAAGGACAAACGCAATAAAGAGATAGCCGTGGAGCGTACTATCGAGGACACAAAGAAGATAATTCTCGAAGCCGACATCACCGAGACAAAGTTCTCGCAGGACGAGGACAAGATGATATATTTCTTCCTGCTCTCATCGCTCCGCAAAGAGCATTACGAGGCCGTCGGACTTACAGACCGCAAATCTCAATTCGCACTCAGCGACAGCGAGAAAATGACAATCATCGCCAATCTTAACGCCAAAACAAAGGCGATAATCTGCAGGGATTTTCTGATTGACAATTTCAAGGGCGCTTATCGTGACAATGCGATCGCCGACCTACTGCTCTCATTTGCCAAGAAGCACATGCCGGAAGAACTCGCTAACATCGAAACCAAGTACAAGGATGTTTATGAGAAGCGACACCAACGCATAGAGGAACGCAAGGCTCTACTAGCCAAAGATGCCGAACCCAAAGCAACCAAGCCGGAAGCCATGGACGCACCCCAAGAAGAACCTATGCCGGAAGCTGAACCAACCACGGAAGATACCACTCCCGACACTTCCGAGGCAGAGACCGAGGCTATCCAATACGAGCCAACGGAAGAAGAAGCCGAAGCGATACTGACCGAAGAAGAAAGGTACTGCGAAGAAGCTGTTGCATAAAGCGACAAGCCCCTATGTTTGAGCAAGCCACCCCATACCGAAGCGTGGGGTGGCTTATACTCATAGGTTCCCAAAGTATCTTCTTCAGGAAACCCTATATATCGAACGCGATACTTGGAAAATTAAGGGCTTGTCGCCACCGCTTGCTTCCAAATCATATGAAAAATTAGGCGATAAGCCGTGTCAGTGGCTCGCGGATCCACAGGCACGGCACATCGCCTTGTGGTGTTTACCGTTTGCCCGACTGATTCCATGTCTCACACCGAGTCAGCTTCGGGCAGTTCTGATTTTGGATGTGATGTCCGGCTGAAGCCGGAGGCGGCGACAACGCCAGAGCAAAGCGAGGGCAGGCCTTCGCCCGACTCTCGCGTTGTCGCCTTTCTTTGGAATACCAATCTGCAAACGATGACTTCGGCCGCTTCAAGGCTGGCACATTGAAACGGCAAGAGTCAAAGGTAGCCGGTTCTTTCCCTTGAAGATTTTGAGCCTCGGCAGGGACAGGCGTTTGGGCGTGCGAAGTTACTGCGTCCGGGAGGAACGTCAAGTGACGCTGCGCTTGTGGTCGGCGTCCGCACTCGTGAGCCTCCACAAATTCTTCTCGTGCCTCGAACAATTTGGGTATCCCTCGCTTGCCGCTGACTACACACTTGCCTTATCCTACCTTTTGGCCGCAGTTGTGGAACTGCACGAAAAACGGCCAGCCCTGCCGGAGAAGCTCAAAGAGCTTCAAACAAAAAGGGAGAAAATTAACTTAAACATCAAAAAACAATGGCAAAATTCAGAGTCAGAACAAAGTACATATTCAGTGGCTTCTTCGACATAGAGGCTGAAAACGAGGCACAGGCAAAGGAGTATGTTGAAAAACACTGCGGATTGGTTATAGGCAGTGACATACATTCCTCTCTACCTGATGATGAAGTGAACTGGGAGTTCCCAGTTCACCCTGACACAAAAATTGGCAAGACCACAAGAATTAAACCGTAGTATAAAATACACAACCGCTCAAACCCCAAAAGACTATGCACAGCACTATTTATCAAATCAGCACCGAGCCGATAGCCGAGAACGACTATCTGAACAGCGACCGTATAGTGGCAGGAGAAAACGCCTCTATATCCTATTTGTACGAAAACTCCGAGGACGGACGCAAGTTCGACATCCGTTTTCTTCTTGAACATATACTGCCGAAAGGTATGTTTACGCCCATCGAAGAAAGCACCCTTACCTACAATGGTGGCTTCGCAATATGGCGAAAATCCCATTTCGACAACATCAAGGCTATCTCTGCCGAACTTACCCCTGCAAACGTGATGAAATGGAACGGACCAATAGGGCAACTGAAAAAAGCCATTATCAATCCGCTTGGCGTTGACGCTCTTTTCGTGACCGAGTTCTATGGTGGTGCAGGCACGGCTGAACGCTCCGCTGACCTAATGGATATTATCGCGCGACTGAAAAAGGGCGATAGACTATACATCGGAGCAATATTAGGGTATCACAACTAAAAACATTTAGTCATGGAGTTCTTTATCGAGCCTATCCCTACATGGGCGTTATGCTATCTAATCAACGGAGACCCGACAGGGTTGACAGACGATGAAATTGCGATGATTGACAGGTGGTATGCCGACAACAAAGTGCAGACCGTCACCACTGCTTCCGAAGCCGAGGTAGAGTGCCACTCATATTTCTCCCATTTCCCTGCTTTCGGACTACCTGCCGAGGTCACTGACTGCCATGTGATGACCTTGTAACCATTATCTCACGAAAGTCAAACGATAATCCAAATCACACGGATATGAAATACGAAGATGTGTCAGCGATATTATATCGCAATCATGGTGTTTTCGACATCACAACACCCATTGGCACTCAACGCCGACGTTTGTTCCTCTCCACTGAAAGTAAGGTATGTGAGTTTGCTAAACGCTCTCGCAGGAGAGGCTATCCGATACAGCCAAACGAAATCAAATGTTGGCTGTCTATCTCCAAAGTGACAAAACCGACAACGAATATAGTAGCCAAATTCCAACGCTATGCCTCGCGTGCAACTTTTCCGTCTGCATTTGTACGCAAGTGTCTTGAAGCTGACCCGACAAAGGACTGTTACGAGAACCGCCTTACCACCGGTACTCGCATCGACGGAGAGATTATATCCCTTGACGCTATCTCCAGATATAGCTATTGGGCGGTGGAACAGTTCAGAAAGGCTCTCAAAGAACGACGCAACTTTAATTCCGGAACATTCACTTTCCGTGGTTATGACGGTTCCCTATGGATTGAGGTCAAGCAAAAGGACGATAACTATAACTACTATAAAGCCGGAGATATTGCCGCAGGCGTCAGTAAAGAGTATCGTGGCTGTGCCAACGGATATTACTATGCCCTTATTGATGATGAACATTTTATCGGAATTGATATAGACTGAATTATAAACAGCACCCTGCAATCCTCATGGAGAGCAGGGTGCATAAAACCGAAAGATATGACTACAACCGAAATCAACTACAAAGGCACGGACTATACCTGCCGTATCGTTACAAGCAACGAGGGCGAGAGCCTTATCATCGGTGGGCTGGAATTGCTTGACGCACTTATGCCTTATCCAATCACCGACAAATGCAACGGCTTCGCCGACAAGGAAGCGGAGCGTGTCGATGAAGAAATCTTCTACTATACCTCCGAAAGTGATTTGAAGCTGCCCGACAACGAACTTGTCGCAATACTTAGCGATAGCAACCCCGATTGGTTTGACTGAAACCCAATCAACTCCCAATCCGGAATGTCATAACGACCGCCAAGCCGTGTATGGAAAACGAACCTATAAATTTGTTTTGATGAAAGTTTCTATCGTTATTTTGAGATTAATATAAACTTTATAGTTATCACGATCGGAATATAGATTAAATAATAAATCTCTATGGTTATCTGTCGAACCCACTCCTTTTTTGAGTTCATTTAAATTTTTTAATTTGCGAATCTTATTCAAACTCCGGTACGTTTGAGAAAATCAATTTTTGTTAGGCAATATGGACAATGTTCCCTTTCCAAATAGTGAAGTCTAATTTGTTTAGAGAGGGGATTTTAATTTCACAAGGGTTCGGTATAAATTTATATGGTCGGCTAAATCCTGCTGCAATTCCACGAGGAGATGGTTTTATATCATCACATCCTCTAGCTGAGACAATGCATTTTTTTATAGTGCATCCGTCAATATATTCCTTTGCCTCCGGAATCTTCATAAGGAAATTAATTGTACCGATAAATTGACTTTTTGCGTCAGATCTCTTGCTTTTTATATTTCCAATTGATAGTTCATGTATAATGAAACATTCATTATTCACAGATAAACTTACTATATAGTCTGCACGTTTTAAATCTTTTGACCAATCCACACTTGAGCTCTTTCTGAATTGGTTAATGAATTCCTCATACTTTATGAACAACAGGTCATGTGGAGCTGATGATGTACCGTTTATATATGTGGCAGCACGATCTGGTGAGTTTCTATCACATAGGATGGATCTATCAGGTTTACAGTCATGAATATCAAATTCATGTAGTGATATTAATTCATAATCAACTGTAACTTCATCCGGGAAACTGCCTAAACTTTCTTTTCTGCGTCTCACCACAGCTTGAGCAACATTATCTTTCAGTATTTCAACGAGCCTCATATCGACATTGTTTTATCGTGAAAATTTATCGTATTCATCATAGATGTCAGATATGGGATCAGACAATAGTGTGGCCTCAATAAGAGGCATACCTTTATAATCTTGCACCTTGAGATCTATCAGCGTTCCTTCCTCAATTAAATAAACACCTACCATATCTGGATTAATTGATGTCTCTTTGTCATTACCTCTATAGCGGGCTATCAGAAGGTTCAAATAGTTGACTATATATGGGCTATGGGTTGCCAACATCAGCGTCATATCATACTGATGCTTGGTTGAAAAGCAACGGTTCACTAGAAAGTCAACCATTTCAATTTGATTGTTCGGGTAGAGGCTCAGTTCAGGTTCTTCAATAAATATATTAACTCGACGGTTTGGAAACTCTCCAACGTTCATGCCTGCACGGAAATTCTTCAAATCGTCATTGTCGGCAAAATAACTGAACAAGGCTCTGTTTAGAGAGTCTTCAAGATTGTATCTGGTTGAGTAATAGTCAGTTATAAGTCCTACTGATGTCGCAGTCTGAATTCCGGATGAAGCATCCGATAATTTAATGGAATAGTTTCCATTTGCACCGTTTCCTGAAATCCTGAAATCATTAATGCCATTTTTCTGTTTCTGCACACTGAATTTAACTCCTAAAAAGTCAAGGCTCAGTTCTGAGATATACCTATAAGCTGTACGGAAATTCTCTAACGTGTCTTGCAGATAGAAATTATCTTTATGTCGATCCACTGAACTGTCCAGGAGATCGGGAATTATAGATCGTTTGTCGCTTATAAATACTATTTTATCAAGACTTAAATCTTCACGCACCACTACAAATTTTGCACTTGTGGCACCATTTTTCATAATTATTTCGTATGGGCCATTTCTATAAATTATCTGAGATGTAGGTCTGAGATATTCAAGAAGTCCTGATGTTCGAAGCAAAGGCTTGGTTTTGAATCCTATCTTTGTATTTTTGATTTTTGAATGTTTTATAAATGAGCGCAAATTCACACGTTTATACATCCATCTGAACAAGGATAGTACTTTCATAATGGTACTTTTACCACTGCCGGATTTGCCTATGAAAACGGTTAGCGGGGATATATTGTTGAGTTCAATTTCAGAAATCGGTCCAAAATCAACTATTTTGAGGTATTCTTTCATATCTTTGAGAATCCGTTAATCTTCCTTGTAACAGTTTGTTTATTTCCATTAAAAACACAAAGTTAAACAATGTCGTTTGAATATCCAAGTATTTGTGTCACTGAATATGTTTTTTTGTTTTTTTGTTGCTTGCAAAAATGCCTATAAAAATGATGGGCGGATTTATTTGCAGTTCTGAATTAATAAATTACAAGATGTCAATGCAATCTGTATCGGGATTTTTACTGTCATTCAAAACAAAGATTTATCCGAATATCATAGGACAAATGTCACATTGAAGGAAGATAATTGATGCTGCCACTGCGGTTTATGGAAAACTAAGGGCTTGCAAGCCGTGGCGACAGGAGCGTGAGGCAGTGCGCCGGGCGTATTACCTCACACAACCTTATCACCACCGCTTGCTTCCAAATGATGTGAGTATTTAGGCGATAAGCCGTGTCAGTGGCCCGCGGATCCACAGGCACGGCACATCGCCTTGTGGTGTTTACCGTTTGCCCGACTGATTCCGTGTCTCACACCGATTCAGCTTCGGGCAGTTCTGATTTTGGATATGATGTCCGGCAGAAGCCGGAGGCGGCGACAACGCCAGAGCAAAGCGAGGGCAAGCCTTCGCCCGACTCTCGCGTTGTCGCCTTTCTTTGGAATACCAGTCTGCAAACGATGACTTCGGCCGCTTCAAGGCTGGCACTTTGAAACGGCAAAGGTCAACGGTGGCCGGTTCTTTCCCTTGAAGATTTTGAGCCTCGGCAGGGACAGGCGTTTGGGCGTGCGAAGTTACTGCGTCCGGGAGGAACGTCAAGTGACGCTGCGCTTGTGGTCGGCGTCCGCACTCGTGAGCCTCCACAAATTCTTCTCGTGCCTCGAACAATTTGGGTATCCCTCGCTTGCCGCTGACTACACACTTGCCTTATCCTACCTTTTGGCCGCAGTTGTGGAACTGCACGAAAAACGGCCAGCCCTGCCGGAGAAGCTCAAAGAGCTTCAAACAAAAGGGAAAAGAATTAGAACTCAACCATTTCTGAATTATGCAAGGAACAGAAAAATTCAAGGTCGCTATCAAGACCTATCTTGACAAGAGAGCACAAGAGGATACACTATTTCGTGCAAAGTACGAAACCACCAGTCGCACTATTGATGATGTTGTGACCTACATTCTCAATGAGGTCAAGGCTTCGGGGTGTAATGGCTTTGCCGATGCTGAAATCTACTCTATGGCTGTCCACGTCATAGACGAGCCGACACTTGAAATCGGCAAGCCTATCAAGTGCAACGTAGTGGTTAATCACCATATCGAACTCACAGAGGAAGAAAAGACACAACAGAGGGAACTCACCCTCAAACGCTTCCAAGAGGAGGAACTCCGTAAGTTGCAGACACGTAACTCCAAGCCCAAGACGGTAAAGCCACAAGAAACCAAACAACCCGAACTCTCACTCTTTGATGATTTTTAATAATGAAAGCGAGAACCAAGTTTGAAAAGCAGGTAGCAACCTCTAATGTGAGGCTGACCGCCGTAGCCCCCAAAGTTTTTGAGTGGGGAGTGAGAAATCTAATAACGCACCCGGCTTTCCGGGTTCCGAGCGGTAGAACCACTTGCGGAGATTGCGGTCATAAGTTCATACATAAGGGAAAAGGCAAATATGTAGTTTGCCCTAAATGTGGACACGAACTTGAAATCAAGGACACTTTCAAACGCTCCCATAAGGAGGGTACTTACTTTGCCATTCTTGACACCATTGACGGACTGCAAGTAGAGAGAGTATTTCTATTGTCGGCATACTTCAAAAAGGGAAATAGTATAAGTGTAGGCCATAATGAGGTGTGCCGTCTTTGGCTCAATGCCAAAGGACAGACCGCACTGACATCTAAGGTACGGACACTCGGATGTTATCGGGATTGCTTTAATTGGGGTTCTACCATTGAACTGAGAAATATGACCGAAGTTCATCACATAATCGCCAATACTTGGCACTATCCCAAATATAAGGCCATTCCGAAACTGAAGAGAAACGGGATGAAAGGTACATTACCCGATTGTCACCCATTTGACCTTATGAAAGGACTACTGAACGACGCAAGGATTGAGACGCTGATGAAAGCCCGAAACCAAAAGGCGGTTAAGTATTTTATTGACAATCCACGTATGCTTGACAAGTGCTGGAACACCCACAAAATTGCAACACGTCACGGCTACAAGATTGAAGATTATAGTCTATGGTGCGACCTCATAACCCTGCTTGAAAAGTGCGGACGTGACACGCGAAGCCCCAAATATATATGCCCTACCAATCTTAGAGCCGAACACGATTTTTGGCTTGACAAGTCAACCGCCGATGAAGAAAGACGCAGAAAAGCCGAGCAGTTGCTCAAAGCAAAGAAAAAGGAGGAGGATTTTTTCAAGAATAAGTCTTGTTTCTTCGGTATCGTCATCAAGGATAATGATATTGAAATCTCAGTGCTTGACTCCATTGAGGCATATAAAGCCGAGGGAGAGGCTATGCACCATTGCGTATTCAAGTGTGAGTATTATGACAAGGAGAACTCAGTAATTCTGTCGGCACACGATAAGAACGGCAACCGCATTGAGACTATTGAGTTTTCACTGACAGAATATAAAGTGGTACAGAGCCGAGGTGTATGTAACAAAAACACCGAATATCACGACCGCATTGTAAATCTTGTAAATGCCAATGCTCATCGCTTTATCAAAGCAAGGGCAACCGCATAATTCAGAAATGTTAGATTAACCGCACTCTGCCCGTGAGGGTCGGGCGGTTTTGCTTCGTACCCTCAGCAAAACCGCCTGCTTGGAAATTATTTATATTCTATAAATTAAAGAACGAGACCTCTTCCTCTAACCTTTTCCATAAGTCTGTTATTTCGTTTTCTTTGTCAATAGCGTATTCTAATATAGAACAATTATCTTGAAAAAATTGTGTTTCGTGCGGGAAACAATAAAGAATCAAATTCTTTAAGAACCCAGGGAATGATGTCTTTCCTGAAGCTATCACCTCATCAATGTCTTCAATGTGAGGAAAAACTCGAATAGAGAAACTCTCTTGCCGAAAGTTTGGCAAAATTCTTTTATAATGATCCAATTCTGTATTAAACAAAAGTAATGACGTCCTGACATGTACCTCAGAGTAGACCTTTTTAACACCCTCTAAGATCAGATCATCAATTATATCCGAGGGATATCGTTCTTCTTTATTCCCAAAATACAGACCTTCATCAGGATTAGAAGCCGGTTTCATTTTATAATTAGGCATAGGCCTTCTTAAATATATCATTTCGGCTCTATGCGGCACACCTCCAATTTCTTGTACGACAGAAATCGTCTTCACGAATCTTATTTCATCTTGCGGTAAAATTGTAATAACCATATACTATAAGAACCATAAATTTATTATTTCAACAATCTATCTGCATAATAGTTCATTCAATTTACATATTTTGTATACATTAAACAATCGGTGGTGATATTTCTTATGTTTTGAAGCTATGTTAGCAAGGAGAATCGGCAAGACTAAATGACGGCAGAACCTGCGAAAATTTGCCATTGTTTAGTCGATGGAATATTATACTTACATCAGATTATCTATGAGATACCAATAATAGAAGGCTTCCGGGCGGCTCTTTTTGAGTTTGTTCAACTTTGCCGGGAGAACCGTACATATACTCATTTCTTGAGTGACAGATTCGAGACTATATTTTTGAATATTGGTGATGCCTTTCTCTATACAGGTTGCTATATAGGCAGCTTTTGCAGAATCTACTATCGCATCCTCTATGAAGTATCTGTTCTCAAAAATGAATGATCCGAGTCGTTTTATTCCATCTTGCAGGAGTGAAAAATCTCCGGTGCCAAATAATCCTCTTGTGGCAATCAGCAAGGCTGTCTGGCGTATATCATCGAAAATTATTGATACATCGCTACCAAGGTTACGATAACCAAGTTCCACAAGTGCTATACGATGAAAAGATTTCGTTGTTATCTCCAGATTATCAACCGCATCAAACAGACGGCCTATGTCGTATGCCTGTTTCATGATTTCGGTTGAATGAGGATTGCCGTTTTTGTAATAAGGAATACCGGTTGTATTCGGAGCAAATGCGGTAAGTTTATCGCCAAGTATATCTCCTATGGACGGTACTTTTACGGTAGATGGTGCGTCATCAAGTTCTATAAATTGATTTATCACATCAACCACATTCACCTGGTTGTAATGCGTATCCTCATAGAGAACATCAAGCAGTATATAGGACTCTTGATTAGACCTGTCATTGTAGGCTATCTGGTAAAAGAACTTGGAGTGTGTCTTGGATATGTCTTTGCCTGCCTGTCTGCGCTCTTTAAGCTCAGTTCTTGTGAAACCGAAGTCATTAATCTTATCGAGATATTCCTCAACATTTGTACCCGGAGGACAAATTATATCAATGTCTATTGACAGTCGCTTTGTGCCATCCCCGAGAATCAGCCCCACACAAGTACCTCCCTTGAAGATGAAAGGACAG
Organism: Duncaniella freteri; assembly: GCF_004766125.1. NCBI lineage: Bacteria > Pseudomonadati > Bacteroidota > Bacteroidia > Bacteroidales > Muribaculaceae > Duncaniella > Duncaniella freteri. The sequence goes on from NZ_SJSA01000001.1 coordinate 72,828, forward strand.
CCTGAACGTGCAAGCATATCAAGCAGGGCGTATGCCCTTACCACCTTCTCGATTATACCGAGATCGTTGTATCTATATTTACGAGACATGGACTGAAACCAGTCTTTTGTGAAGCATTGTTCCTTAATCATGGGTGTTCAGATTTTCGAGGGCTTTCCCGACTTTATCCTTTGCATTGCGCCTGGAAGCATAGCGCATGAGGGTTGAACGGTTTACGGAATATGTATTCATGACATGATCGAGGATGTAATGCCATTCCGAGCCATGGAGATAATCCATATCATCATCACACAAAATGTCTACAAGAATTTTCTCTATCCTTGGGGTTGATATTCCCCGTATCTCAGTAAGTGGAGATTCTGATATGAGGGGCTTGACGATAACAGCTTCTTTGGAAATATCAATGTTGTCATATACAAACTCCTTATTTGGATTAAGATAGGCTATATATCTTTCACTTTTCAGCCAATGGAAGACTGACTCCATCGCTTCGCGTTCAACCTCAATGTAAATGAGATTATTCGATGAAAGATGATGCTGGAAATCGGCAAGCACCTGCCCGTCAAAGACACTAACTTTTATAAACGGAAATGTTCCGCCAATGCGTTTTCCTAATTTTAGCGCTTTCTCTCGCAACTGGGGAGTATAGCACGTTGACTGATGTTGCCGACTTGTATAAATACCGCGTCCAAGCTTGAACAGGATATCATCTTTCACCATCTCCCTGAGATACCAGGAAAGCGTGACTTTTGATATGTTGATAATACCGTTTAGATATGAAAATAGATCGGCAAACCGGAAAGATTCCCGATTTTCCGCATACGTCAATATGGCTGCTCTCGTCTCAATCATTGATTGTATTCATTTTCTGATGCAAAGATAACTATATAACGGCAAATATTCAAATATTTGCCGTTATATAGCGCTGTCAAGTCTTATGAGTCAATACATCAGTTCAAGATTGTCTCTATTCTCTTGTGTGCATTGAGCCTCGGCAGGGACAGGCGTTTTGACGTGCGAAGTTACTGCGTCCGGGAGGAACGTCAAGTGACGCTGCGCTTGTGGTCGGCGTCCGCACTCGTGAGCCTCCACAAGTTCTTCTCGTGCCTCAAACAATTTGGGTATCCCTCGTTTGCCGCTGACTCCACACTTGCCTTATCCTCCCTTATGGCCGCAGTTGTGGAACTGCACGAAAAACGGCCAGCCCTGCCGGAGAAGCTCAAAGAGCTTCAAACAAAAGGGAAAATATTAACTCAAACGCTCAAACATCAAAGGACTATGCGAGTAAAACGAATGAAAGTAGCGGAGGGCAGACGGCTAAATATCGGGCAGTTCCCCAATTTCCACCGCTCCGGCTCCATTAGGGGCATGAAAAAACTGTACTATGGCGAGGACTGCCTTTTGGTACGCTGTGGCAACTACATCTACAACGTGACCTCCGAACCCTCAATCTACAATCAGGCAACAATCTAAAACAAATACACTATGGAAGATTATAACGGAATAGCAATATCCAAGAACGACAAGGGATTTGTCGTGGCGTTTGACAACTTTGTCAACGGCAAAATGCAATCCGCAACCAACACAGGAAAGGCACTCGCCACAATACACCGCTATTTGCAGTCGCAGGCTTTCAAGGTGTGCGTGGCTTATATCCGTCAGCTCGCTGTTAACTACCGCACCGGCTATTATGACGAGCGGAACGAGACGGCAGCCCGGAGAGCGGTAATGATGTACGACACGCTGATGAACGGCGATGAAATCTATGACCCCGAATATAAGGAACTAAAGGATAAAAGCGTATGAACGATACCGATTTTCCCGAATACGGACGCCAGTGCGAGTTGCTGACACCGTGGCGAGGCTACCACCGTGGCACAATCGTAGGACTGAACGGCTACCGCTTCATCATCGAGGTAAGCAGTGGCGCGAGGATTGAACTTTACGAAGATGAAATTGAATTTGACTGACTATGAACAGACTTTTGACACCGAAATTTGAGGAAGCCATAAAGGACTATCCTCTGTATTCGCAGGACGGCAAGGAGAGAAATGCCGTGTGTGTGGCGATATTCACTATCGGAAATGTCCGTTGGTTTGTGCTTGAAGGAGGCAAAGAGGGAGACGATACAATCCTTTACTGCATAGTGGTCGGGCTCGGCGAAGATGAATACGGCTATGTGTCGCTCAACGAACTTGCCGATGTCGAACTCGACTACCGCAAACAAGGCTTCGGCATTATCCGAGTGATACAAATGCCGTATTTCACCCCATGCCCCATAGGGCAGATAAGCGACAAGAGGCTTCAAGACTTCTTGAACCGCCTCTACGATTGACCGAACACATCAGCCGTGGCACAACCGCCACGGCTGACATTACACCGTAAGAATATGGATATACAAGATATAATCGACATGATAACCGAATGTGCCGAAGCTAACGGCTGGCACGTCCATACTGAAAAATACCTCGACGCTGATTTATGGCTGTTTGAGTTCTCGCAATACACAAAGGCAGGGCAGGATTTTAATTTCTCGGCAGAAATGAGATATGCCGACCCCGATACTTTGATAAAGTCAGTGAGAGAATATTACGAGAACTATGACCCCGATGAGGAGGCATATCTCTGGATTGGCGATGACGGACACGGCAAGAACGGTGCGCCATACCGTATCTCGGATATTGTAGCCGACATGGAGGACGCGGAGTCCATTGTCGGCACTCTGCTTGAAGCCTTTGAGGGACTTGACTTTGCCCCATGCGGTGAATAGAGCCTTACTTTTCAAAATTCGGCCTGCCACCTCCATGCCGGACGTGGCAGACATAAACGTGTAATGACATGATTTTACAAACCATAATCCAAGTTGCCGCACAATGCGACTGGAGCGTGACCGCCAACGTGAGAGACGGAAACATCACCTCTTTCGATTTCCGGCGGAATACCGAGAGCGGAGTGCCGTTCTGCTTCTCAGCCGACATGACCGGTAGCAAACCGGCTTCGCTGGTGGACGACATACTGTCGTTCATCGACGCTTTCCAACCAGACATCTTCGCGCGTCAGTGGTGTCTGATTTCGGGTGCCGGAGAGAGCCGTTATGCGCAGACACTCTCCGACATGGACGGCATACGCAGCCAGGCATGGCTACTCGCCATCGACCTATCCGAAGCCTTCGCCGCTCCGCGCCCCTCACAGTGGTATCTCTGGAACTGACAGTGCCGATTTATCGGTTCTTCCGTTTTCTTCCCCGCTTGACCTGCGGGTGGTCGAGCAGGAAGATTATGTCGCTTCCGAGTATCAGCCTGTGCCAGCCGTTTTCCGAGCGGCGGTATGGGAGTACCGGGGGCGATTGCCTCATGTATTCGTAAATGGTCGTATGGCTTATGCCGAGCAGTTTTCTCGCCGCCATCACCGAATACAGCAAATCAGGGACTATCCTGTGGAAATCAGGGCGCATGGCTTTTCTCCCCACTTTCCATCACCGCCTGCCGGCGGTATTCGTTTATGAAAACTTCGGCGGCTTCCACTGCCATCTCTGCGGAGAGGCTGATATGCGCTGGCCACCGTGCAAGACGGTTCTCCGGAGTCACTACATCCGACAGCCGTATGTCGTGATAATACAGCGCGACTGCAAGGTCATATTTCCGCTGTTCCCAATCTATGGGTGTAGGTTGTACGTTGTCTTTCATTTTTTCATGTTCTTTTGAGTGTTTATCCTGAATGTCTTTCCCCGCAGGGCGACGAAATTGAACATCTCCTTGAAGCGGTCATATATCCTCTCGCCATAGACATCCTGTATCTGGTCGATCGTGAAATTGGTGGTGGCATGGGTGAACTGGTGGTAGCGGTTGTCGTAGCGTGACTGGAAGATGTACTGCATCACATTTTCGAAGTTCCCGTATCTTCCTGTCGGCACTGTCTCGCTGCCAAGTTCGTCAAACGCAACTCTCGGGCTGTCGATATACTGCCTGATGCCCCGGTAGCCTCCGTGTATGGACTCGTCGGCATAATCCGCACATACATCAATCACGTTGTTTATCCGGAAATTATACCGGTTTCCGTCGACGATCGGCCTCACAAGGTAGCAGAACTCCCTGATGATTTCCAGCATGGTGGATTTGCCCGTACCTATGTCGCCCCATATAAGCAGCCCCTTGTCCGGATCAAGGTTCCCATCATAATCCATCACCGCCCAATGCACGATGTCGTTGTAGGCAGGTTTCATTTCTTCCCTCACTATGAAGCCGGGGCAGACAGCAACTGCGCACTGCATGAAAAGCGTCTTGTATCCGCTAATCCTCGATAAGTCCACAGTTCGGTTTGACCGGCGTTCTGCAGCTTCTCTGATTTCCCTGACGGCTTCCGCCGGGTTTATTTTCCTTGGGTATGCCATTGTTCCGTTCTCGTTCTAATCGGGCGCGGGCCCAGTTGAAAAAATGATCCTTGCACTCCTGTACGGTCGGATGGTTCTTTTTCTTGATCCTGCACTCCTGAAAAAAGTCAGGCAGCATATCTTCAAGTATTTTCCTTTCGCTGTGCAAGGCTCCGGCTATTTCGTCTAGCGAAGCCGTATCCTTTGAAAAAAATTCAAAAATTTCTCCTTCACGCGCGGGAGAGAGAGAATTTTTATTTATTTTTTTATTTATATTATTATCTATATAATATATGTCCCCAAAGGTGTCCCCAACAGTGTCGGAAGAAGTGTCCCCATTTGTGGGGGATTGAGCTTCTAAAGATGGCCCAATAGCCGTTGTATCCTGTGGAGCCATGATTGAAAAGCCGGGTATCTGATCCATGACAAGCACCGTGTATAAAGTCGCGTTGCCTATTTCAAGTCGCCGTATCCACTTCTGCGCTTCAAAAATCCTCATGTATCTTCCTACTGTATCTTTGTCCGCTCCGATCGAGGCGGCCAGTTTTCGTGTCGAGGCCACGAACTGACCGGGCAGGATGTCTATTGTCGTGCCTTTTATGGGGTATGTGCCTTTGGATCTCTGCACGCGGAAAAGTATCTCCAGCCAGAGATGTACCATCCGGCTCTCGGAGTAGAGCCATTCCACGTCGCGGAGATAGTGCATTACGGGTATCCATGAACGGTTCATTTCGGCTGTTTATATTCTTGGGGTACATATATATGGAAGTTGGCACGTATGCCTCAGGCTTTTCCGCTTGGAGTGTCAACATCGCGGTTTGTCACATAGAGTTCCTTCGGGAACACCACACATCCGGCGATCCTCTCTATCTCTTTCTTGCAGAAGGATGGTATACAGCAGCATCCGGCTTTCCAGTTGTAGAATGTCTTGCGTTTGATACCTTCTCCGCAGGCTCTTACTACCGCCGTCACGAAAAAACGGTGGTCAGTATGGGGTAGCGTGGCGAGATAGTCGTTAAGGCACTTGGAGTCAATCTCCTTGATCTGTTGTGTAGTCATAATTTCGTCCTTTAAGATTAAATGAATCAGGTCTGCCGTTTTTTTCAAGTGTTGCGTAACCGGCACGCGCCCTCACATCGTAAAGAGAGAGGAAAAAACGCCGTCCGTTACGTTCCGCTTTCAGGGAGCCGTCATGTATCGCGTCGCGTACACGCTGGTCTGAACAGTGCATTATCTCCGCCGCCTCACGCACGGTTATCTTCCTGTCGGGAGGCACCGGTGCGGTGATGTTCCGCTTTATCTCTTCAAGGGTGTTCTCAATCCTCGTGAGCCTCATTGTTATGCGTCGGTCTTCACTCATAGTCGTATCCGTTTATAAGCTGTTTGACATTTTTTCTGTTAGCAACCATTAGCTATATTTAGAAAAATGATTATCTTTGCAATTAGAAATAATTAATCTAAATTAGGTAGTTGCAATAACACTAACAAACTAATCGTGCTAAATGATTGTTTGAAGTATTATTATTGGAAATACCTAATCAAATTTATTATAAAATATAAACGCAAGTTTATGGACAGCATAAGAAATAGGGTGAGACAGGCGATGGAATGGCTGAAGGACAACAGGCTGTTCAACTCCAACCGCGCCATAGCGGAAAAGATGGGCTATAATCCCAGCGTCGTGTCGCAGGTGATAACCGGCAAATCCAAAGTGACGGAACGCTTTGTCAAAAGCCTGTGCAGCATATACCAGCCCCTGAGTTTCGATTGGATATGGAACGGGAATGGGAACATGATACAGGAGGTAGCTCCACGACAGCCGGAAGCGGATCCGGAGCCACCGCAGATGGACCGCTTCTCATATATCCTCGCTGACATGGCGGAGATCATAAAGAACATGACAGCCTTCATGGGGCCGATGAATAACCGGCTTGAACGTCTGGAAAAACGGATTGATGAACAGGCAAAGGAGATTGAGCGGCTACGCTCTGAACTGTCGGCAAAAGAGAAAGCCGCCACCTCCCGGAAGAAGTGACGGCTGTGCCGGCGTTACAATAGAAATTATTTCAGTTTACCGAAGCCTTGTATGACACTCGTCTGAAGCACCTGGGCGTATTTCTCGGTCATTGCCACGTTGGAGTGGGCGAGCATCTTGCTCACAGTCTCGATACCCACGCCCTTTGTCAACGCCCACGTCGCAAACGTGTGGCGGCCGACGTGCATTGTCAGGTTGATGTGCAGTTTGGCAAGGTTGGCGATTATCTTCAGCTGATCGTTGCATTTCTGGTTGCTCATCAGATTGAGGTTGTAGTTGTACTTTTTCAGTATGGCTATCGCCTTAGGCAACAGCACAATCGTATAGGGCATACCGGTTTTCATACGCTTGTCTCGTATGCAGTAGTCCTCGCCCTGCCTGAACACGTCCGACTTCTTGATCTTCACAAGGTCGGAGTACGCCAGCCCCGTGTAGCATGAGAAGATAAACATATCGCGCACTTTCTCGGTCATGCCGTAGAGTTCGAGGGCTTCCACACGGTCACGTTCCTCTTCGGTAAGGAATTTTATCCCCTCCGATTTTCCACGGGAAATCCTCATGCCGTCGTAGGGGTTGGACTCCAGTTTTTCAAACTGCATCGCCTCCACGATATAAGGTTTGAGTCGTTTGTGATAGCCATGAACCGAGGCCTGGGCCGTCACGCGCTTGCGTATGAAATCGTCCCATAGTCTGATGTTCTTTGGGGTGAGGTCGCTGAAGAAGCGTATAAGCCCGAAGTCGCGCAGGCATTTGAGCATCACCTTGTGCTGCCTGCGTGTTGACTCCGTGACCGGGCGCATGTCGATACGTTCCTCCAGCCAGTCGAGAAAACTTGCCGACGAACCCTGCAACTTCGTTTTCTTGACCTTTTTGAGTAGCGACAGGTCGTATTCGCCCTTTGTCGAGGCTATGGACGACATCTTCTCATGCAGACCGTCATAGACACGGCGTATCTGCTCGTTCAGATGGTCGGCCTGAGGGTGGTTGACCACCTCCTTGCCGTTCCACTGCTGCTTGAGTACAGCCACTCCGGTGGAGAGACGGACGCGCTCACGGTTGTACGACACCTCGATCTCCACGGTGCCGGGGTTGACGGCCGATGCCTTCTTGCGGCGGTCGAAAACAATCTTGATCTGTGGTATTCCTGCCATAAGTAAAAGATTTTAAGAATGATACATTAAAATTTCTCGTGATGTGGTACACGAAAAAGCGTGTACCACAAATTCCGGGAAATGTACCACACGTGTACCACATACCATTCCAACGCATCCGGCAACGAGGCTGTTGCACGCCCCGAATCTTTTGGAAACATTTAGCACAAAATAGCAAATATCAGAGAGTTGGCACTCTGAACAGGCTCCGGTCGCTATGGCAAGACCGGGGCAGGAGACAACGGCTGATATTTGATGGAAATGCTGGTACATTTGTGGTACTTTTTTGTGGTACATTCACGAAATCTGTACCAAAGATAATGTGCTAATTCCGAACTAACAAATGCTAACTTTGGCTATCGGCAGGAAATGCGGTTTGTGCTAAATATTTATAAATCAAGATTTTATAAAATTGCTAACACTTGTACATCAGTCACTTACGGACACGAAAAAAGGGCCACTGAAAAGTGACCCTTCTGTGATCCGGATGCGACTCGAACGCATGACCGTCTGCTTAGAAGGCAGATGCTCTATCCAGCTGAGCTACCGGACCATCATTCCATGTTTTCGCGGTTGGCTTATAATTTGTGTTAAGCTGTTTGCGATAACGGATGTGCAAAGGTAGTGTTTTTATGTGGCATGTACAAGTGTGTGACTATGGTTTTTGTCATTTTATTGAGAATTTGTGGACTTTTTATGCATTTAAAGTGGATTTAGCTATCACTCATCTGACACAGTTTATTGTAGTAGGCTATTGCTGAAGTATGAAAAATTGCGCTGACAGCCACATGTTGTCAGCGCAATTGTTATAAGTATAAGTTATGATTTATTGGAAGTGTTGCTTATTACATCATGCCTCCCATTCCTCCCATTCCTGGTGCTGGCATTGCTGGAGCGGGATTGTCCTCTTTCTTTTCAGCGATGACGCATGATGTGGTGAGGAACATTCCGGCGATGGAAGCAGCGTTCTCAAGTGCTACTCTGGTTACCTTTGCTGGGTCGATTACTCCGGCAGCCATAAGGTTCTCATAGTTGTCGGTGCGGGCGTTGTAACCGAAGTCGGCTGTGCCTTCTTTGACTTTCTGTACCACAACAGCACCTTCCTGACCTGCATTGGCTACGATCTGGCGGAGAGGCTCTTCGATAGCGCGGAGGATGATGTGTATACCTGTGGTCTCGTCCTCATTGGCACCCTTGACACCTTCAAGAAGTTTTACGCAACGGATGTATGCTACACCGCCACCAGGCACAATGCCTTCAGCTATGGCAGCGCGAGTTGCGCTGAGAGCATCGTCAACACGGTCCTTCTTTTCTTTCATCTCTACCTCGCTGGGTGCACCTATGTGGAGCACAGCTACGCCACCTGCAAGTTTGGCAAGACGTTCCTGAAGTTTCTCGCGGTCATAGTCGCTTGTTGTCTGCTCGATCTGAGTCTTGATCTGGGCTATGCGGGCTGCGATGTTCTCCTTATTGCCTGCGCCATTTACTATTGTGGTGTTCTCCTTGTTGATGGTGACCTTTTCGGCACGGCCGAGCATTTCTACATTGGCGTTTGCAAGTTGCATGCCTTTCTCTTCGGAGATCACTGTGCCTCCTGTGAGTATTGCAATGTCCTCAAGCATCTCCTTGCGGCGGTCGCCGAATCCAGGAGCCTTTACTGCGCATACCTTGAGTGATCCGCGGAGGCGGTTGACTACGAGGGTAGCAAGGGCTTCCTGATCGACATCTTCCGAGATGATCACAAGTCCACGTCCGCTCTGTGCTGTGGCTTCAAGTACAGGAAGAATGTCTTTTATGTTGGATATTTTCTTGTCAAAAAGGAGGATGAAAGGATTCTCCATCACGCATTCCATCTTTTCAGTATCGGTGACGAAGTAGGGTGAGATGTAACCGCGGTCGAACTGCATACCCTCTACAATGTCGACAGTTGTCTCGGTGCCTTTGGCTTCGTCAACGGTGATTACGCCCTCTTTCTTCACTTTCTTCATTGCTTCGGCGATGAGGTGGCCGATGGCTTCGTCATTGTTTGCAGAGATGCGTGCCACGTCTTCAATCTTCTTGAAGTCGTCGCCTACTTCTTCGCTCTGTGCCTTGATGCCTTCAACCACGATGGCTACCGCACGGTCGATACCGCGCTTGATGTCCATAGGGTTGGCTCCGGCTGCAACGTTCTTTAGGCCTACGTTTACGATGGCCTGTGCAAGTACAGTTGCTGTAGTGGTGCCGTCGCCTGCGTCGTCGCCAGTCTTGGATGCAACTTCCTTAACGAGCTGTGCGCCCATATTCTGGAAAGGATCTTCAAGTTCTACTTCACGAGCCACGCTCACACCGTCCTTAGTGATGTGGGGTGCACCGAATTTCTTTTCGATAATTACATTGCGGCCTTTGGGTCCGAGGGTTACCTTTACGGCATCAGCGAGAGCGTCAACACCTTTTTTGAGTTCTTCGCGAGCCTTTATGTCGAATTTGATTTCTTTTGCCATGATGACTTTGTTTATAAAGTTTTATTATTTGGAAGAGGTAGGGATGTGGATTATTTCTCGATTACAGCGAGAACGTCGCTTTGGCGCATTATGAGATATTTTGTGCCTTCAAGCTCGATTTCAGTGCCTGCATATTTTCCGTAGAGCACTTCATCGTCCTTCTTTATTACCATTTCCTCGTCCTTAGTGCCGTTACCGGTGGCAATGACTGTTCCTCTCAGGGGCTTTTCCTTTGCTGAATCAGGAATGATGATACCTGCTGCTGTTACTTCCTCCGCAGGGGTGGGGAGGATGAGCACGCGGTCGGCTAATGGCTTGATGTTCATAGTGAATATATGGTTATTAGTTTAGTTGTATTAAGAATAATGAGTATTTCTCGGTTAATGAAAGAGGCAAATGTCGTGCCAATATGCTACGCTGTCAGTTGCAACTGACAAAATGTCAATCTTCTTTACCGATCCATATGTCAACAATGCGTTGCTATGATTTGTTCGGTATTTGTAATCGAATTTGGAGATGGTGTTAAATATTTGTTAAATAGTAGGTTTGTGATATGTTCGTATTTGTATTATTCGTAACTTTGTGACAACTATCAACTCATGGGGCTGACTGGCTTTGACAGCGTTTTGAGGTGGTGGGTAAGCATGCAGAGTGATGATGCCTACACTCTATAATCAGAGACATCAAAAATTCAAATGGCGAAAACAACTACGCTCTCGCTGCTTAATCGAAGTACAGTAGATTAACTTTATCTCCGCAACAGTTGCAGAGACGAGACATCACCCGATTGTCCTTTTTCCGAGACGTATCGAACCGGTGGTGCAGGTAAATCGGAAATATGGCGAGGAAAGCCTCGATAATCGCCGAGATCTTTAGAGGATAAGGTTAAGATTGGTCGTCTCTTGCCTGTCTTGACATGAAAACCAAGATGAGAATAAGCATGTAGAAAGCTCATTGTTTCGGCGACTGGACGAGGGTTCAAACCCCTCCAGCTCCACTTATTCACAAGATTAAATCGCTGTAGCTCATAAAGTTATAGCGATTTTAATTTTTATCCCATACAAAAACACATACAACATCGGGAACGAACCGAGGCACATACAAAACCGTTGGCGTCACAAAGAATCAAGCATGTGGAACGCGGTTTCTTTTATGTTCATTAGATTAACCGGACAATCACTGTGGTTATGTGTCCTGTATATTGGCTACCCTATCCATATTTTATCAATCTGTCCTTATGTTCCATTCGAGAGAATGAGATAACCATGCCATCTTTGTCCTTATGGGAGTAGTCCATTTGTGTAAGTGACTGAAATTCAGACGTGGGCATTTTGCTCCAATCGCGGTCAATCCTAAAATCACATGGTAAAACGAAGAAAAGTGTTCGGAATTTCTTTTAATTTGTGAACCCATACTTAATTTTGCGCTGTCAATCCATGACACCATATAGTATGGCCATACTCCAGATTGCCTTTATCGCCCTATATTGTCTTTAGTGTAACACGTTGCCTTTACCGCCCTATCACCCCAATAACATTTTACACACATGAAGTTACAGACATTACTCTCAAAACCTGTGTGGCAGATGACGGGAGAAGAGCTGTTGTTCCTCTCACGACAAACTGCCGACACAAACACAAACCAATCTTTGGCAAATGAACCAACCGCAACCAAGCACTATGTCTATGGTATCGCCGGAATATGCGAGATATTCTCATGCAGCAAACCTACGGCCATACGCATAAAGAAAAGCGGACGTATAGACAAAGCCATCACACAGGTTGGCAGAAAAATTATCATTGACGCTGACCTCGCACTGCAACTTGCATCTCAAAAGCCAATGCCAAGAAAGAGATAACCTAATCTACCTATCAGCACGAAGTCGGAGTTATCCCACCTCTTTCAGTGGGATGCTCCAGACTGCTGACACATCAACAATACCATACAAAATGAATTACAATAATTCAGCAAGATACAGACGGACACCACAGCGTCCGGAGTGTGGGTTGCATGAGGATGAGCCTGTTATCCCTCAAAGCAAACTGCAAAAGGAAGTGCCCTCTTTCCCTCTTAGCGTGTTTCCTACGGCTATCCGCAATATCGTGGAAACGTTGGTTGAGTTTGAGCATTTCAATGTCAATTTCATAGCCGCGTGCATGTTCACCACTTTCGCTGCTGCAATGGGCAACCGTTGGACGGTTCGGTTTTCGGCTACATGGGTTGAGCGACCTATTATGTATGTGGCACTTATCGGTTATCCGAGTTGCGGCAAGACACCACCACTCAGGCTCGCCCTGTCACCTCTGCTCAACCTCGACCATGAGTATGACCGCGAGTATTGCGTCAAACTCAAAGCCTACAAGCAATGGGAGTCAAAATCTCCGAAAGAGCGTGCCGCGCTGTCTTTGCCGGAAGATATGGAGCGGCCGAGGCGCAGGTGTCATGTGGTTGTCGATGCGACCATCGAAGCGTTGATTGGTGCCATGCGTGACAATCCGCAAGGCATAATCCTTTACAGCGATGAACTTGAAAGCCTGTTTGCCAACTTCAACCGCTACAACAGTTCGGATGAGAGCTATTTTCTCAGCGCGTTCAGTGGCACTCCTTTCAAGTATATCCGAAAATCCGCTGATGAACACATCTTCCTGCCGAACCCGTATTGCTCCATTATCGGAAGCACCCAACCGGGACGGCTTGCAAAGCAATTCGGTGGTGAGCGCGTTGTCAACGGCTTCTCATCCCGCTTTCTGAAAGTCTATCCTGACATTACCGATATGCCTACATGGGATACTGAGCGTATGCCGGATGGAATCATGGAACAGTGGGAGCGGATAATCCGCAAAGTCGTTACTTTTGACTTCAAGGGAAATGAACAGCCAATGGAACTGACCTTCTCCCTTGAAGCCCATAGGAAACTGTGCCAGTGGAAAAAGAGCGTCAACAATGCTATTTATACAGCTACCGAGTCGGAAGCGGAGAAAGCCGTGTGCGGGAAACTCGAAATCTATCTCATGCGCTTCTGCCTGATAATCCGGATAATGAAGAATATTTGCAATGAAGAATCGGCGGCAATGATAGATACCGGGAGTGCGGAGGCGGCTATCGAATTGGTTGAGTATTTCCGCGAGATGGAAAACCGTGTAATCCGCGTGTCATTATCCGGCAATCTTGACAAGCGGCAGTCCGAACTCCTCGACGCTTTGCCATACGGCTTCCGAACCTCGGATGCCATCGACATCGGACGGTCACTCGGAATGTCGGAGTCCACGGTAAAACGGTTCCTGAAAAACTCTGCCATTTTCAGAAAAGAGGAGCATGGACGCTACACGAAAATGTCATGTGACCCTTGACATTTTCGACACTTTGACACTTTTCACAAGAACCTTTATGTGGAGCGATAAAGCGAGTTTGTCAGACTTCTTAGGTGTATAAATCTTGCTGTGCAAGATATGCCGATTGTTCCCACAACGGCAATCCCGCCACCTCATAGAGTTGGGTCAATCCCGCTCTAAACTCGCAGTCTTTTATATAGCTGAAAATGTCATGTGACCATGAAATCAAGAGATACAATCATAAAGACATATAGTCTTTATGGCATTATGACTTCAAAACATAATATCATCAGAGTATCAGAGCATCAGAGCATAATAACATCATGTCATCAAATAATAAGAACTTCATAATACGGCTTCGCGTGGACGCAGCGACCGCCAACGCAATCCGCGCCAAAGCTGACAACCATTTCAACGGCAACATCAGTGCCTGTATCCGTTGCGCCACTCTGCAATATGACGGAGAGGCTGCGCCATCGTCAGCCAATTCCGAGATAACAGCGTTGCTTACCGCTATTCTGCGCCAGTTGAAGAAAATCGGAACTAATGTCAATCAAACCGCCCATCAGATTAACGAGCGTATGAAGGTGTCTCCCTACGGATTGTTCGCCTAGGATATTCAACCGTTTGTGCTCTTCCGCAATGACTTGTCTGCCATTTGGGGGCATCTGAACCAAATCAAGGAGCGTCTATGATAGTCAAGAAACTTGGCATGGTATCCGGGGGTAGCTTCCCCGGTGCCGGATATAATGAACGCAAGGTCGCCGAGGGCGTGGCACGGCTCATGGCTATGGAGAATGTCGATGCAGCCATGCGTCATAAGGTAGAGCTGTTGCATGAAGCCGGGTTCGACTGCGCCGGAGAGATTGAGAAATACCTGAAGGAGCGGTCGAGGACATACGGCAACACCAAGACCACGCGCTTTCAGTTCCACATCGCCGCCTCTGTAAAGGGGCAAGTGATGTCGGCTGACGAGCTGACCGACTTTGCCCGTCACCTAATGGCTGAAGCCGGATATGGCAGACAGCCGTATTTTGTGTACAACCACCACGATACCGACAACAACCATGTGCATATCTTCTCCACACGCATACAGCCAAACGGCTTCCCTATACCAGACCATCACGACTACGCACGCCTCAATGCCGCCGCCAACCGTATTCTTTCATCGGACATCAACCGTGACATTCATCGGATATTCTCTTACGGCTATCTCACTGAGGGGCAGTTCGCCAATATAATCCGCTCACATGGATATAAATTTGAGCGTGTAGAGGATGGATATGTATTATTTCGTGGGGGCGTCAAGGCCGCGACAATTCCATTATCTGAGATAGTGAGGCATATTTCGCAAGGAAACGACACCCGGAAAGAACGCGCTAAACAACTCCGGGCGATTATCAGGAAATACAAGGACGTAATTGCTGACGGAAAAGTTCAAAATGTCGAAAATGTCAAGGGTCACAAAGGTCAGAAGAAAAAATATGTGCGCCGGAAAGTCAACCCCGACATCCGTAAAATCAAGGGGTCAAACGGCAAGACACTATCGCAGGAAGAACATCGGCATCTGTCGGTGCTAGTTGACACACTCAAAACCAAATTCGGCATAGACATTCATTTTCAGAAAGACCGTAATGGTGAAATCCGTGGCTACGGCATCGTTGACCATAACCGTAAGATGGCCCTTGACGGTAGCAAGGTAATGAAGCTGTCAGAATTGATTGACTTCGCACGGGGACAGGAGCGCAAGGCAAGTCCATTTGATATTTACCGCGACCTGTTCGCAATGGAGGTTAGGAAATCCGGCGTGGACGGCGAAATGACAATACGGTTGTTCGACGGCTCAGAGCATACACGCACGATGTCGCCACGTCAATCGGCATGGTACTTCAACTCGCCCGAAAGTGAAAGGGAAGATGTGGCAATCAGGATAGCAGCCACCATATTCTCAACCGAGATATTTGAAGCCGTCCTGCTGAAATATCCGGTAAGCGACATCCGTTCAAGGATAGCAAGTGTCAACATAATCAAAATGCGCGAGGGCGTTAGAGCAATACGAGTTGTCTCAGCCGATGGGTATTCAGCCACGTACCCTATGACAGCCGAGGAATTGCGCTGCCATGCGAGACTGCAAGGCGAAGCTGCAAACGGTTTTCTTCGTCAACTCGCAATCCTGCGCATAACCCATGAGGACGCTACCGAACTGACAAACCGCATCAAGGAGTTGACCGCCAAATCGACCGGAAGCATCACTCTCCCTCTCCGTCAATCAGACTACAACCCGGAACAATCCAAAGCCTTCTCCACTCATCAATGCTCCGTCCTCACTCGTCTCATGCCCCACGACTCCACGTCCACCCACTCTGTCAACCGCGAATGGGAAGTCGGCAAACAATCCCGCTACGACCACATCGACAACCAACAGTCCGGCACATGCGTCTCATTGTAATGTATAATAATGCCAAATCATAGATAAGACTCCCATACTTGGATATAGACGGTAATAGGTTACATGACCATTACGGCGTATTCAATCAAGATTATATTTGCATATAAATGAATTTGCAAAATATTCAATTGCTTGTATAATAGTTGCACGAGAAAGGTCATACTTCAACATCATCACCGCAGTTAAGATATTTCAAGTCATTCGGATGCTTCTGATGAGATTTAATCGGCATTCCAATCCGGTACTCATACTATATGGCACGCCACAGTTGGGCGAGCGCTAAAAAGACTAAAGGTGCATCCCTCAGTATAATCAGCAAGGGAATGGGGCATAATAGCGAAATCCAAAAAAAATCTACCTCGCAAGCCTCGACACCTCCATATTAGACCGAGCCAACGACCTCATCATATCTTCCATTTCGACCAAATATTAGCCTCGACATTTCGGTGCCGAGGCTAATATTATGAGTATCAAAATTTGGTTAGCGAATGTAATGCTCTCTTGTTAAGAGATACTTAATTCAAATGCAAAATTAATAAAAATAGTTGGATTACAGCAAGTTTTGTCCTAATAAAAATATCCACAAAATCGAAGTCTAAATCCGTTTTGTTTAGCAAATCGTGATATTACCCTCACATTTGCTTATATATCAATATGCTGCAAAATATAAGTATCTCTTAACAAGAGGTACTTGTCTTTGCTCACCCTGAGCAACATTGTCCTTTCATGACAAAAGCTAATACATATCGTACTTCAGTACCTCTTTCAGCGTGCAAGGCACCGAGAAAGGGGGAACATGAGAATTATATAAACTTAGAAAATGGTTCGGTATGGTTCGTATTGCAACAAAAAGATAGTCAACCAATTATAAAATGACATTCTCTGAATTTGTTGCTATAAGACTCAATCAGACGTCTAAACGGACATTAGATTATAAGTCAATTTCGTCTTTCCTTTCTTCTGTAAAAGAGAATGACGAACTTTGCTTAGAAGACTCATTGAAAGTGTGGGTTTGCGACATGATTGATTGCGGTGTTGCCGTAACAAGCCGTAAGAGATACGTGGAAAAACTAAGGACCTTATATAAGGAGTATAGCAATGGCGACGACATTGCTGTCAATCCATTTGATAGCATCAAGGAATTATGTGCATTGGATGCTCCAGTCAATGCCAGACGACTCCAGTCTGAGTTGACAAAAATTGAAGGTATCTTTGACACGATAATGACAGATGCAAAATCAAAGCCAGAATTGGCGGTGTTTCTGTATCTGCTATTTAATACGTCGCCAGATATCGAAAAGGTGATTTCTTTGACAATGGAAGAATATATACCTGAGTTTCGTCAGCTCGACGAAATTATCAGGTGGGAGGAGTTCCATCATAGACGTAAATATATATTTGACCTCAATCAAAGCCGTAAGCGTATACCCCAGATTGTCAGGGAAGTAACCAACACGTTAGACTTCTATTTCAGGGTAAGAAATATTAAATTCCCGGAAGGTTTTACTAATAAAACAATTCTGTCGTTGTGGATGGCTAAAGCACGCATGTGCGGTGTGAAGTATGCAGACTTGAAGCGGATAGTTGACGTAATTCCGGCGGAATATGAATATTTCCGGTTATTGAAAAGTTCAATTCTTACCGCAGACGAAATAATGTCTATAAAGCATCGGGTTGCAGAATCGTTTGCCCCTTCCGGGAAAAGATGGTATGCCATAAAACTGCGGCGTGGAATCGCTTATGATATATTAGCGGATTATCTAAAAACTAATTTTGCGGAATATTACGATGACCGATTGCTGTTTTATCCTCAGCAAGAAGTCGCGCGTCGTGTTGAAAAGAGAATTGTGACTACTGTCACACCTATAATACCCGATATCGTATTCATTTATATCAATCCACGTTATATTAGGAAAGTTGACACTCTTATCAAGCCTGAAAGATTGGGATATGTCTTCCGAATCACATCCGGAGCTGACAGTGGTTATTCTGTAATAGACACGCGCAGCATGACAGGCTTTCAAAATATGATAGGCATTTTCACTCCCGACATAAAGGTCGAACTGACAGAGGAATCTCCTGTCGGTCTCGGTCGTGAAGTCCTTATTACCGGAGGAATAATGTCGGGATATGAAGGCACAATCTTTGATATTAAAGAGGGTTCTGACATAAGACAGATATATATCAGGCTTTCAGATAAGTACTCAATCAAGGCTGAGGTTAAGGTTGAAGCGTGTTTTGTCAAGGCAATCGGATAATTATCTTCTTTATTAAAGATAATTCGGCGTGACAGCCAAGCCATTAAGATAGATTTCGCCAAAAATCATACGACCATAGCAACTTGAAATTATCATTGTTTCAGCCTGTATATAATACTTATATGGAAGTTTTAAAAGCCTTATATGTATATCCATACGCTCTGGGTTTAAAAGAAGAAACGACAGTTTACCCTCTTACAAAAGATGGTCAGCACCGGCAAATACGAAATGATTGAAAAAGTTCAGGTATAAGTAACTTACTCTATAACTCTGACTATCGACTTAAATCGGACTCTCTTCCATCTAACGAAATAATTATAAAACAGATATCTCTTACGAATGAAAAGAATCGTATTAATTTGTTTATTGTCTATTGCGTGTCTCAATGTCGCAAATGCTCAGGAAGAAACGTCGACTTCAGAAACCAACAACTGGAGTGACAAACTTATCAAATCGCCGTTTGGTCTCGGACTTGATATACAGACCAAATACGTATGGCGCGGCATGGAGATGATGTCGGAAGATGCTGCTCCTGTTCTCTTTCCCTCAATCAACTATTCATACAAAGGTCTTTACGTTTATGCCATGGGGGGCTATGCCATCAATGGTAAATACGCTGAGGTTGACCTCGGAATCAGTTATTCATGGAATGGTCTCTCTATAGGTTTTAATGATTACTACTATCCCACAGTTGACGATAAGGAAGACAAATATTTCGGAGGTGGCAAACATTCCGGTCATTGGCTTGAAGGAATGATTACATATGCTCCTGAAAAGATTCCTTTAATCACTACAATCAGCAACTTCTTTGCTGGAGCTGATAAATATGTGGACGATAATGGCAAGGAGAAACAAGCCTATTCCACATATATTGAATTAGGTACATACTACGACTTCCTTGACCAGAACAGAATTGCACTGAATGTCGGTGCCACACTAAACAAGTCCTGCTACAACAATTATGAGCATGATTTCTCAGTTTGCAATCTTGAACTGAAATATACATATACTGTGCCGTTCAAGAATGGGTGGTCTCTTCCTCTCAATGTGGCATACATCTACAATCCCGTGTTTAACAAATCGTTCGTAAATTTCACTGCGAACTTTGCATTCTGAGAATGTCAGATAATAAGCGAAATGCAATAATAATGGCGGCAGGAACATCCTCAAGATTTGTTCCTTTGTCTGCTGAGATTCCTAAGGGATTGCTTGAGGTCAAGGGTGAAATCCTAATTGAGCGCCAGATAAGGCAGCTAAAGGAGGCGGGAATCAACGATATTACTATTGTCACGGGCTACAAAGCCGAAATGTTCAAGTATCTTGAAAATAAGTTTGGTGTCGAACTTGTCCTAAATGAGGATTACCAACGATATAACAATACATCGTCTGTCATCTGTGTTCTGGACAGAATGAAAGACACATATATCTGTTCCTCTGATAATTATTTCACAAATAATGTTTTCTGTGAAGAGCCACGGTGCAGTTATTACAGCGCATTATATGCCGCGGGAGAAACAAAGGAATACTGCCTTAAGGTTGATGAAGCAGACAATATAACCGATGTGACTGTCGGAGGGAAAGACTCGTGGTACATGATTGGTCATGTCTACTTTTCAAATGATTTCAGCCGGAAATTCAAAGAAATACTTGCCAAGGAATACGAGAAGAAAGAAACCAGACAAGGTTATTGGGAAGATGTCTATATAAAATTCCTGAACCAGCTTCCTCCGATGAAGATTCATAGGTATTCCGATGACGCGATACATGAGTTCGACTCAATTGATGAACTACGTACATTCGACAAATCATATATTCGTGATACACGGTCAAACGTGTTGAAGAATATAGCATTCCGACTGAATTGCATAGAGGCATCTCTCAGTCAATTTGAGAAAATTCACTATACCGGAGAAGATATTGCTTTCTCATTTATCAAAGATGGTGAGAAATATCTATTTGACAGTTCTGACCAAACGATTCGCAAGCTATGAAGACAGCCGTAATACTTGCAGCACGCAAAGAGAAAGACTGTGACACACCATATCCATTGATGCCATTTGCCGATGGAATTTGTCTTATGGACAGGTCTTTGAGCATACTCAGGGAAAATGGCTACGATGACATAATCATTGTTGCTGGTTTCAGACATAATCTCTTTGATAAATACGCATCTGATGATGTGAGGATTATTGTCAACAGGGATTATGAGTTTACCGCATCAATGGGTTCGCTTACATTGTGCAAAGATTTGGTGAAGGATGATTTCCTTCTTGTTGAGAGTGACACATTCTTTGAATCTACAGTGGTCAAACGTTTGTCTGAACTGAATGGAGGAAACTGCATCGCAATGACAGAAGAGAGTGGTTCCGGAGACGAGTGCTTCGTCGAAACCAAAAATGGTTTTGTGACCAAGATTACCAAAGACCGTCACCGTGTACGTAACTTTGAGGGAGAAATGATGGGAGTCACACGTATATCCTACGATACTTTCACCTGGCTTATCCACGCATGGGAAAATTCGACAAACCCTTACCTCAACTACGAGTATCTCCTGATGGATGTCACGGAAGCTCTCGACCGTCCATACATCAAATTCAAAAATGTCATCTGGGGAGATGTTGATTGTAAAGAAGACTTCAAAAGACTCAGCAATGGACTCTACCGCGCGTTATGCCGCAAAGAGAATCCTTTTGACGAGGAAAACCTTAGGCATCATCTACAGACAATATTTCCCGGCAAGGATGTCAACGTGGCGCAGATTGAGCAAATCGGCGGCATGAGCAACAAGAACTTCAAAATAACATTTGAAGGGAAAAGTTACGTCCTGCGAGTTCCCGGCAATGGTTCAGATGGCATGGTAGAACGTACCAATGAGGAATTCAATGCTACGGCAGCATGTGAATTGGGAGTGAATCCGCCGATACGGTATTTCAATCCAAGTAACGGCATCAAACTTGCCGACTTTGTCGAAAACGCTGAGACACTGAATGCGGCGACAATCCAGCGACATGACAACATGCGCAAGATTGCTAAGATATATCAGTGCATCCACAACTCCCATATCCGACTCCGCAACGAGTTCAACATCTTCCATGAGATAGAGAAATATGACCGTTTGATGGAATGTGCCGGGGCAACCATGTACGCAGGTTGGGAAGATGTCAGACCTCAGGTCATGGCATTGGAAAACCATCTGAATAAAATTGGGGTAGACCTGAAGCCATGCCACAATGACGCACTGTATGAGAACTTCATAAAGGCATCTGACGGCACAATCTATCTCATCGATTGGGAATATTCGGGAATGAATGATTCGATGGCCGATTTCGCAGCACTTTTCATAGAGGCCGGCTTCGAAAAAGAGAATGAGGATTATATCCTCGATAAATATTTCGAAGGGAACATACCTGACAATGCTCGTGAGAAGATACTGTGCTATCAAATCCTATGGGACTACCTGTGGGCACAATGGACTGTCATAAAGGAAGCCAAGGGAGATGACTTCGGCACATACGGTCAGGATCGTTTCAACAGAGCAATATCAAACTTAAATACATTACATTCGAACTACAGAAACCAAGATGGCGACAGCAGAAAGAAAAATTGACTGGACAACGATGCTGATACCGTTTGCAATCGTCGTTGCGATGATGGCGGTATTTATGATAGAACCCGAAGGGTCGAAGAACGTGGTTGATACGCTTCGCGGATTCTTCGGCGACACCATAGGAATATATTATCCGATACTGGCGATTGGGAGTGTCCTGTGCGCCCTGTATGTTGCCATGAAACCGAAATATGGCAATATCAGACTCGGTGACACAAACCGCCCAGCATACAGCAACTTCAAGTGGGGTACGATGATATTCACCTCCACAATGGCCGCCGACATAATGTTCTATTCCCTCATTGAGTGGGCACTATATGGTGGTGAGCAACATGTACAGAATCTCGGTGGAACCCAGATGTGGGCACCGACATTCACCCTTTTCCATTGGGGACCACTTGCATGGGGTTTCTACGTTATTCTTGCTGTATGCTTTGCGTTCATGATACATGTGCGCCGTCGCCGCCGTCAGCGATTCTCAGAGGCTTGCCGTCCTTTGTTCGGCAATAAGGTAGATGGGTTGTTAGGCAGGATTATTGATATCGCAGCTATCTTTGCGATTGTCTGTGCCACAGGTACGACATTCTCACTTGCCACACCTCTCCTAACCCAGGCTATGGGTTACGTATTCGGCTTCACCGCCAACACGGCAGTCACAATCATAGTATTGCTGCTGATATGCACCATATATACAGTCACAGTTCTATTTGGTCTTAAAGGTATCAGCAATCTCGCGGCTATATGTTCCTATCTATTCTTCGCGATATTGTTCTATTTCCTGTTCCTCGGAGGCGAGACACGATACATCATCGAGACCGGATTCCAGTCGTTGGGCAATATGGTTCAGAACTTCGTAGGACTGTCGACGTATATGGATCCGCTCCGAGAGAATGGATTCGCGCAGACATGGACAGTGTATTATTGGGCATACTGGCTTGTATGGGCATGTGCCACACCGTTCTTCATTGCAATCATCTCCAAAGGACGCACCATCCGCAACACCGTTTTCGGTTCATTCGGATGGGGGCTTGCCGGGACATATATGTCGTTCATAATCCTCGGTAACTATGGACTTTCCCAACAGATGAATCAAAACATTGATATACTGGAGTTTATAAATAGGGGGGGTCGATGTATGATGCCATATTCATGATATTCAACACCCTACCGCTCCCGGCATTGGCTTTGATTCTGCTCGTCATCACAATGATTGCATTCTACAGTACGACACTCGACGGCATCACCTACGTGACCTCATCATACAGCTACAAGCAAATAGACCCTGACGAAGAACCGGCAAAAGGCATCCGAGGATTCTGGAGCATAATGCTGATACTTCTGCCTATCGGTCTTCTATTCGCCGAAAATTCCTTATATGGATTGCAGGGCGTGACCATAATAGCCGCTTTCCCAGTAGGACTACTGTTGATAATGATTGTGTGGAGCTTCTTCAAAGACTGTAACAAATGGCTCAAGACTAATCATTAAAACAAAAGAAATATGTTAAATTTCACAGTCGGACCTGTAATGTCAAACGAGGAGGTGCTCGCCATAGGTGGTGAGCAAGTTCCTTATTTCAGAACTCAGGAGTTTTCTAATATAATGCTGGAGAATGAGGCGTTGATGAAAGAATTTCTCAATGCTTCGCAAGAGGCAAAGGCAGTTTTTATCACCGGCTCAGGCACGGCTTCCATGGAGGCTGTTGTCATGAATGTTTTCACATCTGATGACAAGCTGCTTGTGATTGATGGTGGCTCTTTTGGACACCGATTCACCCAAATTTGTGATATACACAAGATTCTTTACACGGCTATCAAACTGCAGCAAGGACATACCGTTACAGCAGAAATGCTTCAAGAGTATGAAGGGAAAGGATATACCGGCTTGCTTGTGAACATACATGAGACTTCAACCGGGGTTCATTACGATTCTCAGATGCTTGGGGATTTCTGCAAGAGAAACAACATGCTGTTCGTAATTGATGCGATTAGTTCATTCCTTGCCGACATGCTTGATATGCAGGCGGTGAATGCAGATGTCATAATCACCGGCTCGCAGAAAGTACTTGCATGCGCTCCCGGAATTTCAATCATCGTTCTCGGAGAAAAGGCATTGAAGCGAGTTCATGAAAACGAGACCATAACCATGTACCTTGACCTGAAAGACGCATTGAAAAATGCGGAACGCGGTCAGACTCCATTCACGCCCGCTGTCGGTATCCTAAGACAAATCAATGCCCGTCTACGCCAGATAAAGAGAGACGGCGGTGCTGCATCAGAAATAGCAAAAATCAAAGCCCAGGCCGAAGACTTCAGGAGCAAGATAAAAGACCTGCCATTTGAAATTGTCTCGGAATCAATGTCAAATGCGTTGACTCCTCTACATCCGACAACCGCTTCTGCATACGACATATTCCTTGAACTCAAAGACAACTATGGAATATGGATTTGTCCAAATGGCGGAGATATGAAAGAAACCATATTCCGTGTTGGGCATTTTGGAGCGCAGACTACAGAAGATAACGACACACTTATTACTGCGTTCAAAGACCTTCAGGCTAAAGGAATCATATAATGACAAAGGTCATAACATACGGTACATACGATTTCCTTCATGAGGGACATATCCGGCTACTGGAGCGAGCCAAAGCACTCGGTAATTACCTCATAGTAGGTGTTACCGCTGACGGCTTTGACATGGCACGTGGCAAGATTAATGTCGGGCAGTCGCTGATGGAGCGTGTGGAGGCAGTGCGTCGCACCGGGCTTGCCGACAAGATAATTATAGAAGAGTATGAGGGTCAGAAGATTGATGACATACGTCGGTATGAAGTCGACATCTTTACTGTCGGTTCAGACTGGGTAGGGAAATTCGATTACCTCAACGATTACTGCAAAGTCGTTTATCTTGAAAGGACACAGGGTGTCTCCTCCACTCAGATAAGAAGCCATAACCGCGAAATACGCATCGGAATCGTCGGAGAGACAAACATCGTGAACAAATTCAAGAATGAATGTCGTTTCGTGAACGGTGTGGCTATCTCCGGCATCTATGCTGCCACTGATGAATTTCTTGACACCGAATTAAAGGCAATGGTTTTGGAGACTCCCACCCTTGATGACTTGCTTGCCAAGAGCGATGCAGTGTATGTCGCCTCGATACCGTCGGAACACTATTCACAAGTCAGAAAGGCTCTTTCAGCTGGTGTGCATGTGATATGCGAATCCCCGATAGCCTTAAATGTTGAGGAATATGAGGAACTGGAAAGAATAGCGGAAGAAAAGTCCCTTGTCTTGATGGACGGCATAAAGACCGCCTATTCCCTTGCATACAACCGTATGATGCTTCTGATAAAAGGAGGAATCATAGGTGATGTGCTTTCGGTAGACACCACCTGCACAAGCCTTATTGACATGTCAAAGGAGTTGTCACCATACCAATGGAACAGTATCTGCTGGTGGGGACCGACAGCGATGCTTCCTGTGTTCCAGATATTCGGTACCGACTGCAAGAATATCCTACGCTATTCAAAGACATTGCCAGAACATTCCGACTTTGACCTCTTCACAAAGTTATCATTCGTTTTTAACGGAGGTGTCGCCTCGATAAAAGTTGGACAAGGCGTGAAATCAGAGGGTGAGATGGTAATCTCCGGCACCAAAGGCTACATCTACGTTCCAGCACCGTGGTGGAAAACCGACTACTTTGAAGTACGATACGAAAATCCAGCCGACAACCGACGTTACTTCTACCAGCTCGAAGGAGAAGGAATCCGCTACGAAATCCTCTCCTTCCTCCACTTGATTCAAGGGCAACAGTCGTACAACCAAATCCCAGCTGCCATATCCGAGACCATCGTCTCAATTATCGAGAATCGAAAATAGACCTGAGTAATTATGACAAACAAAGACATTGATAAGGGCATTGAATTTGTAAGGCAGCAGGTAAAAAAACTTGGTGTAATACCTGGAAATATATTCATGAAAGCGAATGCTTTTGTGGAGTCGTTGTCAAAATATGCCACGTGGAGCAATAAGGAATCAAATCTCTTTGCCAATATATTGGTAATCAACAATATTCTTTCATGTGAAGGGATGTTTCTGAGATTCACGCAGACCGGATATAGTTTCATCAATGAAAAGCAAACTACATTAAAAATTGATTTAATCGCCGTATTACCCCTTAACAATCAAAAGCCTGATATCGCATTTTATCTGATTTGGGATGTAATAGGCAATGACAAAGGCGAAAACCCTTTTTATGTTGACGGCAAGGATTATTATAATGCTATTAAACGATTTGTCAATGGCCTACCGCCTACATATTCACAATACATGAACCAACTTCACGAAAATGGAGATAGTAAGTCTCGATGTGATTGGGGAAAGACTTTGTTCTGCAAAATATCACCCGATGAGATATCATCATTTCTTAATTCTCTGTCTGAAGTAATTAATGCTAAAATCAGTCCAGCAAATGATGAAGCAGAAGAACTGATTGAAATGGAAGACACTACATTCGAAACACCTATTAATGAACCGATGGATAATAATAACCGACAACCGAAAATTTTTATATCCCATAATACAGATGACAGAGATTATGCAAAAGCCCTTGTGCAATTGCTGACTAATTTGGGAGTGAATGAAGAAATTGACGTTTTTTGTAGTTCACTTCCTGGATGTGGAGTAAAATTTGGTAAAAGTTTTATTAAAGCCATCCGTGAACAATATGAAAACCATGACTTGATTATGCTATTCATCCATTCTCCACGCTATTATCAAAGTCATGTTTCGCTTTGTGAAATGGGCGCAGCATGGATTATGAAGAACGAACACTTTTCTTTTCTTACTCATGACTGTGAATTCAAGATGCTCGATGCCGTAATCACACCTACTGAAATGGCATTTAGAGCCGGTCAAGACAATACTTACCCTCTTTTGAACGATTTCAAGGATTTTATAGAGTCCAAGTTCGGTCTGACTCCAAAGTCGATAAATCGATGGGATGATATCAAGTCAGACTTCATTAATGCTGTCTTGAAGAAATAGCCGAATGAATTTCTGAAACTTATCCAACTGTGCTTGGAAATTAACGTTTGACTTATGGCGATAAATCAGATAAAGGGAGGAATAGTCCTTAATTATGTTATTATTGGACTTAATATAGTATTGGGGTTGTTATATACCCCTTACATGCTCCGTATGCTTGGACAAAATGAGTATGGACTATATTCTCTCGTCGCTTCAATTATTGCGTATCTTACGCTTCTTGATTTCGGTTTTGGTAATGCAATTGTTCGTTATACGGCTAAGCTAATATCGGAAGGTAAACAAAAAGAACAATGGGAATTGAACGGTATGTTCATTGTGATATATTCCCTAATAGGATTGTTGGCGGTTGGGGTTGGTATAATTTTGTATAATAATGTGGAGTGGTTATTTGATGCAAAGATGACACAAGATGATATTGCTCAGGCAAAAATAATGATTGTGTTATTGATAATCAATTTAGCACTTACATTTCCACTCAGTGTTTATGGTTCAATAATCGTTGCTTATCAAGACTTTATATTTCAAAAAATACTCACTTTATGTCGATTGCTTTTTACAGCTTTGACAATTGTTATTCTTCTTTATTTGGGGTATAAGGCAATTGCAATGGTTGTTGTTCAGACTATTTTCAATCTAGGCATTCTCTTTATCAACTGCATCTACTGCTTTAAAAAGCTACACATTAAAGTTTGGTTTTCAAATTTAAAATTTACAATTCTAAAAGAAATTGCCCACTATTCTTTTTGGGTTTTCCTTAGTCAGATAATTGACAGAGTATATTGGGGAAGCGGTCAATTCGTATTGGGCTCGTTAATAGGGACAACCGCTGTTGCGATATTCTCAGTTGCGATATTACTTCAGCAGATGTATATGACCTTTTCAAGCTCCATATCAAGCGTATTGCTTCCAAAAATTACGGCAATGGCTAATGACAGTGGGAACGAAGTCGCGATTTCCAATCTATTCATACGTACTGGGAGAATTCAAGCAGTTGTCATGGCTCTCATACTATTTGGTTTTTATATTTTTGGCTCATCATTTATAAAATTATGGGCAGGGAATGGATATACTGAAGTCTATCCTATAACTCTATTGTTCTTTACTGCGTTGTTTATTCCTACAATCCAAACGACGGGGTACACTATACTTCAGGCTCGGAACCAAATGAAATTCAGATCTATCGTTTATTTATTCATTTCCATATGTAGCCTTATATTACAGGTAGTATTCACAAAAATCTTTGGAATTATGGGCTGTGCCTATGCTATTGGAGGTGCG
Source organism: Duncaniella freteri (assembly GCF_004766125.1). NCBI lineage: Bacteria > Pseudomonadati > Bacteroidota > Bacteroidia > Bacteroidales > Muribaculaceae > Duncaniella > Duncaniella freteri. The sequence continues at coordinate 100,844 of NZ_SJSA01000001.1, forward strand.
CTTATCCTTGGTCAGGGGCTAGTTATGAATATATATTACTATAAAAAACAAAAGATTGACATTCCCCTGTTTTGGAAAGAAACTATAAAGATAATGATAGCTCCGATAGTATTGACATTATTGGCAAAAATGATAATTCCTGAATCAAAATTATTATGTAATTGGGGTTCTCTGTTGGTTGCCATATTGCTTTTCACAACCGCCTATGGTATAATTGTTTATCTATGCTCTTTAAACCAATATGAAAAGCAACTATTTAAGTCAACTATTTTAGTAATAAAACGTATACGCAAATGAAAATTGTCTACATGACATATGGGATTCATTATTCCGGTGGCATGGAAAGAGTGTTGTCAGTGAAAGCTAATTATTTTGCTGAAGTACTGGAATATGAAGTGTATATTGTCATAACGGATGGCAAAGGGAGGTCGCCTTTTTTCAAATTCTCTGACAAGATACAAATAATTGACCTTGGGATAAATTATCGCGACCTTGTGGGCATGAATCCTCTTAAGAAATGTATTCCATATTTTCTTAAGAAATTAAGACATCAACGCAAACTAAGTAGATTGCTAAATGAAATCAAACCAGATATAAGCATATCGATGTTCCAATATGAAGCCTCAGTCCTGCATAAAATAAAGGATGGAAGCAAAAAGATTATTGAGAGCCATTTTTGTCGTGCAGTAGATTTGTTAAGAAACAAAGAGAAACACGGCATTTCAAAATACATAGCCAAGTATTTATTCAAAAAAAATTCTAAAATAGCTTCGAGATATGACTGTCTTGTGACTTTAACAGAAGACGATTTACGACTATATGATGATGTAAAAAGTGTACGGTGTATCCCTAACCCACTGACTATCACCCCCCCCACATACGTTTTACGCAACTCGCCTGCTTCAACAGAATCTGCGCATGACTGCGTAGAGGCTGATTTTCCAAGAGACAGGAAAAATACAAATATACTTTTAGCAATTGGCCGAATTAGTTATCAAAAAGGATTTGACAATTTGGTTAAAATATGGGCAGATATTGAGAAAGAGTTTCCTAATTGGGAATTGCATATATATGGTTCTCATGAGGACAGGCCTTATTATGAATACATTCAAAGTATGATTCAAGAGAGTAAACTCAATCGAATATTTATATTTAATCCGACAGACAACATAGAGAAGGTCTACGAGAAAAGTGATTTATTAGCAGTCACATCCAACTACGAAGGCTTTAACCTGTCGATTATAGAGGGTATGAGTTACGGATTGCCCGTAGTCTCATTTGATTGTCCCTGTGGTCCTGGAGAAATCCTTCGTGGGCATGATTGTGGCGTTTTGATAGCCCCTGGTGACAATAGAGCCTTTGCCAACGCACTTCGTGGATTTATGAGCAATTCAGAATTACGTAAGAGATATAGCGATAAGGCTTATGTTAGAGCAAAAGACTTTTCCATTGATAATATAATGGGAAAATGGATAACACTTTTCCGCGAGTTATGAATTCTTCTATTCCTCTATCCCATAGCATCGCTCATGAGCGTATGAATACAAAGTATAACATCTACGAGATTTCTTATATCATATTATTTCTATTCTTATTTCCACAATCCATATTAAGTCAGGTGATTGATGGATTTGAATATGGAGATGAGGTTTTCGGGATAATAGGATTGGTTACGTTTATCAATCATTACACTCGAAAAAGAATTTTGGAAAAGTATCCTAAAGTCATGAAAATGTTTTATCTAGCATTTTCTGTAGCTATTATAGGATGGATAGGGACATTTTTACACGGAATACAGAAAAATTTCATTGTGAATCTCACTGATTGTTTCACGATTCTTAAATTTTATTTCATATTTTATTTAAGTCTCTATCTCCTTAACAAATCAAAAATTAACAATATTATAAATCCCATATTCAAAATCACTAAATTATACATAATTTTCGGTTCCATTTTCTTTATTATCAGTCAGGGTGTTGATATAGGAATGACTCCAGAGGTGAGGTTTGGCATACGCACATTCAAATTCATTAATTCAAATGTAGGTGACTATTCATCAATTCTAATCATTTCCTTGGTAATTTTCCATATTGTATCATATTACAAGCGGAAACCGCTGAGGATATTGAAAGGGCTGACCATTATTCTTATTATATTTACATTTCGTGGTAAAGCCTTAGGATTTATGGCGACGTATTTGATGGCCGTTTTTTTGATAGACCATTTTCATAAAATATCAAAAAAAGCACTGATAATTATAGCGATTTTGGGAATTTGTGGAGGATACTTTCAAATACGTTATTATTTTCTTGATAATGTAACTCCTCGTGCTCTTTTCCTTGCTAATGGCATAGAGACTGCAAATCAATACTTTCCAACAGGAGCCGGTTTTTCAACCTATGGGTCCAATATGGCGAAAGTTCATTACTCTCCACTTTACAGACAATATGGATTTAGTAAAATTTGGGGTATGAACGAAGACGAGCAGCAGTTTCTGAACGACAATTTTTGGCCAATGATAATGGGACAATATGGCTGGATTGGGATGTTGCTATATATAGCTATATTGGTGTTAATGTTTAAAATAGTAAATAAGCAACTGTATAATAAACAACTCAAGATTGCGGGATTTTCAATTTTCTTTTTGCTGCTATATTCATCAGTCGGTGGCCCTATCTTTGTACACTACATAGGATGTGCATCTATTATAATATTCTCGTTAATCTTGAAAGTTAATGGAGATATTCCACATATCATAAATGAAAAACGATGTATAAAATCGGTATAATAAGCATTTATTTCGGAGCATTACCTAATTATTTTAATTTATGGCTCGATTCGTGTAGACGCAATCCTTGTTTTGATTTCATTTTTATTTCGGACCAGACCATTACCGATATACCGGATAATGTAAGATTGATTAAATGTTCACTTGACAAGGTGCGCGAAAAATTTGAAAACCATCTTGGCAAGCCAGTAGCACTTGACAAGCCATATAAACTATGTGATTACAGACCTCTATACGGTGCTGTTTTTCAGGATATTATATATGATTATGATTTTTGGGGCCATTGCGATATTGATTTGATTTGGGGTGACTTGAAAAAATTTATCAGTGGTGAGATTCTTGAAAAACATGACAAGATATTTCCGCTTGGACATTTGTCTTTGTATCGGAACTCGTTTGAAATCAATAACGCATACAAACTTGCAGGAAGCCAAAGAGGAGATTACAATCGTGTGATATCAACGAACAAATCCTGCATTTTTGATGAGAGATATGGTATCAATAAGATTTTTGAAGCCAATAATCTGCCACTATATAATCGTGAGACCGCAGCAGACATTGGTTTTAGAAACCAACGTATGATAATAGCCGGCAATCAAAACAAAAATTATGATTTTCAACTTTTCACCTATGAAAAGGGACATTGCTACCGCTATTACATAGTAGAAGACGGTGTGGCTCGCGATGAATTTTCTTACATTCATCTACAGAAACGGCCATATAGAGAAACTGTATTCACCGATAGATTTATAGTAGCACAAAACGACTTTATTCCATTTAAAGGTGATATAACGTCCGAGATGATAAAAAAACACAATCCATTTAGAGGTCACACCTATGAATGGTTTGAATACCACTATCGAGATTTATCTTTCAGAATTAACAGAAGAATCAAACAACTATTTATAAAATAATATGCCACAAATAGATAAGCCTAATTATCTGTGTGTAGGTTGTGGGGCATGTGCTTATTCTTGTCCAAAACAATGCATAACATACGTTGATAATCCGTTAGGACAATATGTTCCATCTGTTGACTACGATAAGTGTATTGAGTGTAAATTATGCGAAAAAAGGTGCCCTATTTATTCAGCTAGTATACCACAAAAGCATGATGGCATTCAGTACAATCCAATAACCGGAGAATACATTTCATGTTATAAAGGGTATGATGAAAAATTCAGACCTACAAGTGCATCAGGCGGTTTTCTCACAGCCGTTTTATATAATCTTCTTGATACTAAAAGCGTAGACAATGTAGTTTGTGTCATAAATAATCATACAGAAAGTTCATTCTATCAATATGATATAGTCTCAGAAAAGGATGATTTGCTGAAGAATTCTCGATCCGCATATTATCCTATGGAAATATCCAGCGTGCTGCGCTATATTCGAGATAATGAAGGTAAGTATGCCATCGTGGTATTGCCATGTCAGGCAAAAGCCATTAGAGAGATACAAAGAACTGATTATATACTGCGTGAGCGTATCATGTTTTTGCTCGGACTTGTGTGCGGAGGAATGCCTGGCAAAGATATGGTTGAATACATTGCATTGGACAATGGATTAAATGTCAAAGATGTGCAAAGTATATCCTTTAGGGAGAAGAGCATTGCCGATTTAAATCGGCAATGCTCTGTAACACTGCGTGTTACAGAGTATTATTCCGTAAGGAGTCGATTCCCTGACGAAGCCTTTGGATTTTCATATCTTAACAAGCTTTTCCATTATCGAGCCTGCAATATTTGCGATGACATATATGCTGAATTTGCTGATGCTGTATTTATGGATGCATGGTTACCGGAACACCGTGATGATAAATTAGGAACATCAATCTGCATAATACGCAATAAAACCCTCGATGATATTTTGACATCGTATTTTGCCAACAACACTCACTGTGAACCAGTAAATATCTCTATCGCCATAGAAGCACAAAATTGCGTTGGACTGATTCAACGTAAGAAAAAACAGTCCTACTTCAAGCGCAGCTTTTATCATCGATTAGGTTACGTTACACCAGAGGCTAAGGACATCGCATTAAGCATTGCAGAAAAAATAAAGTTCTTTATTCGTGCAACCCAAGAATTACTTATTCAAAATAAATCCTCGAAACTATGGATTAAATTTAAGCAAGGGGCTATTTCATTCAATAAATATAAGGGTGAAATGAAACGGTTTATCAAACTTGTTAAAAAAATATAAGAATGAAAATTGGAATCTTCACGATTTTTGACGCTTACAATTATGGCAGTTTCCTGCAAGCATTTGCTATGCAGTCCTTTCTAACTGACAGAGGTCATCAAGTATACATGATAGATGTAAGGGATAGTCTGAAATCTGTTTTTGCCCAAAAATATTTTGCAAAAAGTATCTCTCGCTCAATTTTGAAGCTAAAACGTTGGTATGCTTATCATAATGATTGGAGACTCCTCAATATAGTATCATTAAACGATTATCCTGAGCTTGACCTTGCCGTGATAGGCAGTGATGAAGTTTGGAATATTGAAAATCCATCATTTACTCACGCTTCTCAATATTATGGCATAGATATTAAGGCAAGGAATATAATCGCTTATGCTCCGAGTCTTGGCTATTCGACAGATAATAGTTATGACGTCTATCCTCATTTGCGAAATGGGATTGTAAGCAATATCTCATGGATAGGAGCACGCGATGAGTTCACCCGCAAGTTTGCCGAAGAAATTGGCCATAGTAGTATAAACATGGTGTGTGACCCAACACTTCTTTTGAGTGGCGAATGGCAAAAATATGAACAAGAGGTTCAAATAAATGAGCCATTCGTGATTTACTACAGCTATCAAGAGGATACGCCATTCAAAAAATATATCCAATGTTTTGCCAAAGAGTATAATCTCAGAGTTGTGTCAGTTGGATTTAATTACAAGTGGTGCGACAATCAGGCTATTGTATCTCCCACTCAATTCCTTTCATTAGTGCGTCGGTCTTCATGCATAATAACAAGTACCTTTCATGGCACAGTGTTTTCCACTCTCTATAATAAGCCATTTGTTCAAGTACATCCGGCAAGAAAAGCGGTAGATTATTTGACCCAGTTAGGTATGAATCGAACAACCAATATAGAGGAGGGATATGATAATTTCAAAAATAAATTATTGCATCCAATCGATTATAACGCAATAAATAATGAAATAAAGAAATGGAGGGACTATTCTTCATCTCTTATAATTTCTAAAACTGGGATATAATGAATTGGACTAAATACTTAAAAAATGCCGGAGGCATCAACCTGATTAAACAATATTTGAGAACAGGAACCCTATTTACAGCCATAAACCAGTTTGTTGTTCTGGGTCGAGACCGCAAAGCTCTTGAATTATTAAGGCTCGGTGTTGAACACAAACTATATTACAGATTACGCAAAAAATACTATAAAAGAGCAACTGATTTTAAGAAAACTATTGACGGAGTATGTAGGAAATCAGATTCTTCTCCTGTAAAAAAGATATGGATTTGCTGGTGGCAAGGAATTGACAATGCACCTTCTCTTGTAAGGAAGTGCTATGATTCATTCAAATCCCATTTGCCTAATTGGGAGATAATTGTTATAACCAAGGAGAATTATTCTCTATATGTGGCATTCCCCGATTACATAACTCAAAAATGGGAGTCCGGAATAATAAGCAATACGCATATGTCTGACTTATTACGTACTGAACTTATCATTAGACATGGCGGCATGTGGGTCGATTCTACGATTTTATGCACATCGAACAATATCCCAATCAGCATCATAAATAGCAATCTATTTTTTTATCAGAGCCTAAAACCAGGTGCAGATGGACATACTGTACTGTGTTCTACCTGGTTAATATATGGGAAACCAGGCAGTCAAATATTACTTCTGACACGAGAGCTGTTGTACAATTACTGGAGGACAAAAAATAAGATTGACGATTATTTTATCTTTCATTATTTCCTAACAATGGCTTGCAAGTTCTATCCAGATGAGTATGCCAAGATTCCACAATTTGATAATGCAACGCCTCATATCCTTTTGCTTAATCTGTTTAAGAAATTCGATAAGAATTATTGGTCTGACCTTTGCAGAACGACATGCTTTCACAAGTTAAGTTACAAACTTGACAGTGAGTTGGTGAAGAACAGCCAAGATACATATTATAATTTTATAATGAGTGACAAAAACAATGAAATTCCCTAAAGAGAAATCTCTCTCAATGAATGAAATCCAACAGATTTCATTCAACATACTATGTGTTATCAAAAAAATTTGTAATCAGGAGGGTCTGAACTATGGATTGGCTTTTGGCACTCTTCTCGGTGCCGTCCGACACAAAGGCTACATACCATGGGATGATGACGTGGATATCATAATGCCTCGTCCTGATTTTGAAAAACTAATGAAGTATTTCGAAAATCATCGCGAGGAATTATTACCATACGAACCATGGAACCGTAGCAAACATCCGTCTTATCCATATACCATGACACGCATCATAGATAATCGATATATTCTTGATGTTGATAATGAGGAACCATGTGGCATGGGGATTTTTGTTGACATTTATGTCCTTGACGGAGCCGGCAACTCAATTGAGGAAGCAAGAAATCTATTAAACAAAACAAAGAAGTATCCTTCCGGAATATTTTTGTCTACTCGAAAAAAATTAAAAAATGGAGGGACTAAAGGATTCATAAAGAATCTAATAAAACCGTTATATTTCGCTTATGTAAAAATGATGGGACGGGAGTACTTCGTAAAAAAGTTATATAGGATAATATCTCAATATGACTATGATAAGTGTTCTCATCTTGCTTGCCTTGAATGGGATAATACTACAGCAAGTGCCACGGCTAAAGTCGATATCGAAAATCCGGTGGAAGTAGAATTTAACGGAGAAAAATTCAAAGCTGCTGCCAATATCGATTTTTATCTTACTCATGCATATGGAGACTATATGACTCCACCTCCTGAAAAAGATAGAGTCTATCATCATCTATACAAGTCATATAGAAAATCTGATTGCATATGAAAGTAGCTATAGTCGGGACGCAGGGCGTTCCGGCAAATTATGGCGGATTCGAGAGCTTGGTCGAGAATCTGCTTGGAGTCCATTGCCCGAAAAATGTGGAATACACAGTGTTTTGTTCCAGTAAGGATATGCCGGACACTCGTGGAGAATATAAAGGTGCGGTATTGAAATATGTCGGACTACATGCCAATGGAGCACAGTCGATTCCTTACGACATTGCCTCAATGTGTAAAGCCATCAGCGGATATGACGTAATCCTAATACTGGGTGTTTCCGGTTGCCTGTTTATGCCTATTCTCAGACGTTTAAGCCGGAGCAAGATTATTGTGAATATTGACGGGCTTGAACATCGTCGCGCCAAGTGGGGAAAATTAGCCAAATGGGTGCTCCGTACATCAGAAGCCATGGCTGTAAGGTATGCTGATATTATTGTCGCCGACAACAAAGGTATTCAGGACTATGTCACCGAGACATACGGTAAACCATCGGAACTGATTGCATACGGTGGGGACCATGTGAAACGAGAGCTTTCCGAAGAATTTGTCAATGGCACATTGAACACATATGGGGTGCGCAAAAGAGAATATGCCATCACTGTTTGCCGTATCGAACCTGAAAATAATAGTCATGTTATCCTTGAGGCGTTCTCCAAGATAGACAGGTCTCTGATTTTTATCGGGAACTGGAATCATAGCGAGTATTCGCGTCAGCTAAAGGATAGGTATAGCAGATTCTCTAATATAAAAATTCTTGATGCTATTTATGACCTCGACATCCTTTATGCTCTCCGCTCCAATGCCGGAATTTATATGCATGGACATAGCGCGGGGGGACAAATCCCTCGCTTGTCGAGGCAATGTTCTTCGGCGTACCGATTATTGCGTGTGATGTGGTATACAATCGCGAGACAACTGAGAATAAAGCATATTATTTCAAATCGACAGATGACATTCTCCGTCATTTGAACTCAGAAAATCTCGTGGGTGAGACGATGGTCGAGATAGCTAATCGACGATATACCTGGGAGCATATATCAGAACAATATTGTAATCTTTACTAAATAATAATTATGAAAGGTATCGTCCTTGCCGGTGGGTCCGGAACTCGTTTGTATCCGATTACCAAGGGGGTCTCGAAGCAGATGCTCCCTATCTATGACAAGCCGATGGTTTATTACCCGATTTCGACGCTGATGCTGGCGGGAATTCGTGATATTCTGATTATCTCTACCCCTACAGATTTGCCTGGTTTCAAGCGTCTGCTTGGCGATGGGTCGGACTATGGCGTCAGGTTCACTTACGCCGAGCAGCCCTCGCCCGACGGACTGGCTCAGGCGTTTATAATCGGTCGGGAGTTTATCGGCGACGATTCGGCTTGTCTGGTGCTCGGCGACAATATTTTCCATGGCGCAGGCTTTTCGGAGGTGCTCAAGAAGGCTGTCGATGCGGCTGAAAATGAGTCGAAAGCCACTGTCTTCGGCTATTGGGTGAATGACCCCGAGCGCTACGGAGTGGCTGAGTTTGACAAGGAGGGAAATTGCCTCTCTATCGAGGAGAAGCCCGAGCATCCGAAGTCAAATTATGCCGTTGTCGGTCTCTATTTCTATCCCAACAAGGTGGTAGATGTGGCCGCACATATCAAGCCATCGGCTCGTGGTGAACTAGAAATAACCACTGTTAATCAAGAATTTCTCAAAGGCGGCGAGTTGAAGGTGCAGACGCTCCCGCGCGGCTTTGCGTGGCTCGACACGGGCACTCACGACTCCCTTGCCGAGGCTTCAATCTATGTCGAGGTGCTCGAAAAGCGCCAAGGTTTGAAAATCGCTTGCCTTGAGGGCATTGCCTACCGCCAAGGCTGGATTTCAAAGGAGAAAATGATTGGGTTGGCTCAGCCGATGCTCAAAAACCAATATGGTCAATACCTGCTCAAAGTGGTGGAGGAAGTGGAACGCACCGGCGAAAAAAATCTCGACTGATTCCCTCTCCAATTATGAATTATGCATTATAAATTATGAATTGTATTAAGACTGATATTGAGGGGGTTGTCATCATTGAACCCCACGTGTTCAAGGATGCTCGCGGGTATTTTTTCGAGAGCTATTCAAAGCGCGAATTTGATGAGAAAGTGCGCCCTGTGGATTTCGTGCAAGACAATGAGTCGTGCTCCACAAAGGGTGTGATGCGCGGACTGCATTTCCAGCGTCCACCGTTCTCGCAGTCGAAGCTTGTTCGTTGCGTAAAGGGTGCAGTACTCGACGTAGCTGTTGACATCCGCAAGGGTTCACCAACCTACGGAAAGCATGTGGCTGTAGAACTAACCGAGGATAATCATCGTCAGTTCTTTATTCCGAAAGGTTTTGCACATGGTTTTGCCGTGCTGAGCGATGTGGCTGTGTTCCAATACAAATGTGATGAGTTTTATCATCCGGAAGCCGACGGTGGCATCTCCATTCTTGATGATTCGCTCGGCATTGACTGGTGTATCGACTACATGGAGGCAATATTGTCGGAGAAGGACACGAAGCATCCAATGCTCAAAGACTTCGATTCACCTTTTGACATCAATATAGACCTCTATAAAAAATGAATATACTAGTGACAGGAGCGAATGGTCAACTCGGAAACGAGATGCGAATAGTCTCCAAAGATTCTAAAGATAATTATATCTTCACCGATGTAGCAGAACTCGACATCACTGATGCCAAGGCTGTCAACAAAATGGTGAAGGATAACGACGTGAATATAATCGTCAACTGCGCGGCTTACACCAATGTTGACAAGGCTGAAACGGACAAGGAATTTGCAGAACTGCTCAACGCCACCGCTGTCCGCAATCTTGCCGATGCGGTGAAAGCCAATGACGGTGTGCTGATACACGTCTCTACTGATTACGTGTTCGGTGGTTCAAAAGAAAACACCCCACGCACAGAAGATGAACCGACCAATCCGACCGGTGTTTATGGTCTCACAAAACTCCATGGTGAACAACATATTGCCGAATCAGGCGCGAAAGCAATAATCTTGCGCACGGCATGGCTCTATTCAGAGTTTGGCAAAAACTTCGTCAAGACGATGCTTAATCTTACTGCTACAAAGCCAGAGCTGAAAGTGGTGTTCGACCAATGCGGCACTCCGACATATGCCCTCGACCTTGCCGATGCAATTTTCGATATCATCGAAAACCGCAAGTATGAAGGTAACGGAGGCATCTATAATTTTTCCAACGAGGGTGTATGCTCATGGTACGATTTCACCAAGATGATAGCAGAATACTCCGGCAACGCAGACTGCAATATACAACCTTGTCATAGCGATGAGTTTCCATCGCCCGTTATGCGCCCCTCCTACAGCGTCCTCGACAAAACCAAATACAAAAACATATTCGGCAAGAACGTCCCCTATTGGACAGACTCATTGAAAAAATGCCTTAAAAACCTGAAAGAAAATGAAGCGTAATATTCTTATAACAGGCGGAGCCGGATTTATCGGAAGCCATGTTGTCCGCCTGTTTGTCAACAAATATCCTGACTATCATATTGTCAACCTCGATAAACTGACTTACGCCGGTAACCTTGCCAACCTCAAAGACATTGAGGACAAGCCCAACTATACCTTCGTGAAGGCTGACATCGCTGACCTCGACGAAATGCGCCGCATCATCCAGAAATACGAGATTGACGGCATTATACATCTTGCCGCCGAGAGCCACGTGGACCGCTCCATCAAGGACCCGTTCACTTTTGCCCGCACTAACGTGATGGGCACACTCGCGCTGCTTCAGGCTGCAAAGGAGTATTGGGACACACTGCCAGAGAAGTATGAGGGCAAGCGATTCTATCACATTTCCACCGACGAAGTGTATGGCGCACTCGAGTTGACCCATCCAGAAGGTGTTCCCGCACCGTTCACCACCAACGCCTCCTCGGAGGACGATATGGCCTATGGCACAGAGTTTTTCCTCGAGACCACAAAATATAATCCCCACTCGCCCTACTCAGCCTCAAAAGCATCGAGCGACCACTTTGTCCGCGCCTACCACGACACCTACGGCATGCCCACCATCGTGACCAACTGCTCCAACAACTATGGTCCCTACCAGTTTCCCGAAAAACTCATTCCCCTCTTTATCAACAATATCCGCCACGAGAAACCACTCCCAGTCTACGGAAAAGGCGAGAATGTGCGTGACTGGCTCTTCGTCGAAGACCACGCCCGCGCCATCGACCTCATCTTCCACAAAGGCAAAATCGCTGACACATATAATATTGGTGGCTTTAACGAGTGGAAAAACATAGACCTCATCAAGGTAATCATCAAGACCGTTGACCGTCTTCTCGGCAATCCTGATGGACAGTCGGAAAGCCTCATTACATACGTCACCGACCGTCTGGGCCACGACATGCGCTACGCCATCGACTCCCGCAAGCTACAAAAAGAGCTCGGTTGGGAACCCTCTCTTCAGTTCGAAGAAGGCATCGAAAAGACCGTCCGTTGGTATCTCGACCACCAGGAGTGGATGGACAACATCACCTCCGGTGACTACGAGCGCTACTACGACTCTATGTACAAAAACCGATAATTACAACGCGATAGGACACTAAGCAAAAAAAGACTTCTTGCTGATGCATACGATTTTAGAGGTATTCAATGCATTCCTAAAATCAAAGAGATACTTGCACAAAACAGTTGCGAAGTATAATTCAAATTTTAAGATTTTATAGTGCACAATATAATATATTTGTATTGCACTAACAGATTGTCCTTCTGAGTAGTTTCGAAAAAGAGGGAAACATTGATGACAATTCGGCTTTACGATTATCAGCGTAAGATGAGGGACGCTGTTTTGGAGGCTCTTGAATCGCATAACGCTGTGATGTGCCAGATGCCAACCGGCACGGGGAAGACCCATGTGCTGGCATCGGTGGTCAGCAACTATGCCAATGGAAAATTGGTGTGGGTTGTGGTCCATCGTAAGGAGTTGATTGAGCAAATCACAACCACATGGGAAGCTTGCTATAGGGATAAGCGCAATGCACCCGATGTAAAGGTAATGTCAATCCAATGGCTGGCTCGGAATTGGGAGAAGGTCGCTAACGATGCCCCGTCGATGATTGTGATTGACGAGGCTCATCATGCTTTGGCCGAGACTTATCAGGAACTTTTTCGCCGTTATCCCGGAGCCAAAAAATTGGGAATGACTGCGACACCTTATCGAATGTCGGGCAAAGGATTTACCGACCTGTTTGAAATTCTGCTTCAATCAAAGAGCATACCAGATTTCATCACTGAGAATAGGCTGTCGCTATTTGATTACTACGCGGTGCCTCAGAATAGTAAAATACGAAGGCAGATAGCTCTACTCAAAAAACGCGGAGCCCATGGCGACTATCAGACCAAAGAACTTGACCTATCCCTAAACACTCCGCGGAATATCGAATATCTCTACAACTCTTTGATGCGTTATGCCAAAGGGCGCAAGGGGATTGTCTATGCTATCAACATCAACCATGCCCGTGCAATCGCTGATTTCTACGCCGCAAACGGTTTGAGGTGTTACGCCATCGACTGCAATACCCCCGAAAAGGAACGCCGGGAGATGGTTACGTCTTTCCGAAATGGCAACATTGACGTGATGGTAAATGTAGATATATTCTCAGAGGGCTTCGACTGCCCGGAGGTGGAGTTTATTCAACTTGCACGACCGACGCTGTCGTTGGCGGTATATCTTCAGCAGATAGGTCGCGGTCTGCGCAAGGCTAAGGGTAAGAAGTATTGCGTGATTCTTGACAATGTGGGTCTGAGCCGCACGTTTGGAACCCCTGTGCGCAAATGGAACTGGGACAAGATGTTCAAGGGCACAATGCGGAATGTGCGCATTGATAGTCTCGACCGGTCTGCGCTGCTGAAATATTATGGTTATCCAGGCAAGTTGGTCGACGAACCGATGGAAAGGATTATCAGCCATACCGACATGTCCGACGCCATCAGCAGGCAGAATATTCTCAAATACTATTCCGCAAGCAATCTCGTAGGCGTCGTACTCAAAGGGAAGGTTGTAGCCCGCAAACAAGTCACTGATGTGATTGCATATAAACATGACGCCGTGGTCGTGCGTCTTGCAGACAAGTCGGTCTGCCTTATATTTCCCACGGGCAAAGAATTGGAACTGCCGTCTGATAGTATTGACTTTGAAATTCAGTCTGACAAAATCATCAAGGTCACCACAATGCGTGGAACCATATATCATGATATGGTGACCACCCAAGATTTTGCCGAGCGACCGATTGTCAGAACATACGGTCCGATGGAGTTTCTTGACGAGGGTAGTAAGTTGTGGCGGCGTATGCCATATTATGCGATTGAATATTACAAAAACAGCGCGTATCCGCCCACATGGATGGGCTGGTACTTAAAGATATACAGCATTTGCCCGATTTCAGCGAAGGTCTATATCCCAAATTCTACATTGGGCGGCGGACGAGAATTGAGCTTTGAGCAGACTGCGCTGTTCCCCTACGATTTGCATGATTATTACATTGTGGAAGAGCTCACCGGAGGTAAAATAATCGTCGTGGACCTCAATTGCGACTATTATCTCGTCAAATCCGACAACTCTCGTAAATTTCTCTTTAAAGCAACCTCCTATTCGAGTTCCAAACAGGAGCTTGACCAATGGTTGAGCAAACTAAAATAAGATTGGAGTTAATCGTATCCTGACTTCGTCAATGCGTACCCTAGAATTCATCAGAAAATAGAGGTGTTATGTGTTGATGTCGTTTCATGAGTATAGTTTTGCTGATGGTGGTCCTATTTGCTGGCATGGTCAGTTGGATTGTCACTATGGTCTAATAATGGATTATTTTTTCAATCACATAGTTAAACAGGTTATTTGGCAAACGTTTCATGTATGTAGCTCGGCGGTCATAGTCATGGCGAAGATGGAATAATAGTGCGAGGTGTACAGTTACGGATGCAGCGTCGCCCTCAAACAGTTCAAAGTAGGCTGATTGTTCCGGTATACCGAGCTTCATTCGCTCCTCGCTGCTAACCCCATAATCAAATACGGTTTCGCATCCTTGTTGACGAGCTTCATTAAGTATGCTCATCTTCTCGCGCTTGCTTTCATCGTCGAACTTCACATACTTCATCATCATGTCGACGGTAGTGTGTCCTGTGACGGCGCGTATATCTTCAGGCGACATACCTTTTCGTAGACACATCGTCACAAATGTGCGCCGGGCAACGTGAGATGTAAGTAACTCATATTTTGGATGCACTTCTCTTGTCTTTTCCCTGCCGCTTTGTTTTTCAGTAATCCAATCGCCTGTCATGCCTGCCAACTTACCAACCTCTTTCAAGTGTGCGTTGTACTTCTGATTGGAGATTTGAGGGAAAACGCGAGGGTCTGCCTCATCGGGAGATTTTGGATATTTGGCGATGATACGCAAAGCCTCCGCAGCCAACGCAAACCGTTGACGATGGTTGGTTTTCTGAGCAGTGCAGTCGAGCATATCTCCATCTATATTCGACCAACGTAATCCTATTACATCCGAAAAACGCAGTCCTGTAAAACAGGAAAATAGAAATACATCTCTTGCTCGGTCAATAGCAGCGCGATGTGTGGGAAATGTCATAATCGCGGAAAGTTCGTCCTCGGTTAGGGCAAATAAATTGACTGTTGAATCAGACTTCGTTTCATCATGGAACCGTTGACGATACGAAACATAGGCATGATTCTTGTTGTAACCTTTGCGTGTAGCCCAATTCAAGAATGAACGAATATCCTTCATGGACTTAAAAACATAACTATTGCTTAAGCCCTTCCCTATAAGAAATAACTCAACCTTAGCGAGGAGTTCATCATTAATGTCCTCAAAATACAGACCTTGACGAAAGTCTGACAGATGGCGTAGCATTGTTTTATGCTTCATCAATGTTCCCTTTGTCCATTGTGCAGTGGAAGGCGTGCCGGTCAACTCCTTTTCTCTTTCATCAATTAGCAGCTGATATATCTGTGCAACTGTCAACCGAGTTCCTTTTTCCTCATCTAAAACCCTTTTCAATTCGCCTCTTACAGTAGTTGGCGTTACTTCATCCTCTTGTAATTCAAGATGTGAGAATGCATCATCCACAGCAGTGGCTATCTTCAGTAATCGCTGATTGATGTCAGAAGCCGAGACTCCTTCGGAATTGAAATTGTTTCGTTTGACACGTTGAGTCCTTTCATCCCATTTTGACGGAGCAATTTTGTATCCCGAATAATACCAAATACGCTTACCACCAAAAGTGATGTCTGCATTAATCGGTAATTCGGCAGCGTAGTTGCCGTCTTTATCTTTTCGCTTCTCAAGCCGGAAGCTGACACGGTGTTTGTACTTATCCATATTAGGAGAGATTTTAAGGTAAAGCACCTTTGTTTTACCCATACAAAATTACATACAAATTATGATTCAATCAAGGATATTCTAAAATATTTCGTTTTACCCATATGCAAAGAAAATACACTATATATTAGCACTTTATATTAAAATATAATTCCATAATAATTCCTTATTACACCATAATTTCTAATCCCTCCAGCTCCACTTGACGGGTCGGACAGATTCCGGCCAACAGAAGTCTAAACAAGACTAAACCGCAGAATATCAATGTATTCTGCGGTTTTTTAGTGCCTAAAAATGACGACTCAGGACCGTCATCGGACAGAAAAAAGACCGCTACGGACAGCCATTCGTTACCAACTCGTTACGGCACAAGCCGAAATTCCGGTGCATTTGTTAAAACAATTAGAATAGAGTGTTAAAGATTCAGGCGTATAGCTTGACGAGTCGGAAGATAAAGAAATCACGGTCACGGACCCCTCGCATCTGCGAACGGAAGATTTTGACTTTGGAGTTGAATGCTTCGGCCGAGGCATTAGTTGCGCGACGTCGGAAATAATTGAGGATAGTCGGGGCGTGGTTCTTGAACGTCTTGATGACAGAGCGGAAGTTGTTGTTGCCCAATGCCATTACTTTTTCATACCACTTGTTCATCCGACCCATTGCTTTGGTGGGTGATATCTTTGCGTTGAAGATTTGGCGCAGTTCCATAGCCAGATGGTATGCAGCTTTCAGTATCGGATAGTGTCTGAACAGAATGTTTGCGCGATGACGCTGTATGTCAGTCCATTTGTTCTGCGACATCATCAGGGTGTGCTTGCTGCGGGCAAGGATCTGGCGCATGGTCTCGCCGTTGGAATATGTAATTGGAGGCTCTGATTTGTCACGGCTGTTGTCTTCGGCAATGAGCTGTCGGCGGATGTCTATGCGAATTTCGTCGACAGCCTCGTTATAGACCTGCTGCACATGGAAGCGGTCGTTAACGACGTGGGCGTTGTAGAATACCTCGGCGGCTATCAGCATCATCGAGGGCGACAGATCGCAGGTCACTTCTTTTACCCTGCGTCTGACCGATTTACCCATGGCTCCGATGAGGATTGTGGTTATCTCATCGCTCTTTGTGCCGGGGATGGCCGCCGCCAGCGTCCCACGGCCACCGTGTCCGTCATTGTTCGTGAGGAAAGTCCATACCTCGCCGTTGCTCAGGCAGGTTTCGTCAAGACTCATGTACGGGCCGATATTGTTAGCGTTGAAGTAGAAGCCGCAACCGAGTTCGGCCTCACGCCATTCGGTATAACCGCTTATCCTGTTGCGATACTGTTCGGCAAAATATTTGCCGTTGACGCAGTACATCTGCGATATATGCTTAATCGACAATGCCGTCGTCTCCACCTTCGTCTTTTAAAAAAGCCACGAACTCGGCGCTGAGTCGTGTCCTCTCCTCGTTGGGCAGTTCCAGGTTATATGAGAATATCTCGTTGGTCTTTTTGTCCCACCATTTGTTCTTGCGCATGTGCAGGAACACCGGTCTGCCGCGCATCGGATAGTCCTGCACTGTAACGTAATCCGTGTATCCACGTGCCACAATGTTCGGATTGCGGAAATCCTCATCCGACAGTTTCTTCTTCTCGTCAAGCCATATGTCGTAGGACTGGTCTGTCTTTTCAAACTTGACCATCTCAAACAGTTCGTCCAATCCTTCTGGCAATGATTCGGTAAAAATTACCGAAGTAGTTGAAACTTAAGTTAATATCTCGAATTGTCAAATACAAATGAATCGCCAAAGCGTTCATTATAAAAATCTTATACCATGAACGTATTGGCGATTCTCAAAGACTTCACCTTTCGGTGTAAGTCGGTATTTGAAAATACTACAACCAAGATGAGCAAAAGGTTCCTCAACTGGCTGATTTTAACAATACGCACTGTGGCGTTGATTCCGGGCAAAGTCAATTT
This sequence comes from Duncaniella freteri, assembly GCF_004766125.1. NCBI lineage: Bacteria > Pseudomonadati > Bacteroidota > Bacteroidia > Bacteroidales > Muribaculaceae > Duncaniella > Duncaniella freteri. The sequence goes on from NZ_SJSA01000001.1 coordinate 119,004, forward strand.
TACCCGGCTGTCGCGCTATGGCGGTCGTACAGCCAAGACCTTTGCTTCCAATTTCAAGACATCCGTAGACTGGATGAAAGTCAACATAGGTATGGCGCAGGATTGTTTTGAGCCGGCCGATGACATGGCAGTGGCAATCGATCCGTCGTTCATTTCAAAGTCAGGCAGACTGACGTATGGCATAGGCCGTTTCTGGTCAGGGGTGGCACAACGTGTGAAACGCGGTCTGGAGATAATGGCGATCGGGGCAATAAGTCTGAGTAAACATACATGCGTGATGCTCGGTGCTGTCCAGTCACCGAACTTCAGGACTCTTGAATCTGAGAAACAAATGTCAATGCTTGGCTGGTATGTGGCACTTGTCAGGTCAAAGGCGACAGAGCTGCTCTCACTGACGGATATTCTGGTTGCCGATGCCTTCTTTTCCAAATATGAATTTGTGAATGAAGTGATTGGCATGGGATTTCGATTTGTCGGGAGATTACGTGCCAACTCATATCTGAGGTATCTGGCCATACCGGATTCCTCCGCCCCGCGAAGACGCGGCAGAAAGAAAAAGTATGGAGAGAAAGTGGATTTCTCCAACCTTGACATGTCCGTGTTCACTTCATTCATATATGAGGATTCCAAAGGAAACAAAAACCGATGTCACACGGCGGTCGTGCATTCGAGGGCATTGAAACGCGACATCCGTATCGTGGTCTGTCCGGTTGAAAACGCAGAGCCTCTTCTTTACTTCTCTACCGACACCAATATGAGGCCTGAAAAGATCATCGGTTTCTACCGCACCCGCTTTCAGATTGAGTTCGGTATACGCGATGCCAAGCAGTTTACCGGACTTCAGTCACAGCAGACCCGCGACAGGGAGCGGCTTGACTTTGCGTTCAATCTTTCCTTCACTGCCCTCAATGTCTGCAAAGAGGTCATAAGGAAGGATTATCCGGATCTTTCGGTAGCGCAGTTCAAACGGCTTATGTTTGAATCTTATCTCGCCTCAACAATTATTTCGACTTGCGGAAAATCTCCGCATCTAAAAATAATTCAGAAAATAAATCATCGGTTGACTCAGTTAGCGGCTTAGCCTAGGATGAACAACCTAAAATTTTACCGAATCATTGTTCTGGCAGGAATTGCCAAAATGCATCTGCGGTTTTCATACCGCAAATTTAACACTTTTCCAAAAATTCATGCACTGGCATTTCGATTTGAGCCCTCGTTACCACTTTTTTTAAAATCCAAAATGGTAACGGTTGGGTAACGATTAGTGCTGCATAAAACATAGTATCAATGGGTTACAAAAACCTAACTCGGACGTAAGTCGGAAAAACGCGGTCAAAAATCGGACAAGGGAATGAGTATTTCCAACTTCCATATTTACCACTATTCTGATTGTCCCGAACAACGATTATTCCATCATTAAAAACGAGGTGTTCGATACCGATTTTGTCGATGTCCGATATAAGTCTGACATTGGCCAGAATTGGTCTAATCAAAATAAAAGTTAAACTCGTTATCATTCCAGACCACGGCAAAACCGGGTCTATGATAACCACCAAATCCTCGTTAAATGAAAAAGAACACATTCAAAGTTCTATTTTATATTCGCGGGAATCGTATCAATAAAGACGGTAATGTGTCCGTCATGATAAGAATAACCGTGGATGGTGAAATGGAACAGCTAAATTCCAAACTGGTCGTAAACCCTGAAATATGGGATGCAAAAGCCGGCAGGGCCGTTGGTCGCTCGGCAAAGGTTCTTGAACTTAACAGTCGACTGAATGATATTCAGGTTATACTGAAAGAACACTATTACGACATCCAGCGTCGTCACGGATACGTCACCGCCGAAATGGTGCGCAACGCCTACATGGGCATCACCCAGCGAGAGGAATCGCTCCTTAAAGTCTATGAGCAGCACTTGGAGGACACCAAGAAACTCGTGGGTCTCAGCAAAGCTGACCCCACCTATCGCAAATACGAGCGTATGTACCGCCGCGTGGTAGAGTTCATGAAAAAGAAGTATAACATCACTGACATCCCGCTACGTGAGATAAAGTACCAGTTCATCGTGGACTTGGAGTTCTTCCTACGCACAGAGCACAAGTATTCGCAGAACACCACCTACAAGTGCATGAAGTTCTTCAAGCAGGTAATAAACAAGGCTATCCGCGCCGGGCTTATCACCGTTGACCCCTTCAACGGCTACAAAATATCCATCGAGCGCGTTGACCGTGGCTATCTGACCGAAGACGAGCTGTGTAAGATGATGCAGAAGGAGTTCGCAAGCAAACGCTTGGAGCAGGTGCGCGACATCTTCATCTTCGCCTGTTTTACCGGGCTGGCATACATCGACCTCGCCCACCTGCGTGTCGATAACATACAGAAGATGTTTGACGGCCGCCTGTGGATTGTCACCCACCGCCAGAAGACGAACACAAAGGTAATGGTACCATTGCTTCCGCCGGCTCTGAAAATCCTCAATAAATATGAGGGCTGCTACAACGACGGCCAGCTCATGCCGATAATCACCAATCAGAAGCTCAACTGCTATCTGAAGGAGATTGCCGACATCTGCGGCATCGAAAAGAACCTGACCTTCCACCTCGCGCGACACACCACCGCAACGACACCCCGTATGAATACACCACGAAGCCTTCCCACAATCTGCCCGGACGCAAGGGGAGCTGCGAGAGCGACCTGCAGGAAATTCTTTCCCGTGCCGCAGTAATCGACAACATCGTGGTGCACTATCTTCGCGCTGTCATCGAGGACAGGCGTTATCCCGAACTTGCTTTCCGGGCCTGCCGTGGCATCATGAACCTGGAGAAGAAGTACGGGCAGGAACGTCTTGTGTCCGGGTGTGCCGCGGCCATGGAAGCACGCCGCTGCAGCATCAGCGACATGGTGGACATACTCGAGTCCGGGGCAGACGCGGATTATCTGCCGGGGGCCGAGGCCGATGACCGGGAACCCCGGAGACCGGCCCACCGTAACATACGGGGCAAAGAATACTTTGCCGCCAGCATAAGACAATCAACTCAAAACGACAACTCAAAAAATGGAAACAAACGATAAAACCTCCCCTGTAACTCCGGAGAAAGACCGCAACTCCATATCTCTCGATCTGATGCACCGCATGCGCCTTCACGGGATGGCCGCCGCGTTCTCCGAAAGCCTTCAGGCAACCTTCGCCGAAACAATGACACCTGACAGCTTCCTGAACTGGCTTCTCTCTAGGGAATGGGACTACCGGGTGGCCCGCAACATCGAGCGCCTGGTAAAAGGCGCGAACTTCAGATACAACGACGCATCGGTGGCACAGATAGACTACACGCTGCCGCGTGGCCTGGACCGCAACCAGATGGAGCGTCTTGCCTCGCTGGATTTTGTCCGCAAGGGTGACAACCTGTTCATCACCGGATGTGCCGGCACAGGGAAAAGCTATCTGGCGACAGCGCTGGGCTACGAGGCCTGCAAGGCCGGCATGCGTGTCCTGTACGCAAACGCCTCCAAACTGATGGGAACTCTGAAAATCGCCAAAACAAAGGGACAATCGAGACGGAGCTGAAGAAACTCGAAAAAACGCAACTCCTCATCCTCGACGACCTCTTTCTGGTTCCCCTCGATGCCAAGGAGCGCGCTCATCTGACCGAAATCATCGAAGACAGGCACGGACGCAAATCAATCATCGTCACCTCCCAACTACCCGAACTGGACTGGTACGACGCCATCGGTGACACCACCGTGGCAGACGCCATCCTCGACTGCATCGTACACACTGCTCACCGTATCACGCTAACCGGTGAAAGCGTCCGTAAACTCAAAGCCTTCAAAGGCAGATAAACCAAAATAAAACTGACCCCGTCGGCCAAACTCTTCAGGGGTCATTTTTATTTTGGGCAAAGGGGTTAGTCCTATTTTGGCTTATGGGGTCAAATCAACCTTGGCTGCAGGGGTCATCCGCGCCTGGGTTTTCCAACCTGCCTCGAATACATCAGCGGTATCAATATCCACGAACAGGAGTATTGAACGACCCGACCCAAAGCCTCACCGAGCAATCGATGGGGCTTTTACCTGTATATCAATCATTTCAAAAATGATTTGTAAATTTGTTGAAATTTTTTTGTTGTTATTGTCACCTTTGTTCCCCGAGATGTGTCTTACATACGAGACGCCTCAAAAGAACAACGTTAAACATCTAAAATCTCAAAGATATGCAGCAAATTTTAGTTCCCATCTTCGTCGGCGTGGTACTCCCCATAGCTATCGTGGCAATCGTATTCGCAGCAGCGATTAATAATGATAACAAGCGCTCTAAAGTGCTCATTAAGGCAATCGAATCCAACTGCGGTATCAATGCCGACAAACTGGCCGAGGCCCTTCAAAAACCCAAGAAATCCGCTCGCGAAATTCTCAACCTTCGCCTGCTCCGTGGTTGCATCTTCTCCTTCATCGGCCTTGCGCTCTGCATCGTAGGCATCGTGTCGCTCTGTATGGGCACAGTGTTCTCTGCCGAACATGTCACAGTTCCTTTGGTATTCGGCGGCGCATCGCTCGCAATAGGTCTGAGCTATCTCGTAGTTTACTTCGTGACCCGCAAACAAATCAAAGACTAAACGCATCAGGATATGACTCGCGAGCAATTCATATCCCATGTAGAGACCACACAGAAAGCGTTCCGACGCTTTCTTGTGGCTCTATGCTGCGGTGATACCGCGCTCGCGGATAATGTTGCGCAGGAGTCTTACATCAAGGCTTACCTTTCCTGCGATTCGTTTTCAAATCTTGAAAAGTTCAACGCCTGGATTTTCAAAATCGGCTACAACACGTTTATCAATCATAAGCGAAGTGAAAGACTAACTGTCGGAATTGAGGACGCAAAAGAAATCACCGCGCATGATAGTGCCGATTCATCTTTTGCCTATCAAGACCTCTACGAGGCTTTGAACAGAATCCCTGCAAAAGAACGAACATCTGTTCTTCTTTTCTATATGCAGGGCTATTCAATCAAAGAGATTGCCGAAATTCAGGAAACATCACAAGACGCAGTGAAACAACATATTTCGCGAGGCCGCAACCATTTGCGCGGTTTGTTATCCACCAATTAATCCAAGACGATATGGAAGATGATAAATTAAAATCCTTATTCTCAAACTTTGAGCCGGAACTTTCTTCTGACTTCCTGTTTATGAATAAACTCCAACGGAATCTAAATTCCGTTGAATTAATAAAACAACATACCGCCGAAGTCCGCTCGCGAAGCCGTAAAGCCGTCGCCATTGCCGCCATTGTCGGCTTCATTGTTGGCTTCTTATTCTCGCTGTCATTGCCATATTTGACCGATGCCATTTCAAATTGGCAACTGACTCTACCAAGTGAATCTGTAATGAATGTTTTTGCTAATAATTTCACAATTATTGCATGGCTCGTTATTGGCGGCACATCGGTATTTGCAGCTCTCAATTCCTATGAAGTATCACTATCTCTACTGAGACCAAAAGAGGCGAATGCCATTTAAGGCTATTAGTATTGTCTTTTCCGCATAGAGTGCTTTACCGTACTTTCGCAGTACGTTAAAGCACTTTTTCTATGCAGACAATCTCCATTAACTTCATCGTGGCGCAGGGCTGGCACGAGCTTTCCGATAAACAGCTTCGCTATGTTTATCAACTCATTGCATCCGAGTATGCCACGGATGAAATCAAAACCTTATGCTTGCTCCAGTGAAGCGGCCTGCGACGATAACGGTAGTGCTCGCGCCAATAAGCTGTGTAAGGCATTGTGGCTTGTTAAAGTAGACTTTCTTCTCGCTCATCTGTAATTTTTTGCGTATATTCGCGTCTAATAGGAAAACTTCAAAATCAAAAGGCTATGCTTAAACATTGGTATGTCTACATAATAATTGCAGTTGTAGCGGAGCTTCTGCTGTTGGTTTGCGACAAATACAAAATCATAAAGTCGAAGCCTCTACGATATTTTATCGTACACAGGTTATCAATGGGGGGCAATTTTTGAGAATATCCACCCCCTTGGATAATTTGCTTTGTACAGTAAATCATCCAAGGGGGGTGACTATAAGATTAATCCGAGGTCCTTTCAGTTAGTCGTAGAGATAGAACATACGTTCCATCAGTTGCCATTTCTGATCGGATGTGGCATCAGGATCGCAACCCTGAAACATTGATACATACTTTTCCCACTCAGCTTGGCGCGGAAGAGTGGCAAGTTTTGCCATTGCCTCATCCCACTGAAAATCAAGAGGAGTTTCAACTATCATAAAAACCTTGTTGCCAAGTATATACATTTCCATTTCAAGAATCCCGACTTCACGTATGCCGTCAAGAATCTCGCGCCATGCCTTTGAACGACTGTGACATTCACGATAAGCCGAGATCAGCTTATCATCGTCAGTGATGTCCATAGTCTGGCAATAACGCTTCACCGGCTGTGAGTACTGCCTTACAGGATAGCCGTTCCGGTCCATCTCAGTCGAATTTTGCAAGAATACGAAATACCTTGCCTGGATTTTCCGACCAATACTGAAGGGTTTCCGACACCTCTTCAGGCTTGATTATACGGCTGATAAGTTCTTCCATAGGACAGTTACCACGCGAAAGATAACGTATCACGGCATTGAAATCGGATGGCATGGCGTTACGTGAGCCACGGATATCAAGCTCCTTCTGCACAAACAGTTTGGTGTGGAAAGAAACATCCGATTTGGCATATCCAATGCACACCACACGTCCGGCAAAAGCGACCTCATCTACCGCAAGGACATAAGTGACAGGAGAGCCCACAGCCTCTACCACTACGTCAGGGCCACATCCTCCGGTAAGAGCCATAAGCTCCTCATGGAAATTGGCAGACTTTGAGTTCAGAGCATGCGCAGCCCCAAGTCTTTTTGCAAGGTCAAGCTTTTCTTCATCAAGGTCGACGGCTATGACTGTAGCTCCTCTCATTGAGGCTCTAACCACCGCACCAAGGCCGATCATTCCGCAACCGATCACCATGACAGTATCAATATCGCTTACTGCACCACGGTCTACAGCATGAAACCCAACACTCATCGGCTCTATAAGAGCACAGTCGCGCGGAGAAATGCCGGGAGCCGGAATCACTTTGCCCCAAGGCACAGCGATATAGTCGCTCATCGCACCGTTACGCTGCACACCAAGTGTCTGATTATGCTCACAAGCATTCGGGCGGCCCTTACGGCATGATGAACATTTGCCGCATGCGGTGTAAGGGTTGACCGTGACACTCATGCCCTCTGCGAAAAGTCCAGCAGGGACATCCTTACCAACGGCCTCAACCGTACCTCCTATCTCATGACCGGGAATCACCGGCGAGATAGCCAACGGATTACGACCGAGATAAGTGTTCAAGTCCGATCCGCAGAACCCGACATAATGTATCCTTATAAGCACCTGATCAGAAAGAAGTATAGGCTTCTCCTGTTCCACCAATTCAACTTTACCTGGAGAGGAAATCTGAATAGATAACATATCTGTAATTATTATATATTTGTAATTTTCATTCCGACATATTCTTAATATATGGAAGATCGACAAGCTCCTTGAACCCATAGAATCTGCGAGCATTCTCTCCGAGGAACAGTCTCTTCTCCTCATCGCTCAGCTCTGCGGATTTCAGCACAAAGTCATATGACATCCTGTATGTTATAGCCGTAATGGTACGAGGATAATCCGACCCCCACATAAGCTTGTCGAAACCAACCTCATCGGCAGCAGTACGGATAGCCTTTATAGCACTCGGGTACGGATAGAACTCAGAATTAAAAAGCCAAGTGATGCCTCCCGATTCAACCGACACATTTTCATGACGCGCAAGCTTTATCTGTTCAAGCCATCCGGGCACAGTGACCATACCGAAATGACCTACAGCAATCTTCAAGTCGGGACACTCAGCTATGACTTCCTCCATTTCCGCCACCTGGACATCACCATCGGCAAGCGTGACAGAGAGTATCATACCATTACGTTCCATATATTTGAACATTGCCATCATCTCGTCCGATGTGAGCCACACCCTGCCTTCAGGAAGAAACAGGCGATGACCGGGGACAGCTATCGCCTTGAACCCACGGCTACAAAGCTCCTCAACCTGAGGATAGAAACCAGGATGACGCACATCACAGAAACCGCATACAAAAAATCTGTCGGGGTAACTGCGAGCCACCTCTTCAAGATAATCATTCTGATTACCATCAATAAATTCCTGAACCACAACCGCAGCCGAAACCTGGGCATAATTCATATTGGAAAGAAAAACTTCAGCACTATTCTTGCCGTCGATCATAAACGGCGGCAACATCTGCCTCTCCTCACCCATAAAGTCTGCACGTCCGTCAGGGAGCGGACGTATCGGCAGCCCATTCACCACTGTGTCCTGCCTGAGCCACAGATGAGAGTGCGTGTCAATGATATACATAACCAGTCTGAATTTAAGTTTAGCGGGCTATTTGTCCTAATTTTAAAATCACGAATTAGCCCAGCTTACACGTTTCTGATCGCCGATAATCTCACGCACCTCCTCTACGAGCTGCATATCCACCGGCTCACTGATGAAATCAATATTTCTTGCCACATTGTCAGGATTGGCAGAGCTGAACAGAGTGGTTGCAATCCTCGGATTGGCAACAGAGTACTGCATGGCAAGCTTTTCAATCGGATAACCCTTCGCCGCGCAATGCTGCACCGCCTTGCGGCAAGCCTCCACCAACGGTTTAGGTGCAGGATGCCATGCCGGCACGCCTCGCTGTGACAACAGCCCCATTGACAGAGGAGAAGCATTTATCACTCCTACCCCATTCTCCTCAAAGAAATCGAGGAAATCAACCAACTTATCGTCATTAAGAGCATAGTGACAGAAACTCAACACACTCTCCACCGATCCGGGAGCTGCATGCTCTATGACCCACTTAAGGTTCTCAAGCTGCAGATCGGTCACTCCAACATGCCCTACAACACCCTTGTCCCTAAGCTCTACAAGAGTTGGCAGAGTCTCTTCAACCACCTGGCTGAGATCGGCAAACTCCACATCGTGAACATTTATTATATCTATATAATCAATGCCAAGACGCTCCATGCTCTCATACACACTATCCTTGGCACGTTTGGCGGAATAATCCCACGTATTGACACCATCCTTGCCATAACGCCCCACCTTTGTCGACAGATAGTAATCTGACCTGTCCAGATCCTTAAGAGCCTTCCCAAGTACCGTCTCCGCCTTGTAATGTCCGTAATACGGTGATACATCAATGAAATTCATACCTCTCTCAACAGCAGTGTGTACCGCCTTTATAGCCACGCGGTCGTCAGTCTCGTGAAACACACTTCCAAGTGACGATGCACCATAGCTAAGCCGGGACACCTTCAGCCCCGTCTTGCCTATCTCTCTGTATTCCATATTTTATTTCGTCTCGATATTAGAAATTCGGTGATTATTTTGCAAATTTACGCAAAACCTGCGAGAATTTGCATCGACAAGATAAAAATTTAGAAACCGAATTGCGTAATGTGCAAGAAATGTAGTAATTTTGCAATTCAAGTTGAGTTTTCACATATGAGCGACAACAATTATAGGAAACTTGGGGTCGCACCCCGCTTTCACGAGATTCTATCTACAGGCTTCTATACAGGGCTTCTTCCAGGAGCCCCCGGCACCTATGCAGCATTCACCGCATTGATAATATGGTATGTGCTGTACCTGCTGCTTTCACCTCTTGCACTCACACTCTCCACGATAGCACTGATAGTAGTTACCACTGTCACAGGCGCATGGACATCTTCAGTGATGGAACGATACTGGGGTCCCGATCCTCGTGCAGTAGTAATCGACGAATACGTGGGCTGCTGGATACCATTGCTTGTAGCTCCATGCGGAGAATACACGTGGTTATTTGCGCTGCTCGGCTTCGGTCTGTTCCGGCTCATAGACATAACCAAGCCATTAGGCTGCCGAAAAATAGAAGAATTATGCCCCGGTGGATGTGGAGTAATGATGGATGATGTTCTCGCCGGAACTTATGCACTCATCATCGTATATATACTCAAACTGATAATATTTTAATCATCGATACATTCTCACATAATGGATAGTAACGAAAATATCATGCCGGAGGCCAAGGGCCTCAATTTCGTAGAAGAGATCGTGAACAACGACCTCAAGGATGGCAAGAACGGAGGACGCCTCAACACTCGTTTCCCACCAGAGCCTAACGGCTATCTCCATATCGGACACGCCAAAGCCATATGTATGGACTTCGGCATTGCTGAGAAGTTCGGAGGCACATGCAACCTGCGTTTCGATGACACCAACCCCGTCAAAGAGGATGTCGAGTATGTCGACTCCATACGCGAAGACATAAAATGGCTCGGTTTCGACTGGGGAGACAGAGAATATTATGCTTCCGACTATTTTCCGCAGCTTTTTGAGCTTGCAGTGCGCCTCATAAAAGAGGGCAAGGCATATGTCGATGATCAGACATCCGAGCAGATCGCATCACAGAAGGGCACCCCGACACAACCCGGCACAGAGAGCCCTTACCGCAGCCGCAGCGTCGAGGAGAATCTGGACCTGTTCATGCGCATGAATGCAGGTGAATTCGAGGAAGGATCAAGAGTGCTCCGCGCCAAGATCGATATGGCTAACTCCAATATGCATTTCCGTGATCCGATTATGTATCGCATCATAAAGACCCCTCATCACCGCACAGGCACCACATGGAAAGTATACCCCATGTACGACTTCGCCCATGGCCAAAGCGATTATTTTGAAGGAGTCACCCACTCGATATGCACACTTGAATTTGTGCCTCACCGCCCCCTCTATGAATATTTCGTAAAGGAGCTCGCCGATGAGACTTATTGCCCCCGACAGATTGAGTTCAATCGTCTCAACCTCACATACACAGTAATGTCGAAACGCAAGCTCCTCCAACTTGTCAAAGAAGGACTCGTGGCAGGATGGGACGACCCTCGTATGCCGACCATATCCGGGCTTCGCCGTCGAGGTTTCACACCTCGTTCGATACGTAATTTCATTGATGCCATAGGGTATACAAAATACGAAGCACTCAACTCGATCTCCCTGCTTGAACATGCCGTGCGTGACGACCTAAACAAAATTTCGACCAGAGGAATGGCTGTCATCAACCCTGTAAAGGTGGTGATCACAAACTACCCCGAAGGACAGACCGAAATGGTAGAGATGGAGAACAATCCCGAAGACACTGAATCAGGTGTGCATCAGATGCCATTCTCGCGTGAGATATACATTGAGCGTGACGACTTCATGGAGAATCCCCCCAAGAAATTCTTCCGACTCGCCCCCGATGGAGAGGTACGTCTCAAAGGCGCGTACATAGTGAAGTGCACAGGTGTCAAGAAAGATGCTGACGGAAACATCGAAGAGATCTACTGCACCTACGACCCCGACACACGTAGCGGCCTGCCCGGAGCATCCCGAAAAGTCAAAGGCACATTGCATTGGGTTTCAGCACCGACAGCCGTCAATGCCACAGCAAGAATATACGACCGCCTGTTCTGCGTAGAGAATCCTGCCGCCGAGACAGAGCGCGACTTCCGTGAAATGCTCAACCCCGACTCCCTAAAAGTGGCGGAAGGAATCAAGGTGGAGCCATATCTTGCTGAAATATCCAGTCCCGGTGTGCCTCTACAGTTCCAGCGTATAGGATATTTCACTCTCGACAAGGATTCTACCCCCGGCAATCTCATCTTCAACCGCACGATAGCCCTCAAGGACTCCTGGGAGAAGATCAATAAATAATCCGTATCTTCGCAAACATCTACCAAAGGTTAATGGTTAGAGGTTAAAAAAGATTATGTCCTTTAACTTTGTCAAAGGACTTGGATCAATCTACAGCCCCTGATCCTTAACCTTTGGTGTAAACTCGCGAAAACTCTATAAAATGCAAGACAACAACGACGACACCCGGCAGGGTCTTTACAACGAATTCGAGTCCGAGATAGTCAAGGCAGGCAATCCGGAGGCATACTTCGACGAGAACGACCTTGTCGAGATATTCGACTATGCATCGGATATGGACAACTACATCGTCAAGATGGAAGTCCTTCTCTACGGAGCACGCCACTATCCCGCAAGCGAAGCCCTCGCCACACGTCGGGCATGGTTCTATTCATCATTCGGTGAAATGGAGGCTGCCGCCGATGTCAACAACCGTGTGAGCAACGGAGGATTCCTCAACCGGCTTCTGACCCTTCGTGCAGAAGGAGCTTCCGACTCCCCTGACACACGCTCACGACTTGATGAAATCGTTGATGCCACATCAGAGTTTGGAGATGAGGATGTGATACAGCTCGTTGACTTTTGCGCTGAGAACAGTATGCTCGATTGGGTAGAGGAAAACCGCTCCCGAATAGAAGCGAAATGCTCATACACCCCTACCTTCATATATGAATACGCCGACCGAGCCGAAGAGATCAGCGACCTGCCTACAGCCCATCGATTGTTTGAAGAGCTGACCATGATGGAACCGTTCACTGTCGACTTCTGGGTAAGGCTCGCTAACGTACAGATGCTTGAGGGATTCTATGAGGATGCCTTGGGGTCTGCCGATTATGCACTTGCAATTGACAGCAACTACGTCGAGGCTCTACGTCTTAAGGGACGCTTGATGTACCGTCTCAACCATCAGCGCGAAAAGATAGCGGAAGTGTTCCGGTCCGTGCTTGACCATCCCGATGCCAACGATTCCGATGCTGCCGCCTACGCTGCCACCATCGTGGAACTCGGACTGACCGACGAAGCCGTCAGACTGCTTGAAGAGACCATCTCGCGCTATCCGCTTTCGCAGATCCCCATAGACCTGTTGATGAACATCGATTTCCAACGCGCCACACCGTTCATTCTTCAGATAGCCGAACGCACATCCTTCACCCGCGACACATTGGTGGCATGGGCAAGAGAACATATGGCTAACGGACGCATCGACATCGCGGCTGAACTCCTTAGACTGTTTAGAGACCGTTTCGTCAGTGCACCTGAACTGAACTTCCTGACCGAACTATGGTACTTCAACAAAATGTACCGCGAAGTCATCGATATCATCGAGGAATCAATCAACGGACTATCCGAGTTAAGAATGCCGACTCCAGGGCTGACATTCCCCTACCTCATGAGCCTCATAAGGATAGGAGAGACAGACAAGGCCATATCGGAAGCCCGCACCCATCTCAAGGATATGGACACTCTCATGCAGATGCCTCGTCCTAACCGACCCGACAGCATACTTCGCAACGACATGTCACCTTCAGGTGCTGCCTGTCTCGACATAGGCTACGCCGCTATGCTTCGAAACATCATCAACGCCATCTCTGCCAACCCTCAGCTGCCTGCCGATTCATTCGACCCGATGCTGTTCTGAGAGCATATCAGGCACATGGATAATACATCCGCCCACCACAACTGAATAAACACATATGAAACTATGATTAAGTAGTGTGATTTACAGCATGCTGTAAATCACACTACTTCGTTTTTAACCTGATGGACCGGCGGACCTTAATCCCCAATGAAACCATAGGTATTAAAGTTGTATAATTTTACACATTTGAGTGGCGTAGTGTCATATGTTTTTTGTACCTTTGCACTTTAAAACCAATGAACTGATAAAACCAACATCACCTCATGGAAGAAATTGCCTCAAAATACGATCCTCGTGCCGTTGAGGACCGCTGGTATGCCTACTGGATGGAACATCGTCTGTTTCACTCCGAGCCTGACGCTCGCGAACCGTTCACAATAGTGATACCCCCACCCAACGTCACCGGTATCCTTCACATGGGGCATATGCTCAACAACACTATACAGGACATCCTTGTGCGCCGGGCTCGCCTCATGGGCAAAAACGCACTGTGGGTGCCAGGCACTGACCACGCCGCCATCGCGACAGAAGCCAAAGTGGTAAACAAACTCGCACAGGAAGGCATCAGAAAAAGCGACCTGACTCGTGAAGAGTTCCTGAAGCACGCATGGGAGTGGAAAGAGAAGCACGGCGGCATTATCCTCGAACAGCTCAAGAAACTCGGCGCATCGTGCGACTGGGAACGCACTGCGTTCACAATGGATGAAATACGTTCTAAAAGCGTCATCCATGTGTTCGTTGATCTTTACCGCAAAGGGCTAATATATCGCGGAAAACGTATGGTCAACTGGGACCCTAAGGCCAAGACAGCACTATCCGACATAGAGGTAGTGTACAAGGAGGAGCATTCCAAACTCTACTATCTCCGTTACAAGATCGTTGGAGAAGAAGGGTATGCAATCGTTGCAACAACACGCCCCGAAACCATCATGGGCGACACTGCAATGTGTATCAATCCTGATGACCCGAAGAACCAGCATCTCAGAGGGAAACGCGTGATAGTTCCACTCGTGAACCGTGAGATCCCGGTCATCGAGGACACTTATGTTGACATCAATTTCGGTACCGGATGCCTCAAAGTAACACCGGCACATGATATGAACGACAATATGCTCGGTGAGAAGCATGGACTTGAAACCATCGACATATTCAACGATGATGCCACAATAAGCGAAGCAGCCGGCATGTATGTCGGCATGGACCGCTTCGCCTGCCGTGAGCAGATTGCACAAGACTTGCAGGCTGCCGGTCTCATCGAGAAGATTGAGGAATACGAAAACAAGGTTGGATACTCCGAGCGCAACCAGGACACTGTTACCGAACCGCGCCTGAGCGACCAGTGGTTCCTAAAGATGCAGCACCTTGCAGATCCGGCACTCGCATCAGTCGAGGATGGTGTGATAAAATTTGTCCCGGAGAAATTCAAGACAACATACCGCCGCTGGCTAACCGACATACGCGACTGGTGTATCTCTCGTCAGCTGTGGTGGGGTCACCGTGTCCCGGCCTATTATCTGCCTGACGGATCGTTCATAGTGGCTGAGACCGCGGAAGAAGCATTGAAGCTTGCACAGGAACAGACTCCAGGCCTGACTGCCGCAGATCTGCATCAGGACGAGGATTGTCTCGACACATGGTTCTCTTCATGGCTTTGGCCTATCTCTCTCTTCAACGGCATCCTCGATCCTGACAATGAAGAGATAAAGTATTACTATCCCACTTCCGACCTCGTGACCGGACCGGACATTATATTCTTCTGGGTGGCACGAATGATAATGGCAGGATACGAATACATGGGCAAACAGCCTTTCAACAATGTGTACTTCACTGGTATCGTTCGTGATGAGATAGGACGTAAGATGTCAAAACAGCTCGGCAACTCCCCTGACCCACTGGAACTAATAGCCGACTACGGAGCTGACGGCGTACGTATGGGAATCATGCTGTCCGCACCCGCAGGAAACGATATATTCTTTGATAAGAAACTCTGTGAGAACGGACGTAACTTCTGCAACAAGGTATGGAACGCTTTCCGCCTTGTGAAAGGTTGGGAGATCGACGACAATATAGCACAGCCGTCAAGTTCGGATACAGCCATCAAGTGGTTCGAGAGTATGCTAAGCAAATCCATAGCCGAAATCAACGACCTGTTTGACAAATTCCGCATCTCCGAAGCCCTGATGAGCGTCTATCGCCTGTTCCGCGACGAATTCTCTTCCTGGTATCTCGAAATGGTGAAACCTGAATACCAGAAGCCTATTGACCGCGCCACATATAACGCCACTATCGGATTCTTCGACTCGTTACTGCGCATGCTTCACCCATTCATGCCATTCATTACAGAGGAATTGTGGCAACACATCGGTAACCGTGCCGAAGGTGAGTCAATAATGTATGCATCAATGCCGGCAGCAGGTGAAACCGACAATGAATTGCTCGCAGCCATAGAGAGAGCAAAAGAGATAGTCAACGGTGTGCGTGGAGTGCGTGCACAGCGCAACATACCTAACCGAGAGCTCCTTACCCTACTCGCTATCAATGAAAACATTGAACTGGCTGATGTGATAAGCAAACTCGCTCTTCTCGACAAGGTCGGTTCGACAGCTGAAAAGGATCCGGCTGCGGCATCATTCCTCGTAGGCACAACCGAATTCAATATCCCACTGCTCAATAACATTGACGTGGAAGCAGAGAAGGCTAAAATAGCCAAGGAAATTGAATACTACGAAGGATTCAAAAAATCAGTTGAGAAAAAGCTCTCTAACGAACGCTTTGTATCCAATGCCCCTGCTGCCGTTGTAGAAGGTGAGCGCAAGAAACTTGCGGATGCCGACACCAAGCTCGCCACACTCCGCACAACCCTTGCAGCACTATCGTAAAAACAGAGGATGTGTAAGATATCAAAATTCAAATTAGTAAAACACTCTACAGCGAGTAAACAGGACTACTAATTTGAATTTTGATGCCTAATAAACACAATAAGAAATGCCGACTATCGATATAATAATCCTCATAGTGTTTGCCGTATCAGCGGTAATGGGATTCCGTAAAGGGCTCATTACCCAGGTAGGCTCTGTTGCCGCAATAATAATAGGCATCATAGCCTGCCGCATGTTCGGCTCACAGGTCGCCGGAATGATTACACCATCAGGAGGACCGGAGGTCAACTTCATGTCGAATTACGGAGCATCAATACTTGCCTGCTGCATAATATATATAGTGGCATATTATTGTGTTATAATCGTGGCAAAATTCCTCAAACTTGTGACACACACTCTGCTACTCGGACCACTCGACCATATAGCCGGTGCAGTGGTGAACATTCTGAAATGGTTCATGGTTATGAGTGTGGCACTGAACCTTTACATGGTGGTGTTCTCAGGCACTGACATCAACAAAGCGTCACGCTTGGGTGACGGTCGCCTGGTGACATGGATTATCGATCTCGCACCCTCCGTATGGGGTGCCCTAAACAATGACAATGGAAATGAACAATAACACATCCGCTCCCGAAAGAACTCCGGTCAATACAGGAGAGTCCAATGACGATCTGCTGAACAGAGCCACTTCGGGGGAATACAAATACGGCTTTACCTCCGACATAGACACCCACATCATACCAAAAGGTCTTAATGAAGATGTGGTAAGGCTTATCTCTTCCAAGAAAGGAGAACCCGAGTGGCTCCTTGAATTCCGCCTCAAAGCCTTCCGCTACTGGCAGACTCTCAAAGCTCCCGACTGGGCATACCTCAAGATTCCTGAAATAGACTTTCAGGACATAAGCTATTATGCCGAGCCTGTAAAGAAAGATGGACCGAAGAGTCTCGATGAAGTAGATCCGCAGTTGCTTGACACATTCAACCGGCTGGGCATACCTCTTGAGGAGCAGAAAGCTCTGTCTGGTATGGCAGTCGATGCCGTCATGGACTCCGTGAGTGTAAAGACCACTCATCGAGAGAAGCTTGCAGAGAAAGGGATTATATTCTGTTCAATTTCCGAAGCTGTCAAAGATTATCCTGACCTGGTGAAGAAATATCTCGGCTCAGTTGTCCCCTATCGCGACAACTTCTATGCCGCTCTGAACTCTGCCGTGTTCTCCGACGGATCATTTGTTTACATCCCAAAAGGGGTAAGATGCCCGATGGAGCTGTCGACCTATTTCCGTATCAACGCATCCGGCACAGGACAGTTCGAACGAACTCTCATAGTTGCCGACGACGATGCCTACGTCAGCTATCTCGAAGGCTGCACCGCTCCGATGCGCGACGAGAATCAACTTCATGCTGCCATCGTGGAAATCATCGTCGAGGACCGAGCAGAGGTAAAATACTCGACCGTACAGAACTGGTATGCAGGAGATGCCGAAGGACGCGGAGGCGTATACAACTTCGTGACAAAACGCGGACTATGCCGAGGCGACCACTCCAAACTGTCATGGACACAGGTGGAGACAGGCTCAGCCATCACCTGGAAATATCCGTCATGCATACTCAAAGGCGACTATTCGCGCGGAGAGTTCTACTCGGTAGCTGTGACACGCAATCACCAGCAGGCCGACACCGGCACCAAGATGATACATCTCGGGAAGAACTCCACCTCCTACATAGTATCAAAAGGCATATCGGCAGGATACTCCGAAAACTCTTACCGAGGGCTCGTCAAAGTCGCTCCAGAGGCATCGGGATGCCGCAACTACACACAATGCGACTCCCTACTTATGGGAAGCCATTGCGGGGCCCATACATTCCCTTACATCGACATACACAATGACACTGCAATAGTCGAACATGAAGCTACAACATCCAAGATATCCGAGGATCAGTTATTCTATTGCAATCAACGAGGAATACCCACCGAAGAGGCTGTGGCTCTCATCGTCAACGGCTATGCCCGCGAAGTTATGAACAAACTTCCAATGGAATTCGCAGTCGAAGCACAGAAGCTGCTTCAGATATCCCTTGAAGGTTCCGTCGGCTAAGACTACTATAAAATCAACCATCTGATAACTGCGACACATATAAACTGAAAATATGCTCCAGCCTGCCCTCTACTTGCTCCCATCCACAATGAGTGATGCTCCGGTGGACTCTGTGCTGCCCCGCACCAATATTGAAATGGTAAGGGAGATAAAGCATTATGTGGTAGAGAATGTGCGCACAGCAAGAAGATTCCTGAAACGGTGTGACCGAGAAATCGACATTGACTCAATCACATTCACCACACTTGACGAACATACACGTCCTGAAGATGTCCCGGCAATGCTTGACCCAATATCTCAGGGACATCCTATAGGAGTCATCTCGGAAGCAGGTTGTCCGGCTGTGGCTGATCCCGGAGCCGACCTCGTAGCTGTAGCCCAGCAGAAAGGAATAACCGTTATCCCGATGGTGGGTCCGTCAAGCATTATCATGTCATTAATGGCATCGGGGTTCAACGGTCAGACATTCGCTTTCAACGGCTATCTTCCATACGAATCAAAAGCGCGTGCAGAGAAGCTCAAAGAGATGGAACGACTCATACGCACCCGCCGACAGACTCAGATATTCATTGAGACCCCCTACCGGAACAACCGTCTGATCGCCGAGCTGGCATCATCGCTGCCATCCGGCATACGGCTCTGCGTGGCATCCGACATCACCGGTCCCAATCAAGAAATAGTCACTCTACCACTCTCCAAATGGGCAAAGCGCGCTTACAACTACGACAAAGTCCCAACAATCTTTCTCCTCTACAACTAACACACCTTTTTCACTAACCGCCTCTACTACCATGCGTCGCAAATACAGCCCTCCACATCATCCGCAACCAGGACTATTCGACGGACTCGATGACTTCAACGAACGTCTCGACCGAGGATTTGAAATCATCCCTCCGGAGAGGATGGCTGATATAGCACGCTCTCATGCACAGAAACCGGAAATAGATGAACTGCCTCCGCTACAAGCATCCGACCGAGTATTCTTCATGAGTTTCGGCAGCGGAAGCAGCGGCAATTGCGCTTATATAGGTGACCGTAACAGCGGATTTCTTGTCGATGCAGGAATTGATGCAAAGAAAGTGACCTCGACTTTACAGGCCAACGGTATAACAATGGACCGCATCCAAGGCATAATCCTGACCCACGATCACCACGACCACATATCCCAGGCATACGCCATACTGCGTGCCAACCGTCATATAAGACTGTACTGCACACCTCGCACATTCAATGGCATACTACGCCGCCACAATGTGTCACGCCGCATAAAGGACTACCACCAGCCTATATATAAGGAGTTCACCTTCAAGCTTGGCAATTTCGAGGTCACACCGTTTGAAGTGCTGCACGATGGGGCAGATAATGCCGGATTCTTCATAACCCATACATCCGGACACACTATGGCAGTCGCTACCGATCTGGGCTGCATATCCCCACGAGTGGACTTCTACATGCGTCAGGCTGATTCAATCGTAATAGAGGCAAACTACGATCCACATATGTTGGCGACAGGTTCATATCCTGAATATCTGAAAGCAAGAATCGCTGCCGACAACGGTCATCTTGACAACAATGTAACCGCCGCATTCATATCCGAAATCATATCTCCTCGTCTGCGCAACCTATATCTGTGCCATCTATCTCATGACAACAATCTGCCACAGATAGCACTGCACACAATTGAAGAAGCAATATCACAACGCGACGACGCTCTCATTCTCCTCCAAGGGCTACGCCTCGTTGCGCTCCCACGCTACGCCGCCACTCCGCTCTACACTCTTTAAGTTCAACGAAATTATAGAATAAAACAACTGGGCTTGCCGATATCAATCAGGCAAGCCCAGAGTGTCTTATATGAGATTGTATTTATCTGTAATTCTGGAAAAGTCCTCCGGTCGTGATCACATCGGTATAAGTCGACGGTATAGGACGAAGAGCATATTCCGGCTTAAAGTACTGAGCGAGCTCCGGGAATGTGGATTGCAGATAAGTCGCATCCTTCAGCATTCCTGTACGTTTAAGGTCATAGAAACGTGTGAACTCACCACATAGCTCGCGGGCACGTTCGTCAAGGACTGTACGGATATCAGCCGCTCCTGTAAGAGCATTGGCTCCGGCACGTTGACGCACCTTATTGATATATCCCATAGCCTGACCTCCGCCATTCATAACGATATCGTATTCAGCAGCGATCAGATACACCTCTGCCATACGCATAGGTATCACACTGTTGAGATTGGCAAAACGGCTTTTGCTGTAATTGGCGTCAAAATAATTGGAGCTTGCGTGCTTATTGAGTGAAGGATAGAAATATCGATAATGATTTTCGCCGCTACCGTCCTTCATAATGATTGACTTTGCAGCATCATCATACACATCATTATAATCAATCAACAGATAGTTGGAGTTAGCTTTCCCGGCTACTTCATCTGCATAATTGTCATCCTGCGGCATCACAAAACGGATAGCTAAATCTCCGACATTAACTTTTGTCCCCTCCATTGAGGCATCCTTCCCATAATTCTTCACATCGCCCTCGGTCCAGCTATATGCCTGATTGGCTTTCCACTCTGTGATAAACAGATTATGGAAGCGAGGATCAAGAGAGCCATCCTGCTGGATGTAAAGACTGAGAAGATGCTGAGTAGGCATAAAGTCGCCCTGCACACCTCCGTCCCATGCCTTACGGGATTCCTGATTATCCTTTCGTGCTCCAAAATGGTTAAGCTGACATAGGAAATGCTCATCATTACGATTGGTACGATAGTTTCCGTTGCTTGAACCGTGAGCGTCAGAACCGGCATACACTGAATATTTCCAAAGAGCCTCCTTATTTGCCTTATTGTTTACCTCAGCAAACACATCCTCGAAATCGGGATACATATATGCATTATAGGCAGACCCTCCAGCCTCACAATCGGAAATGAGCTTTTTAGCTGCATCAAAACCTATCTGAAGGAAATCGGTAGTATCATACTGACGTGTTGCAAGGCAAGCCTTTGCAAGATATCCGAGAGCAGCTTTCCGGGCAGGATGCCCATCAAAGGAATCATCACCCTTAGGCAACCATTTGGCAGCAAAATCAAGGTCAGGTATAATTATATCACGATAGATCTCAAGAGGTTCGGTGCGGACAGGAGAATAATTATTTTCTTTCTGTACCTCAGTGAGCTTAACCACACCGCCGAACATCTCGACAAGATTGTAATAATACACAGCACGGAGGAAACGCGCTTCCGCAACTTTTGCATTCCGTTGCTCCTCGGTTGAGAACGAACAGCCCGCCCCGGCTTCAATAGCCATATTGCATGCACCAATACCATCGTAAGCGGCATTCCATATTGAGCCGGTAAAAGTAAGGTTCGGAGAAGCGTTTGCAAAGAATTTGAACATATTGTCATTCACCCCCGGCTGGTTGGTCTTTGATGTCCACAGGTCGGTGTTGCCCTCCATGAAACCCATAAAGTCAATGCCATTATAGAACTGACGCTCCAGGCCGAAATAGCATTGGTTGAGCAACTTTTCATACCCCTGAGGAGTGGAGCCAAGCACTTCGAGCGAGAATTCACCAGGATTCACCTCTTCAAGCGAACAAGACTGCATCATAAGAGTAGCTCCCACTCCGCAAGCCCATAGTATATTATATATATTTCGTTTCATTATTAAAATCGAATTAAGTATTAGAGTGTGAGATTGATACCGAAAACAAACTGCTTATAGGTAGGGAATGCGTCAGAACCGCCGGTCTCCGGATCAATACCGTCAAGTTTGCTGTCATTCATAATGATCCAGGGATTGTAAGCGGTAAAGTAGAGGCGCATACGCTCAACAAGAGCTTTCTGAGTAAGTTTGCCAGGGAGGGTGTAACCGAAGGTCACATTCTTGATCTTGGCAAACGATCCGTCAACAACACGAAGCGAAGGCATCACCTTGCTCTGCTTGTCACCTGTACCGGGACGCGGATAATATGCACCCTGGTTATCCTCTGTCCAGTAGTCCACACCTGAAATCTGGTTAGTGGTACGTGAATTCTTGGCATCATAGTATCCAAGCAGGTTGCTTTGAATAGTCTGACCGAAACGTCCCATCATGAATACGGATAGGTCAAAATCCCTATATTTGAATGTGTTGTTAAGACCAAGTATCCAGTTGGGATTCTGATGTCCGAGAATCATACGGTCATTGTCACCATATGCATGAACACCGCCATCACCATTATTTTCTATTGTCTCAATCTTGATGTAGCCAGGCTCTACCTTATATTTCTTCATCAGTTCAGCGTCATCGTCAGTCCCCCAGATGCCGGCATACTTCCATCCATATATCGACTTTATAGGAGCACCTACGAAAAGGCTCTCGCTGATAAGATTACCACCGGGAAGTTCCTTGATCCTTTCCTTGCTCCATGTGGCGGTAAGAGTTGTGGACCAGTTGAAGTCCTTGCTTACAATGTTACGGCTGTTGATAGTGAATTCAAAACCATGATTCTCCGTCCTGGCGAGATTTTCCCAACGTGAAAGCGGGCTACCCCATCCAGTCACACCGTCTGTGATGGGCACAGTACGTTTGTAAAGAAGACCTTTGGTCTCTGTCCTGAACCATTCGATAGATCCGTCAATACGATTGTTAAGCACACCGAAATCAAGACCGACATTCCAGTTGTAAGATTTCTCCCATCCGAGCGTGCTGCCGGCATAAGTGCCTGTGTACTGAGCGAACTGTACAGGCTTCCCACCTACCGTCACACCACCATTGGGATAGAGATATGCCTGGGTCTGAGTAACATAAGCACCTGTGCCACCTGAGTTACCAGTGATACCGTAGCTGACACGGAGCTTTGCATTGCTGAGCCAGTTGCGTGTGCTTTCCATAAACTCCTCATCGGAAAGACGCCATGCCACAGCTCCTGCCGGGAACGAATCCCACTTGCTGCCCTCGGAGAACCAGCTCACACCGTCCCAACGATTTGAGAACGTGAGCAGATAACGCCCCTTATAATTATAATTCACACGGAATGCATATGACATCTTCTGAGTGCGAGAATAGTCAGAATAGGTGTACTGACTTCCTGAGCCTGAAAGAAGACGATGGAACTGCCAGGTGTCAACATCAAATCCGCCGCTACCGGCAATAGTCTGTTCGTTAGTGTTCTTGTTATACGATGTGATGAACTGCGCACCGAAAGAATGGTCCTTTATGTCAGCATTATAAGAGAGTATATTTTCCCAGGTATATGCCCAATTATTATTGTGGGTTTTCTGAGCGAAAGGACTCTTGGCATACGAAGGCTGATTGGCTGTAGCCTGAGCTCCCCAGTACTGTCCTAAACGACTGTTTGACAGGATCGCACTGATCTGGCTACGGAACTTGAATCCCTTGAACGGAGTTATATCCAGATAACCTATTGAATTGATATAGGTCGACTTGGTGTTGTTGGCAAATTGATTTTCAATAAAGTCACCGAGAGGAGAATCCTGATTATCAATAAAACGATGATTGAGATTGCCATCCTCATCGAAAGCATCTCCGAGAGGGAAAGCCGTAAGAGATTTAGTGAATGTGTTCTTGACACCACGGTCATGATCGGAATAAGTAAGGTTGCTTGTAAAACCGATAGTCGCATACTTATTGATCTCCATATCCGCATTCAGGCGAAGAGTGTAACGGTCAAGCTCGTCATTAGGAAGGAGACCTTCCTCCTTAGAATATGATGTAGATGCGAAAATGCGAGCCTTCTGTGTACCGCCGCTCACAGAAAGAGCATACTTCTGAGTGGTGGCACGCCGACCTGATGCAAGATCAACCCAGTCAATCCACTTTCCCTCTTCAAGAGCAGAGGTATATTCTGGGTTCCCCATAAGTGTAGCATTGTCGGTTGGATAATCACCGTTAATATATTTGTATGCTTCACGATGATAAGCCAGCCACTCGTCGCCGAGCATACCATGCTTATAGTTGACATCGCCGCTGAAGCCGTAGTAGGCATCAAAATTCACAATCGCCTTGCCCTCCTCTCCACGCTTGGTGGTAATGATCACAACGCCATTGGCTCCGGCTGAACCATATATAGCAGTCGAGGATGCATCCTTCAGGACATCGATCGATTCGATATCACTGGGATTGACCTGGCTGTAGCTACCAGGAATACCGTCAATGATAAAAAGAGGCTCATTGCTTCCATAAATTGAACGTGAACCACGAAGCAGAATATTGACATCGCTTCCGGTCTCACCGCTTGACTTGGTGATGTCCATACCGGCAATCTTGCCTTGAAGAGCTTCCATCACATTGTTGGTCGGAGCGACAACAACATCGGAATTCTTCATAGAGGAAACCGCACCGGTCAAATCGCGACGACGCACGGTTCCGTAACCCACAACCACTACCTCATCGAGCAATTCGCGGCTCTCCTTAAGGGTGACATCAATCACGTTACGCCCACCCACAGGAATTTCCTGAGTGGTGTAACCTACATAACTAAATACTAAAGTAGCTGAGGGGGGGGTAGTTAGCGCATACTTGCCATCAATATCGGTAGCAGTCCCATTCTTGGTCCCTTTTACCATTACAGTTGCGCCAATGACGGGCTCGCCCGTCTCATCAATCACTGTTCCGCTAACGGACTTGTCCTGTGCAGATGCCATAATGGCAAACACAGCAAAAAGCACCGAGAAGCAGATACGCCCAAAGCGAGAACAAAGCTCACTTCGAGAACTCTTGATTTTAAGAGATTTCTCGTTTCTCATTGTTGAAATTTAAGGTTTATATATATTACTCTAAGTTGCAGATTTCTCTAAGTTGGGCACAAAGTTAATATATTTTATCCTAATGTTTGCAAAAAATACGAAAAATTTATGTGTTAAAATTTAATGCAGCGATTTTAAATTGTAATTTTGTAGCCGATTATTAAAATATTACAATTACTTATCACCTTAAATAAAGAAGCATGAGAAAATTTTTACTGCCATTGGTGGCATTAGGGCTTTCCATGAGTGTGAGTGCCGCCCCACTGACACCAAAAGAAGCTTGGGAGAAAATCTATCCTGAAGTAGAAGCCCAGATAAAAGCCCCTACATTCCGTGACCGAGATTATAACCTGCTCGACTACGGAAAAAGATCCGAAACTCCCGGATTCCTATATACCGAGATGATCAACTCACTCATTGACCGCTGCTCCAAGGAAGGGGGCGGCAGGGTGATTATCCCGGCAGGGTCATGGCTCACAGGTCCTATAACTCTTAAAAGCAATGTGAATCTGCACCTTGAGGCAGGAGCGACACTTCTATTCACATCCGACCTGAAAGAATATCCCTTGGTGCTCACACGCTGGGAGGGAGTGGACTGCTATAACTATCAGCCCATGATCTATGCCTATGAGCAGACCAATATCGCAATCACAGGTCACGGCGTGATTGATGGCGGAGCCGACAGGACAAACTGGTGGGCAATGTGTGGAGCTCACCATTTCGGCTATCAAGAAGGCATGGTGTCACAGCGCATAGGCCGCCCGCTGCTTCTCGAATGGAATGAAAAAGAGATCCCTGTCGAAAAGCGCATACTCGGTGACGGCTATGGCATGCGTGTGCAGCTCGTCAATCCTGTGAAATGCAAGAACGTTCTCATAGAGGGTGTCACAATGCTTCGTGCACCATTCTGGGTGATGCACCCATTGCTCTGTGAGAACCTTACGGTAAGAGGAGTACATGTACAGAACGACGGACCAAACGGAGACGGCTGCGATCCCGAATCATGCAAGAATGTACTGATTGAGGGATGCTTCTTCGACACCGGTGATGACTGCATTGCAATCAAGAGCGGACGTAACCGTGACGGACGTCGCTGGAACATACCGACCGAGAATGTGATCGTGCGCCACTGCCGTATGGAGAACGGCCACGGCGGAGTGGTGGTAGGCAGCGAAATATCAGGAGGATTCAAAAACCTGTTTGTAGAGGACTGCATCATGGATTCACCCGAGCTTGACCGAGTGATACGCATAAAGACAAATTCTTGTCGCGGAGGTGTGATCGAGGACATTTTCGTAAGGAATGTACAGGTGGGCCAGTGCAATGAAGCTGTGCTTAAAATCAATCTTGTATACGACAAAAAAGAGATCTGCCAACGCGATTTCTATCCTGTAGTAAAAAATGTGTTCCTCGAAAATGTCACCTGCAATAAGAGCAAATTCGGTGTGAAAATAGAGGGTTTCGAGGACAGATGCAATATCAACAATATTATTGTCAAGGACTGCACATTTAACGGTGTGACAACGGATTCCAATTCTATAATCGGCAAGACCGAAGGCGTAAAGTTCATCAACCTCAAACTCAACGGTAAAGTGGTGAAATAAAACCAGCGATAAAATATCAAATACACTAAGAACTTTTTAGACCAAAGGACCATAGATAATGTAGAATCTATGGTCCTTTGGTCTAAAAAGTTCTACAGTAATAGAATATTTAAAGCTTGTACACCTCCGTACCGGCAAGCAGGAAACACCCTGTGCCATAGTCATCAAAATCGGGCTTTGAATCATAAGCCACAGGTTGCCCATCCTTTGGCTCCTTGCCTGTGCCCTGAACATACCCAAGGTAACCGTTGTCATGGACCGCATCATTTACCATAGCATTCCATGCCTTGACAATAACAGGCATATATTTATCTCTGTCAAGAAGTCCGTTGCGAACTCCCCATGCCATACCATATACGAAAAGAGAAGTTCCTGTCAGCTCCTTTCCACCGAAATTCGAGGCATCATGCAGACTTACGTTCCAGAATCCGTCCTCTCGCTGGCACTTCACAAGCGCGGCGCACATGTCCTTAAGATCCCGCTCATACTCCGACCTGTGAGGGGCATCGGCCGGTAGTTCGTCAAGGACCCTAACAAGAGCTGCCACCACCCAACCGTTGCCTCGTGACCAATAACAGTCCCTGCCATTCGGCTCCTTATAGGGAGGCACAAAATCCGCATCGCGCCACCACAACGCATCCTTGCTGTTGTAAAGTCCGCCGGCAAGGACATTACGGGTCCAGGTATACATATCATAAGCCTTTTCCGCATATCTGGCATCACCTGTAGTGATCGACAGTTTCACAAGCGCAGGCATACCCATCTGGATAGCATCAATCCAGGTCCAGTCATCTATCTGAGGCGTATTAACAAGCATGTTCATGATAGCCTTTGTCTTTGTGAGCATTTCAGGACGCGGCGTAAGACGATACAGATCTATATATACCTGTGTGGCACAATAGTTGTCGGCATTGCGGGTGGTAGTGTCATCGCGACGCATCCCCCATTTAAAACCGTCAGCCCATTTATATGCATAGTCATAATACCTGTTTGCAGGATATATGGAATGGAGAGCCATCAGTCCCTCAAAATACACAGCACGAGTCCATATGTTAGCCTCATACACTTTCTTTCGTGAATAATACGGGATTCCAAGAAGTGGGTCAGGATGCTTTCTGAGATAATGGTCATTGACTTTCATAAGAGTCTTCAGCACCTCATCCCGCGGCTGTAGATTTTCTGCCGCTCCGGCAGAAAGAGCCCCAAAAGATACCGCCAGAATAACGATACCCAGGATAATAACATTTCTATTCATATATTACAGGTATTAATTTCACTTTCGAATTAAGTCCGCTCGGCACCACCTCCCAATCTCCGAAACTGAACTTCTTGGCATTGGTCACGCTGGCTATGTTGGCATCCTTGAAGATACGCCATTCCACACCTCTGCGCTCGTAATCAGCAATACGATTGGCAGGAAGGTTTGTGACGTCAATCACCAGTTCGTTCTCTCCCGAATGCAACAGACATCCGACATCAAGAACCATAGGGACCGACCATACGCATCCAGCCTCCTTGCCATTAACCGTAACGCATGCACTCTCACGCACATCTCCGAGATCAAGGAGCCAGGAATCTGACACAGAAACATCAGGTATACTGACATTCACCCTATATCGGGCAATGCCGCTATTGACTCGTACACGAGGATCGGGTAGGCTCGTCCATTCAGCGAGGGTGTCAGTCGTAAAGACTCCATCAATTTGAGGGTCACTCTTAAGGAACTCTATGCTCCACCCATTCACTATATCCACCGGAGTACCACGCTTAGCCACGTATCTCCATGAGGCGACATCCACATCATAAGGAAACGTCTTTAACAGAAGTGATTCTCCTGGGGCAAGCTGAAGCTTCACCTCAATATTCCCATCGATCCCGATTCGCGAACAGGCAAGCCCTTTTCTACCGGTCAAAGGATCAAAAATCATAACACTACGCGCATTGACTGCCAAGGGCACCCAGCCGTCAATAACACTGTCACGCAGCATTGAAATAAAATAATTATGTCCTCCCGCTTCATTGAGACGTCTTATCATCGATACGCCTGAACGCCGCAGATGCTCTGACGGAACCCCGAGCGATCCGACAGCGGATGAAATATCATCTGAAAATACCACATTAGCACCCATGTCACTAAGTTTTCCAAGCTTATCAAGAGTCAAATCCGGAATATAATCGACACGAGGCACTATGATTGCCCGGTAACTATTGCCTCCACGCGACAGCAACCGACGATCGGTTGTGACAGTCAGAGAGTCTATGAGACGGTCCGACAGATAATCCACATCATATCCTGCTTCCATTATGTCAGCTACCCACTGCTTAACATCGGGCATCACACGATCCATCTTATGGATATCAAACATGAGATAGTGCCCACCTCCATGACGTGTGATTATCTCCTCATAAGGGAAATAAAGGAGTATATCATTGTCAGGCTTACCTGCCGATAAAAAAGACTGCACGCGGGTTATGTACCTGAACAAACCGTCAGCATCCTCCCACAGCGATGCCGTAGGCGACATGTTGACAGATGCATAGAAAAGCCATCCAGGAAACGTAGCATCCTTCGGAGAATATGGTGCACCATGAAAATACACATGATTTACACCGGAACACAGCATCTGGTCTATTTCAGGCTTGCATCGTGCCAAAGAGGTGTGGAAATGCTCGGTGAGCCAGGTAAGAGTCTCAGCCGAAATCATAGGCTTACCTGCAAGATGAGCCGCCGATGATGCGAATTTCAGCACCGACGGTGCAGCATCACTCGGACGTGACGGCCCGGAAGAATGAAGCCCTGGGATATCAAAATCCGTCTGTCCGAACGACTCACATTCAGGAATATCAACGGCTGCATATATATCCAGGATATTAGCCGGAGATCCATGCGACTGATTACGTATACGCGCATTATGTGAATGAGCCCATTCCGTCCATACTCGTGTGAAATTTTCTTCAAGAATACGCGCAAGAGTCATACGGTAATCATGTAGCAAACGCTTTCTCTCAGGACTATTGCCATTGTCGCCAAGAAACTCATGGATACCTGAAGCCAGATCATATCCGTGATCCCTCTGGAACTCGTCAAAAAGGTTATCGCTCCAATCGGACCCATATACCTCATAGGAATCATTAAAGAATGAGTCAGGAATCATCCATTCACGGCCTTCAAATGCCTCATCAAAGCGGGCAAGATACTTTCTGACTGCAATACTGTCATAATGGTTGAGCACAAGCCCGGCTCCTCCAGGAGCAGCACGCTTGACTTTCTGATATGTTCTTCCTGAATATATGGCATACACCCTCCAAGGTCCGCCCTCAGGAGCCTTCCATTTCAGCGAACCGTCCTTTAACACTCTGTCAGTAATATCAATAGTCCGGGAGCGGGATACAGCAATTGCACGCTGAAAAGTTGCATCAGGCTGCTTCATCTCAGACGGAAGAGGAAACATCGGTTCATCTATGACATGACTCTCCGGCACCTCCCATCGACGTGTCACAAGTTTGCGTGCACTCATCGAAGGCGAGACGTTAGGGCCACCGAACGGCCAGCCTGTGCCGTTGTTCATATCAACCCTCAGTCCAAGGCGGTTAGCCTCACTGACAGTATGACCGAGCATATCCATCCATTTTTCAGATAGGTAAGGGATATCATTAGCCTCATTACCTTTTACACCATAAATCGGGGTGACCTCAACCCCACCTATGCCTTGGCGGGCAAATTCTTCAAGATTGTATGTCAGACCGACGGAATCCACAGCACTTCCATGCCACCACCATCGCACAAAAGGACGGTTCTCCACCTTTTCAGCATACCAGTCGACAGGAGCCTGCGCCCAAGCAGCCGTAAAAGCAGCAAAATTAGACAGTAATACAAATATAAGGAACTTCATATGATTGTCAATTTATGGACGCTGTATAGTAATACCCATAATCCCTGCAACAACATCCTTAGAAACAGTCTCAAGATGTAACGACTCAAGACCACGTGACATATCCAATGGAATATTCAACAGCACACCGGCACCTGACGGAATATAACGGTCAGCAGGACCTTCAAGCCCGAGACTTGCTCCGAGAGAACGTGACACCTCCCCTGAAAGGAGATGTACGCGCATGGGTGGTTCTGTTCCGAGAGGCTGACTGAATGCATGCTCATCAGTATAGAAATCCTGCTCGACAGGAGCCCAGTTCACAGGATTGATCAACGGAAAAGATGTCGTATCACCATCCGAATATCTTACTGTCACACGCGCATTCTCCATCCCCCACTGCATATGGTTGGTGCTACCTGCCATCAAGATGTATATACTGGTCGCCTTGCCCTTAAGAGGGATTGAAACGTGAGCAGGATAGTTATCCCACCGACTTGTATATACGATATTACGACCATTAGATGGAATCTGAAATGGGATATTTAACAAATGTACCGTACCATTTCCATCAGCAGAAAGTCGGCGCAAACCTGTGTCATCAATATCGGCTGTAAGTTGAGGATGGCACCACTCCCCTATCCCTTGAACCGGTATCTGCAAAGTTGTCACATCCGGACGCGGCGATTCATAACGATTACGGAATATATTGGATACGGAATCATTATAGAATGCTGCAATATCGACAGGAACACATTTCGAAGGCTTTATGTCAGCAAAACGACTGGTAATAGCGGCTTTCGAAATATTAGTATCTTGCTCTTCAACACCAGCATCCGATGGTTGCCACCATTTAAGCATACCGGACTCCATCTGAGTGAACAGGACTGGTCCCACCGTCCTGACAGCCCCTGTCGGCACATATTCACGAGACGCATCACGGATAATTTCCACAACGTTTTTTTTACCGCTACACAACTTAACATTAATCAACGGTCGAGAGATTGCCATATCGACCGCACTCCAGTCAGAAGACCCTCCATCGACCCTTACCTCTCTAAGTCCGAGAGCCGACACACATAACTCCAAAGATGTCCCAGACGGATAACGACCCTCTATAATATAGGTATCTACCTGTCCTTCCCGCTTAAAACTATAAGTGATATCCTGCATCGAGACTGACGCGCAATCCCAACCTTCAGGAAATCCGGGACGTATCACCACACGCTTATTATCACCAATCAGGCAAGGACGTATGCCATACAGCCCCTCAGTGAGAGCACGGCTCCACACACCGATAGGATCTGCAAAATCCCTGTAACATTCACCCCGGGCGGCATCGTACTGACTTATCTGACCGAAATTCAACGGTGAGGCTCCTGAATACATGTTATCCATTATCACCCCCTTCATTATCGCATAGGCATCATCCGGACGGTCAGCCTGCCAATAAGCCAAGGCCGTATGCATCACCTCGGCAATGGCAACATTGTTGATGCTCCATGAATAAGGCTTCCAATTGGTAGTGGAAAGAGTGTACAGGGAAGTATCACAATTTAAGGGGATGTGAGGAATCTCCCTATCGATGTAACGTGTGGCTGTGTACCATTTGAATTCATTACCTACACGTGAATCTATGGCATGATATATGGTCCATAATGCCGGGAAAGGGTGCAAACGACCGTCGGTCTCTCTGAATTCAGCCCAACATCCACGGTCTGGCATCCATAATTTAGAATCTATGGCATTATTTATCCCTATGGCATCCCAGATGAATTGCCATGAGTTCTCACCTATGGCCCTTGCCACTTCAACGGCAAGCTTATTAGCAAAGTAATTATACGCAGAGGAGTGTGTGACGGCTCCACCGCTATAATACAGAGCATCGCTTGCCCAAATGCAACAATAAGCGTCATACAGATAATCTCCATCCGGATCGAAATTGAGTCTCTCCCATTCGAGATGACGCTTCAAGACCGGGAAAAGCCTGCGCATGGCGGCAGTATCTCCTGTATGCATAAAATGACGCAACATTGCATCTATATACACGAGATTCATATCGTAATGCGACATCTCAGTCTTTTTGCCGGGACGTCGACATATATATCCATTGCTATACATAGGAGTCCCCCACTTTTTCTCTGCGCGAGCCATATTCTGCTTATGATCCTGACGTGGATGAGAATATACAGGCGGAATATCTGTGATCTGATTGGCGGCATAGGTCTCAAAATGTTTTAAAGCACGATCATGCCATCCGAGAGCATCTCCGCAATAAGCACCACGCCAACCGAGATGCGGAGTGCGCCAACCGATGGCACCATGCAACCATGCCCTACCGCCCCATATACCGTCAGCTGCCACAGCAAGAGCTGCACCGACAGGGTTCAGCCATTCATCCGGGGTTGATATCTCCATGGCTGAAGCCAGAGTGGATCTCTCATCCTCCGCCTGAACCATAAGCGATTCAAGACTCGATAAAGGGATATCTCCATCAGGGAAATACGCAATAATCTTACTCTCACCTGGATTCAGCTTGACAGCACCTTCATATATATTATCATGTGTCACAGATCGCTTATATGCCGGAATAATGAGGCAGATCTCTTTTCGCTCTTTCACTCCATACCAAACAGTGACACTATCACCGCTAAATGAGTACTTATTCCCTTTGCAATACTCAGGCTTGAGAGAAAAACAGTCGGCAGGGTCAACCCCAAGATCTCCGTTGCGGGAAAACTTTTTGCCGGAAACACCTCCGAAAAACACAGGAACGGACACTTCATTACTATTATTATTGGTGAGCCGCCATAAGGCACAATCGAAAGAGCGCATCACCTGAACCTCAATAGTCACGCCACCTTTTTCGTAGTCCATACGGCCTGGTGTATAATGAGCCACACACTTCCCCTCGGGAAGTATAAAACTCATATTCCCGCCCATACCTGGAAGATAGACCCCAAACACAGGTATGTCACTACACTCAATACGGAATCCTGAATGAGCACCATAGAGAGCTCGGTTATACATGTGCTTACAATCAACACACACAGCCGAGATACCGTCAGGGCGATAGTGCATCCCTTTGTAAGCCAAGACCGGAAAAATGGTCATGGATAGAAATACACTCAACACCGACCACCTCAATTGTACAATCCTATTCATATGCTATGGCAATGGTTTTATACCTTCCCAACGCACATTCCAGGTTCCGTCCTTAGGAAAACCCGGATTCCTTACATCACAACCATCCCAGCCGGCAGTCATCAGAGCAATAGCAGTAAGCAGTCCGCCATTGCCGGGAAGATAGCAACGCAGACGGTCGTCCTGATAGTTATGACCGTTGGGAAGATATGTATTGGTACGTTTATCCATCATAAGCGCGTTCACTGCCTTCTCAGGCTCACCGAGACGAGTGGCACACATTGCAGTAGTGGGATAATCCCATCCCCATGTCTTATTCCAGTTCCAGTTGCTGTAGATCCAGTCAAAAGTTGAATTCATGATATCCAACTCCAGAAGAGGCGAC
Organism: Duncaniella freteri; assembly: GCF_004766125.1. Lineage (NCBI taxonomy): Bacteria > Pseudomonadati > Bacteroidota > Bacteroidia > Bacteroidales > Muribaculaceae > Duncaniella > Duncaniella freteri. Next base: position 153,168 of record NZ_SJSA01000001.1, read on the forward strand.
TGCGGAAGGATGCCGAGAGCACCGAGCACAGCCATATGATCAGATGTGAAACGTATGTCGCTATATGTCTGAGGTGCCGTTTCTGCTGCAAGATACAATGAATCTTTGGATGACAGATGCGAAAGTGACGATGCTATCTCATCCCACTTTTCATCACGAGGCAGCCCGCGACGTTCACGCCACTTATTCGCCGTAAGAAGCCCGAAATGCCAATAGGACAGTTCGAAAGGAGGATTCACTGTCTCAGCAGCCCTGAGGGTTTCCTGAGCAGGAATAATGCCTTTAAGCGTGTAGCGTCCTTTCACCGGATCATATGATACGAATGATGCCATGAAACGCGCGGTCTCCTCAACCTGATCCGCATACTTTTCAATCACAGCTCCATTAGGATTGGCTCGGTGAAGCAACTCTGCAAGATATATTATATGAGGCTGCTGCCATATGAGAAATGAGCCCACCTTGGATGGAGCCTCGACACCTGAGGGATCGGTCATCTTCATCCATCTCACTCCATCAAATCCCTGTCGATGAGCTATCTCACGAGCCAACGGCAACACCGACTCATACCAAGGCAGAGTGCGTGCCAACAGATTGTCATGACCATACAGAGCAAATTGAGCCTGATGCCACCATATCATTTCAAGATGGAACTTCCCGAACCAAGAGTTATAAGTCAGTCCAGTCTCCTGTGGAGGAGTGGAACCAGCGCACTGGACGGCAAGAAGGTATTGCGACAGGACAACCCTGCGTTCAAGTTCTTGGGCACGAGGGTCGGTGCACTCGCTGAAATCGACAACTCCTCCCGATCTCCAGAAATAGTCCCAATAACGTGATGCTTCGGAACGGACCTCCAAGGCATTAGCCTCATAGACACCTGTATCTAACGGGGAAAATTCAGCCGTAAAGCTCCATGAATCACTCAAAGGGGTCAATCTGAACTCATTTCTCCCAGTCATGGATGGGATCACATCTCCATCCCAACTTACACTGATATAGTAGGACGTATCATCAAGTGTGTGACTAAGCATAACATTATTTTCTCCCGATGATACAATCCTGGTTGCATGTAACGAATCGCATGACCAATCACAAGCATCATCAGCATGAGCACCAGTAGGATACGGAAAACGGAATGCCACAGGAAGCTTAAGTGAAGTGTTGATCTCAGCTGAAACCATGTCACGATCAGGATGACAGGATGTAAGCACACTGACAGGCTTGCCATCCACCTTATAGTTCGAGCGTATCACACCATTCCACATATCAAGCACCTGATCTATATCAGTCACCTGTCGAGGTGATATGTCAGCTATGCCTATACATCCCAGATGTAATCTATGAGGATTGACCCTAAACCATTCACAAGCAGCCTTACCCCTCTCAGGCTCTTTAAGCTGTGTAGAATAAAGTTCTGTATGCCCATGCCCGAAATCATACTCCTTGAGAGTCTCGGAATGAGTATAACTCTCCGCGTTAGGAAAAGAATGCCATCCCCACTGGCTCTGAGTACCCAATGGCACACCTTTCCGATAATATTCCGGGAAAGTCTGCAAACCTGTGGCATCAACGGTAAACGCAAACTCACCATTGCCAACCGTGAGTGACGACAATGTGTCAATCTGTGTCACACGAGGGTTATTACGAGCCACAAGAGATCCTCTGTCAATAAGCTGCGCATCAACAGAAAATGCACATACAATTATTAAAGCACTTGACAGTAGTGCTGATAAACGTATTTTCAAGACATATTAGTTAAGGTGATTTATAATCCAGCAAATATTTCTGAGTACAAATTTACAAAATTACCTAAAAATATAAAGCCTATATACAATTATTACTGTCCGCTAAACTTTTTTAGTAGCGGTTGAAAATTAGGGCTGGCACCTATTGCAGGAGTCAGCCCTAAATGGTTATTTTGATGTCGCCAAACTATCTTAAATAACCATGAGTAAAAGTAGTAATTTCTTCGGACAGCCGACATATGGTCAGCTGATAAAATCACTTGATCGTGAAAAAATAGTTGAAATCAGCCGAAAACACGGCGGAGAGAAATATGTCAAGAGCTTTGACGGCTATACGCATTTGCTTACGATGCTATATGCTGTCATACAGCGCTTCGATTCATTGCGTGAGATAGAGACTTCTATGACAGCCGAGGTACGCAAACTCCATCATGTAGGCATTGACACTGTGCCCAGGCGGAGCACCTTGTCGGATGCAAATGCCAGACGTTCAGAGAAGTTCTTTGAAGATGTATACCGCGACTTGTATGCAGCCAATAAAGACATTCTTTCCTCGGACAGCCGACGCAATGGCACGGAAGAGTGGATAAGACGGCTTAGAATCATCGATTCCACTACAATCACGTTGTTCTCCAATGCTATTTTCAAGGGTGTTGGCCGTCATCCGAAGACGGGAAAGAAGAAAGGCGGCATCAAGGTACACTCGGTCATACATGCCAACGAGGGCGTTCACTGCGACGTACAGTTCACTTCGGCAGCGACCAATGACTCCTTCATGCTTGCACCGAGCCATTACAGCCACAACGAGATAGTAGCACTTGACCGTGCATATATCAACTATGCCAAATTCGAGGAACTGACGGATCGAGGGGTGGTATATGTAACCAAAATGAAGAAAAACCTCAGTTATGAAATACTTGTGGACTGTATGCACCAGAATCCGCAGGGACTGATGGAGTACCGTGAACAGGTCGTAGTGTTCCGTAAAGACGGCATCAACCACATTGCAAGAATAATCACATACGTTGACATTAAGAAAGGCAAGAAGCCAAAACTTATATCGCTTCTCACCAATGACTTCGACATGCCTCTGGAGACAATCGTGGCCACCTACCGTCGCCGATGGCAGATTGAGTCGCTTTTCAAGCAGATAAAGCAGAACTTCCCTTTGCGATACTTCTATGGCGAAAGTGCCAATGCCATAAAAATACAGATTTGGGTAACGCTCATAGCTAATCTGTTGCTCTCGGTCTTACAAAGCACCTTGCAAAGGCGTTGGAGCTTTTCTGGACTGGCTACAATCGTCAGAATTGTACTGATGTATTATCTGAATCTCGAAAAGTTCCTAAATCAGCCCGACGCTGACTTGAAAATCATGCTCGCAGAGGCCTCGGAATCCCCTCCTGAAGATCCCGAAAACTGCTGAGGGGGCTTGTCAAATACAAAAAGTAAGCCCAACTTATGCTGTTCAAGAAGTTGGACTCACCCTTTTATGGTTTAGCGGACAGTAAAAATATACAATAAAAAAGAGCCACCATCATCACGAAGGCCGCTCCAAACAGAATCTAACGTAGTGAAAACTTTTATCTAACAAAAACTAATCTTGTTACCTAATCTTTTTACCTTAAACTCAACCTATTTTACCATGATACAATCTCTATTATAAAAATGGTGTTGTCTGTAATTTTTATCACATCGCAAAGTTAAAGGGTTATTTCTTGCGAAACAACCCCTTGACAAAGCTATCAAAATCGTATTTAATAAAATCTAAACATATGGCAACTGGTAATCAATATATTAGCTTGTCAATTACTAATATTTATCTAAACGTAATAGTTCGGTAAAATTTGCATATTCAATTGAATATCAATAAGATGCAACAACAATTCAATATCAATGCAAACTATTGTGTATCAGTGCGATACAGCTATGCCTGCTCAAAAATTACCGAACTGTTGTAAACGGTAATCAAATAAATATACACATAAAGCCTCAGAAAGCCCCTATTTTCTTTGCATCCTCCTCAAAAGAAGCTCTATCCACTGCACGAGTACGAAGCTTGTTTCTATAAGTATATATAGTGTTAGTAGAGATCCCGAGAAACCGTGCAATGACAGCAGCATCGTCGATACCAAGACGACTCAAGGCAAGCACCCTTAACTCCGTAGTAAGAATCCCGGGGAAGAAAGCACTATCTGTTTGTCCGGCTGCAATAGCTTATTAACATCTTCTATATATGTAGGGAAAATATGAAGCAACGCTTCATCGAAAACCTCATAGAACTTGCGACGCTGCTCGTCAATGATACGACCCGACTTAATATAGGCAAGAAGCTCTTCAGCCTGTCCGGCTGTTATCTTTCGTCGGCTCAATCTATTATAATCCTCCAGGCTCTCAATATACGATGAACAAAGCCCCATGAACTCAGTTATGTAAGTCTCCTTAGCAAGATTCGCCCTGGCAAGACGCTCTTCGACAACCCTAAGTTTCTTAACCTCCTTGCGTTTATTAACAATCATTTTTGCCACCAACACAAGTAACATGATGAGCACTACCACCAATCCCGAAAGAATGGCAAGCTTATGATGTCTATCCTTGTCAATATCCGATGAAACATCCATAAATGCTTCATTCAATCTCATAAGGTTGAATTTCATGTCGCCTTGAAGAGCCTGGTCAAGAGATACTGCAAGATAATTATACGCACGCGACTTATCGTTAGTGAGCGAAAGCATCTCTCCGAGCCGCATAAGTGCCACCCCACTAAGATTAGCCGACCTGATATTTGCTATAGCTCCTTTGGAATAATAGTAGACTGACTCATCATAGTTGCCTGTCTCCCAAAAATATTCACCCAAAATGGTATTGACAAAAGGATAATTCTCATCTGATTCATCTGCTATCTCCAACATTTTCTTAAGGCTGGTAACCATCATCCGCTTCTTGCCATCAACCATATTGATCAGAGCATCACAATACAGGTATGCACTGCTGTCATTCCCTACGTATCTTTTTTCAGCCTCAAGATGTTTACGCCCATGCACAAAATAATTGGTCCACTGGTCTCTATGTTCATAAAATGCGCCCAAGGTAACATATGTGGCAAAACCTACGTAATGAAACCGTCGTTCCACACCTGGCATCACACCTGATTTCTCTACATGATTAAGGTCATCTATACAATCATGCACACGCCCCCTGTTGAAGAATGCAAAAGCTCTCTCCACTAAGAAAAGCTGCATATACAGAGAATCCGACTCAAGCGCACTCAGATGCAAACCTCGGTTGCATACATTAATGGTAGAATCGGTAGATATATCTGACCACAGACGAGCCTGCTCAAGATAAAGCGACAATTGCCGCCCCTTATCCATTGTCTCATTTATGAGCACCTCTACCGAATCAGCCTTAGCCCGCCGCTGATCCATATAGATCTTACGATCGGCTATGAGCTCGTCAAGCTGCTCCAACAAATCTTCATTGCCGGACGCATTGTAGGATAATGCATTTATATGTGATGATAATATTACATTAAGCACTATAATTAGGAAAATGGAGAGAGCGATTTTCATGAGAGGGTTGAATGTGTTAATGCGTGGTATGAGAGAGGATGTGTTCTTGAATTTGTTAAACATTGATTTGAATTACTGACTTACGTTAAGCAATAATTTATTTTTTCGTACTATTTCGCTCTGTATTGCAAAGATAGGAACAAAAAATGGTAGCAGAAAGAAATCACGGCTCTCTTTTTCATTAAAAAAGGTTAAGATAATCGTTGTCAATGTTATAATATCGTGATAAAGATCGAACAGGATATTTAGTTAAATTTTATTAATCAGCACGATATTTTGGCAAAAACATTTGTTTATATTAAAGTACTAATATAACTTTGCTAAATAAGTTTTTCATGGTATTAGATTTAAGGTAAGAAAGTTATTCGTCGTGATGACGAGTAATTTTTTTTGCTTTTAATTGTCTTTATCCCTATACACACAACCCAAAGTTTCAATTGTATCATATGAGTCCATACCGAGCTAGGTGTGGACTCACATTGCTATAACCAAACATCAATGACAATATAAACAATCACATATTTTGTTATTTTTCATTGCAAATATTTTGAAATTAACCATAATTTATATAACTTTGTCGCAAAAATAAAACAGCATATAACATTTTGACATTCCAGACCGATATAACAGGACAACAAACAACGATATAAAATAAAACGAATCTCAGATTCCAATTTCCTAAGGTATGAAAGCAACAGAAGTTATTGACGACCTGAAGCGTCGTTTCCCGAACGAGCCTGAATATATACAGGCTGTAGAAGAAGTTCTCACCACAATCGAAGATGTGTACAACGAAAATCCGGAATTTGAACGTTACAATCTTGTCGAACGTCTGTGCATTCCCGATCGGATTTTCTCGTTCCGTGTATCATGGGTCGATGACAAAGGGAAAGTACACAATAATATGGGATACCGTGTACAGCACAACAACGCCATCGGTCCATACAAGGGAGGGATACGTTTTCATTCGTCAGTCAACCTATCCATACTTAAATTCCTTGCTTTCGAGCAGACTTTCAAGAACTCACTCACCACTCTTGCAATGGGTGGAGCAAAAGGAGGAAGCGACTTCTCTCCCCGCGGCAAGAGCGACATGGAAGTGATGCGTTTCTGCCAGGCCTTTATATCAGAACTGTGGCGACAGATCGGACCTGACACAGATGTACCTGCCGGCGATATAGGAGTAGGAGGCAGAGAGGTCGGATACATGTTCGGTCAGTACAAAAAGATGGCTCGTGAATTCACCGGAACATTCACAGGGAAAGGACTTGAATTCGGAGGCTCCAAAATACGCCCTGAGGCTACCGGATATGGCAATGTATACTTTCTTCTCGAAATGTTGCGCACACGCGGCATTGACATTGCCGGCAAACGGGTAGCCATATCGGGATCAGGAAATGTGGCAACCTATACCGCCGAGAAGCTGCTAAGCCTTGGAGCAAAAGTGGTGTCAATGAGCGACTCTGACGGCACAATCCATGTTCCAGAAGGACTATCACGCGAACAACTTGACTACATATTCAAACTCAAAAACATATACCGTGGCAGAATCCGCGAATTTGCCGAAGAATATGAATGTGAATACTATGAGGGCGAGCGTCCATGGCAGCGTGTGGCATGTGACATCGCAATGCCATCAGCCACACAGAACGAAATTGATGGCGATGATGCAAACGCACTCATAGCCAACGGATGCATCGCAGTAAGCGAGGGTGCCAACATGCCATCAACACCTGAAGCGATACGCGAATTCCAAAAAGCACATATCCTGTATGCACCTGGCAAGGCTGCAAATGCCGGCGGTGTATCGGTATCAGGGCTGGAAATGTCACAGAATTCTCAGAAACTCTCATGGAGTGAAGAGGAAGTTGATGCCAAACTTCAACAGATAATGACCGAAATACATAACCAATGTGTGAAATACGGCAAAGAAGAGGACGGTTACATCAACTATGTCAAAGGAGCAAACGTGGCTGGCTTCATGAAAGTCGCACGCGCAATGATGGCACAGGGAATTTTATAATTAAATATACACTCTATCAAGCTAACAACCAACTACATCCCTAAATAGACACTGTCCCGGGCCTCCGTACAAGTGATTGTGCGGAGGTCTATTTTTATATGAAATACGATATTAACGGACACATAGCAAGCGGCATGCACAACAGATGATGCGAAGTAACGAGCACCAAACATGCTGCGGCATGCCGCTTGCATATAGATTTTTTCAGTTACAGTCCGAGAGTGAGAGTAGTAAGGAAACGGCCTGCACTTCCTGAACCGAACGACAATGTTATATATCCCCTATTTCCGCCAAACCAAGTCGATGTCAACAAGCCTCCTGCATTATTGACCGAGACAGGCACACCATAAGTGCTGACAAGATCCGAATATACGGAATTGTAACGAGACATATCATAGACAGATGTAGAGTAATAGAAACTTGAAGCATCCAATCCTCGACTGCCGTAGTAGAGTGCCGCATCAGTCCAAACATAATTCAGAGCAGGAACATTTCGCAGATATACTATATCATTGGCATACCCATCTACAGAATATCCCGAATTATAGAGATAATCCAAGGAAGTTCCTATCGCAACTCCGAACGACAACCCGAGTATACCACGTATGACAGGGACTCCGCGATGAGGACGCCATGCCGGAGGTGGCACCGGACGATAATGCGGACGAACCATCACAGGCCGGTGAGGACGATGTGGCGGACGAATCATTGGCGGACGCGGGGCTGGATGACCTCCTGGACGCAATCCATGGTTTGGACGATGAGATCCACCAGGACGGACACCGGGATTCGGGCGACTGTTTCCAGGACGATTGCCCACATTAGGTCGGTCACCATGATCCGGTCGATGATTATTCCCATTTCCAGGGCGAACACCTGGATTCGGACGATTGCTTCCTGGGCGATTGCCAACGTTAGGTCGATCGCCATGATCCGGTCGATTATTCACAGGACGATTCCCGACATTAGGACGACTGTTATTGCCTGCTCCATTATTAGGACGCGATGCGGTACCCTTATTGCTCTGGGAACGGCGTCCGCCATTTTGAGGACCCACGCCTGACGGACGACGCGCCTGAGTGTTCCCGCTGCGCACCTTATCACCTGATTGACGAGAAGACCGCCCGGAATGCTCAGTGCGGGATTTATTTTCTTTAGCTCCGTTATGACGCTGTGCATCAGCTGACGGAACACACATAGACACCAAAGCTATGGCTAAAATGAGGTTTTTTAGAACTCTTCTCATAACCATAAATGTTTAGAGCGTTAACAGTGTTGCATTTATTTATTAGAACACCCTCACGTCAAAAAGTTTAGCCTGGGACAGACAATATATGTTAATTCAGAAGAAAAATCATCAACATCTATTTCAAAGGATTCCATCCCTGAGCCTGAAGAGGTATCTCCGCCCCATCCCTGGTGACCATTGCGCATCCAAGTTCAGGCTTGGTTATATGGCCTATCACCTTTACTCCGGGAAGATCCTTTACCTTATCATGGCTATGCAGAGGCACGGTGAACAGCAATTCATAATCCTCACCGCCATTCAATGCCGCAGTAATAACATTCATGTCAATCTCCTCGGCCATGATTGCGGTCTGATAGTCTATAGGGATACGCTCTTCAAACACTCTGCACCCTACCCCGCTGTCATTACATATGTGCATAAGTTCCGAACTCAGACCATCACTCACATCCATCATTGCGGTAGGGACAATCCCGGCCTGAGCAAGCTCTCGCACTATATCCTTACGAGCTTCAGGCTTAAGCTGACGCTCCACAAGATACTCTTTTCCAGCAAAATTTGGCTCAAAATCTTTCTGACCTACCGATGCCACCTTCTCACGTTCAAGAAGCTGAAGCCCCATATAAGCAGCACCAAGATCTCCCGACACACAGATGAGATCGGTATCCTTAGCTCCTGAACGTGTAACGATCTTATCGGGATCGGCCTCTCCGATGCATGTTATAGAAATCACAAGCCCCTGACGTGACGACGTTGTGTCACCACCTACAAGATCTACACCATATATTTCACAAGCCAAACGGATGCCGCTGTACAACTCTTCGATATGCTCTACTGTAAAACGCTTCGAAATGCCCAACGACACAGTGATCTGCTTAGGAGTTCCGTTCATGGCGTATACATCAGAGAAATTCACGATAGCCGATTTGTAGCCAAGATGCTTGAGTGGCACATAGGTCAGATCGAAATGCACACCTTCAAGCAGCAGGTCGGTTGTGACAAGCATATCAGTATCATGATTGCGTATCACAGCACAGTCATCCCCAACACCCCGTATGGTGGAGGGGTTGACTGTGGGAAGTCCTTGTGTCAAACGGTCAATAAGGCCGAATTCTCCAAGCTGAGAAATCTCCATAATCTATCAGAAGCTCTTTAGCAACGGTTCACAAGCTCTTTCATGATCTCAAGGCACTTGGGTTGTGCTATCACAGCTGCCTGCTGTACCTCCTCGTGAGTCGGCACCTGCTTTACATCCTTACCGCCAAGATCAGTAATGACAGAGATGCCATACACACGCATACCTGCGTGATTAGCAACGATCACTTCAGGCACAGTAGACATACCTACACAATCTCCACCTATCACACGATAGAACTCATACTCTGCCGGAGTCTCAAAGGTAGGACCTGTAACACCCACATATACACCATGCATCAGACGGATACCTTTCTCATTGGCTATCTCATCAGCAAGCCTTATAAGCTCAGGGTCATAAGCATAAGTCATCGCCGGGAAACGAGTCCCGAGCTCAGGATAGTTCTTACCGCGAAGAGGGTGCTCCGGAAAGAGGTTTATGTGATCGGTAATTGTCATCACATCACCCACTACAAATTCCTTGTTCATACCACCGGATGCATTGGATACGAACAATGTATCCACTCCAAGAGCCTTAAACACCCTGACTGGGAATGTCACAGTCTTCATATCATACCCCTCATAATAGTGGAAGCGGCCCTGCATTGCAATGACAGGTTTCTCACCAAGCTTTCCGAAGATAAGGTTACCGCTATGACCCTCTACCGTTGAAACGGGGAAATTGGGGATCTCACTATAAGGGATAAACTGTTTGTCGGTTATATGGTCAACGAGCGGTCCAAGACCTGTGCCGAGGATTATAGCTGTGGCAGGCATATCGGACACGCGTGAACGCAGATATTCTGCTGTCTGATTAATTTTTTCCAGCATAGTAGAAGTATATATTATTATAACTTGAAAATTAGAATAGCTTCCAAAAGGACACTTTCATTTGAACAATCTCGAATCACGTATGGTTTTCTCAATGGTCTGCTCCAAAGGCATCTCGTGAGAACGGTCTATGAAATCGACCTTGATAGGCACATAGAAAATCCTGGACTTCAAGGCATGAGGGAAATACGGATTGTTAAACAACCTCACAGCGTCCTTCTCTGTAGTCACGATGAACTTATCTTCACCGGAAAGTTCATTGAACTCCTTTTCTATCTCAACCATATCAGAGGAAGAGAAATTATGATGATCGCCAAAACGTTTAAGTTTCACTTTGGCCTTTCTTCGGCGCAGATACCTCACAAACGGTTTTGGGTTTGCCACACCAGTCACCACAAGCAATGGTGTCCCTGGATCCAACGAATCGAATGAAGGTACATTTTCGACGGCATCGGGAAAAACAGGTACCAGATGCCCATAATTGTATCGAGAAAAATAGAGTTTCTGAAATGGGAATAGGTTAAGATTCTCTTCAAAAATACGATACTGCATAGGCTTCATATCGGGCGGACACTTGGTCACAATCACGATATCGGCACGATTTAGCGCGCCCCTCGATTCACGCAACCGCCCATAAGGCAACAGGCTATCCTTAAATACAGGACGATTATGCTCAGTGAGAACTATAGACACCGATGGCTTGACATACCGATGCTGGAAAGCATCATCAAGAAGGATAAGATTGATCTTAGGGTTTATCTCAAGCATTCGGTTTATACCGTCAACACGCTTCTCACATACAGCCACCGTAATTTCCGGACCGAACTTACGATATATCTGATACGACTCATCACCAATGTCCTCCGGCCGTGATTGTTGAGACGCAAGGACAAAACCTTTCGTGGACCGTTTGTAGCCACGCGAAAGCACCCCGATATTATATTTCTCCATCAGAGCCTCAACAATATACTCTACATGAGGAGTCTTGCCGGTTCCTCCCATAGCTATATTGCCGACAACGACTACCGGCACACTAAATTCCTGTTGCTTTAATATACCCTGTTCGAAAAGCTTGTTACGCACAGCAACTCCCAGGCCATAAAGGCGTGAGACCGGATAAAGCAACAGTGCTGAAAGCAATCGATTCCGAGGCATATCGTATATATTATTTTAAAGTGTTTGTCTTAGAGATTCACATCCATGGCCTCCATTCTGGCCTGAAGGGTTGACATACCCTTGATACTATTGAGTGTATCATAAAGCGAAGCCATCTCTCCAAGCTCATCACGTACAATATCGGCTTTTATGTCCGCACCTGCCTCAACAAGCAGATCGTACCATTTTTCTTTCCTCTCCGGGTAATTTCGTACAGTCCACGATGTGGCATCAAGCCTTTTAGCCATACCTTGAATCGCTGCATCAAGTCCTCCTATCTCATCAACAAGACCAAGCTTGAGAGCCTCGGAGCCATCCCACACACGACCTTCGGCGATCATTTTTAATGAATCCTGGCTCAGGCCTCTGCCCTGTGCACAACGCGCGGTGAACAATTCATATCCACGATCGACATATGCCTGCATAGATGCTTGCTGAGCAGGACTCATCGGCTGCAACAATGATGGCATAGCACCATTAGGATTGGTTGCCACTGTAGAGGTGGTAATACCAAACTTCCCGGAGATCAACCCCTTAAGATCTGGTATCAGTCCAAATATTCCAATGGACCCAGTGAGCGTGGTGGGCTGAGCATAAATCCTGTCGGCTCCACATGATATGTAATACCCACCTGATGCGGCATAATCAGCCATAGAAACGAAGAACGGCTTGCCGGTCAACGACTTCCATTGCTCCAACGCCTCCCATATCTGTTCAGAAGCAAAAGCGGAACCACCTCCCGAATTGACATACATTATCAATCCATCAATACTCTTATCATCGGCAAGGCTGAGGATCTGAGGCACCATGGTCCGTGCAACAATGCCCTCACCGGTTTCATCCGTGATATCGCCACAGGCATAAAGCACCGCTATATTCGCGCTACCTCCATCACCTTTCCTAAACACATCATTTACCTGACAATACTCAGCCGGAGTCACAGGATTCAGATCGTTCACATCTCCTACTCCTGTCGCATAGGCTACAATGGAATCAAACTCATGGCGATACACCATACGGTCAGCAATATGCATCTTCACATAATCCTCCGTAGGGGCGGCATATATTGATCCGTTTGCCCAATGATTGACAGTATCAGCCGACACCTTGCGAGCCTCAGCAATCTCTCCGGCAATATTTTCCCATATATTTGACAGGAACAGTTCCTCCTGTTCGCGAGCCGGAGCACTCATACCATCAAGAATATAAGGCTCCACCGCGCTCTTGTAAGTACCGACCTTGACCACCTGCACATCTACCCCAAGCTTGTCAAGAAGATTCTTGAAATAATATCTTGTACTTGATAGTCCATGAATATCAATCTGCCCGATAGGGTTTATGAAAATAGAATCGGCTGCTGTAGCCACATAATAATCACCTTGGGTGTATATATCTCCATAAGCATATATCCATTTTTCCGGAGCAGCATCCTTAAAGCGTTTCAATGCCTCCACGATAGCCTGACGCTTGGCGAGCCCTGCGGAAGAGCCTCGGCAATCTATCACAATGCCGTCAATACGGTCATCACCAGCAGATGCATCAATAGAACCGACAATCTCGTTGACACCCTGGGTTACCGTTTTGTCACCCCGCATCACTGCTATAGGGTCCAACTGTCCCGGACGGTCGGAAAGCTCCCCTGCAAGCACAAGTTTCAGATAGCTATGGTCATTAACCTGCACGACCTTACTTCTGCCAAGAGACGACACTCCGGCAGCGGCTATGATTAGAAGCAACCCGAAAAAAGCGATGAATAATGAAAACCATATCCCGGCCAAAGTGCCAAGAAAAGCCATTAAAAACTTCTTCATATTGAGAATATCAGCTGTATTTCAGCTACAAAAGTAACACAACTATCTCTCAAAAACAAATTATTGATACATTAATTTATATAGCATTCAAAAAACAGCACACCTCTGTAACGGCACTCAACAACCCATAATGCGCTAATAACTATTACCCCTACACCCCCAAAACATAATGTCCAGATGACACTTCCCCTAACCATAAACCAATTGCTTTTAGATACATTATGTATCATTGACAATTAGTCCTAACGATAAAACACCGCCTAATGGAGAGTCATATGTATCCATAAATATAATCCAATCTTTATTTTCGACTACAAAGCCATAAATTCATGAATTCTTCCTACCTTTGTACAAAAATTAGCCTATCATCATGCATAACAGACAAGAAAAGTTAGAAGCTCTCGGAAGAGTAATAGACACACTTGACATACTGAGAGTAAAATGCCCTTGGGATGCCAAACAGACAAACGAATCACTGCGCCCCAACACCATAGAAGAGGTATATGAACTATGCGATGCACTCATAAAGGAAGATGATCAAAACATACGCAAAGAGCTGGGCGATGTATTGCTCCACGTGCTCTTCTATGCGAAAATAGGGGAAGAGAAAGGGGAGTTCGATATCACAGACGTATGTGACGCACTTAACACCAAGCTCATCTACAGGCATCCTCACGTGTTCGGATCTACCCATGTGGATTCGACCGATGATGTGCTTAAGAACTGGGAAGAGCTGAAATTAAAGGAAAAGGGTGGCAACAAGACAGTGCTTTCAGGAGTACCCTCAGCCCTACCAGCCATGATCAAGGCGGAACGCATCACAGAAAAAGCCGCTAATGTGGGGTTCGACTGGCAGAAACGCGAAGACGTATGGAGCAAAGTCAGCGAAGAGATAGCCGAATTTGCCGAAGCTGCCGAATCAATGGGCGAAAAAGAGCGCGAAGCCGAAATGGGAGATGTCCTGTTCGCCATAATAAACGCATCAAGACTATATGGCATCAACTCCGAAAATGCCCTCGAAAAGACCAACGCCAAATTCATACGCCGCTTCAATCACATAGAACGCCGCGCTGCCGAAATGGGCAAACATCTCAAAGAAATGACTCTTGCCGAAATGGACCAACTTTGGGACGAGGCTAAATCCATCGAACGCGAAAAGGCATAAAACAGACGGATGACCTACAACGACCTGAACATTCACCCACGAGACGCGCACCTGTCATTCGACCCTGACACACATTCATACCATTTTGACGGACGCGAAATGACCTCGGTCACTACTCTTGTAGAGGATTGCTTCCCTAAATTTGACAAGAATTATTGGGCCGCACGCAAAGCCTTGCAGGAAGGAGTGGATCCTGATATGATTCTCGACCGCTGGGATCGTGAGGCACAACACGCCCGCGACCTCGGCACAATGATGCATGACAAGATAGAACACTACTATCTTGGAGAAGACCAGGGCGATGACACGGATGCATACAGGCTGTTCCGGCTGTTCGCTGCAAACAACCGCCTGCATCCTTACCGTACAGAATGGCGAATATATCACGAAGATTTTGATCTCGCAGGCACTCTTGACTTCATAGAATGCACCCCGCAAGGCAAGTTCAACATTTACGACTGGAAACGCTCAAAAAAACTAATCGACCCGACAGGAAGGATACTGACAGAATCCCGCTATCGGGCCACAGGGCTTCATCCAGTAAATCATCTTCCCGACACATCCTATTGGCATTACGCCCTTCAGGTGAGCATATACCGCTTTATCCTTGAAGAGAAATACGGAATATCAGTCTCTAAGATGCGCCTGGGTGTGTTCCATCCGTCCTACCATACACCATGGATTGTAGAACTACCATATCTGCACAACGAGGTCCGCTCTATCCTAAGTCATAAGCTCTCACATTCAGCAATCGCATTCTGACAATCAGCAACAGCAAACATAATTCACAAATCCCATTCATCACCGGTGAAGATATCACCGGTGATGGAAACCACATGCTCCAAAGGAATCCTATGGACTGCCACTGGACGAGTTCCGGCTGAACTGTCATGCAGTATAATGCATGAGTCCACCTCATCAACTCGCTTTATCCATCCGGAAACAGTAACATATTCCCCGCCATCCTTGGCAAGATCCGGGCAGAAATAACCGACAGTGATTTTCGCGCCATCAATATTGAGTGCATGACGGAGCCTACGCGTCAGCCGATCCTGCTCGTCGGCAGAAAGCTCAATCCTGCCACCAGTCAGACGAGCAGTCTCCCTTATAGCATCCTCATGACCAGTCAAGGCAGCAAAAGGGGCAAACTGCGCTGCACGATTAGCCAGCGGCATAGGACTGCGTGTCGCCGACACGTGATGTGGGAGATTGATTATATCGTCATATCTGCTACTCATGATGCCCTCCTATCAGTCGGTTACGTGTTCGCTGAGTGGCTCCATCGGCAAAATTCAAACCTTTTAATATCGAATTTTTACCGAACGACTTCTTGATGTTGAGAATCGTCTCCTGTAGGCGTCTTTCCTTGCGTAACATGGACTCCTCTATCTCTGCTCGGACACGCAATGCCTCGTAATCAGTAAATAGGTCAAGCTGAACCGGCTTCCTATGTGACATTACATCTGACTCATGTATGACATGATTGACTGAAAGCGTGATACGGCGAATCAGCAAGACAGGGTTTACCGTCCGGTCAAACAGCTCGACAACCGCATCAGATATAATACGTGACGACGAAGTGAACCGCTTGAGATTGGCTGTGCCATGTGCATGAGCAGGCACCATCCTGCCATAATGGTCTACCGATATCTTGCCATGATATTGCGAAGATATCTCAGGGTCAGACAATGACTCCACGTCATATCCCACCTCAAGAATCAGCTGGTCAGCAACAAGACTCTTCTCAAGCAGATCGAGTGCGACACCGTCAGCCATCTCCTGCACCACCACACGCGCCTTTTCAAATGTATATGCACAGGAAAGGACCTGACCGCTGCACATCGAGTGCGACTCCGGACGATATGCTTTTACAAGATCCATAGTCACAGGCTCCCATCCCCAGGCATGGTCAATCAACAGTTCGGCATTGACTCCGAAAAGCTTATACAGAAGAGCCTCATTGTTAATGGAACAGCGTGCAATATCACCCATGGTACGGATACCATAAGGCACAAGTCGTTTCAATATGCCGCGCCCCACCCGCCAAAAATCAGTCAACGGCTCATGCTCCCAAAGTTGGCGGCGATAGCTCGCCTCATCAAGCTCAGCTATCCGCATCCCATCCTTGTCAGGACTCATCTTTTTCGCCACAATATCCATCGCTACCTTACAGAGATACAGATTTGTCCCGATACCGGCTGTCGCAGTGATACCAGTCTCACGCAGCACATCCAATATGATATTTCTGGCGAGCTCATGGGCAGAAAGCTTGTAGGAGCCAAGATAGGATGTCGCATCAATGAAAACCTCATCAATAGAATATACATGGATATCTTCAGGTGCTATATATCGTAGATACACCCTATAGACACGTGTGCTGTACTCGATATAATAAGCCATTCTGGGCTTTGCTATGAGGTAACCCACTTCCAGGGATGAATCCGAATCAAGCTCATGCTTGAAATGAGATATCCTGGTAAGACTCCGCAAAGGGGACGACCACCGTCGCTGATTATTGACATCGCGCAGACGCTGCTCCACTTCAAACAGGCGCGGTCTTCCACCAAGCCCATAGGACTTAAGTGATGGCGACACAGCCAGGCAGATGGTCTTTTCGGTGCGGCTCGCATCAGCCACAACCATATTGGTGTCGAGAGGGTCAAGCCCCCTTTCGACACACTCCACCGAAGCATAGAACGACTTCAGGTCAATGGCTATATACTGTCGCTGCTGCTCCATCTCATTAACTATCAAATATATTTGCTTATTGTACGGACCCGGCGTTGTATGTATCTCGAAGGGTTAGCTGGATCAAACCTTAGAGGAGCAGGAAGGCTCACAGCTATAAGTATGCTCTGACGCTTGGATAACTTGGAAGCGGATGTATTGAAATAATAACGTGCAGCCGCCTCTACACCGTATATACCAGCACCCATCTCTATACTGTTGAGATACACCTCCATAATACGGTCCTTAGACCAGAAAAGCTCTATAAGAACTGTAAAATATGCTTCAAGCCCCTTGCGCAACCAACTGTGACCCGGCCATAGGAACACATTTTTAGCTGTCTGTTGAGATATTGTGCTCGCACCCCTCTGCCGTTTACCATTACGGTTTTCATCAATCGCCTTCCTGATCTCCTTGAAATCAAATCCGGAATGACTGTAGAAATTGGCATCCTCCGAGGCAACTACAGCCTTTGACATCCATGGAGAGATGTCATCACCGCTCACCCAGTGATGATGCCAGTGACGTTCACGCTCCATCTGCCTCTCGGTACCTTCAGGACTCAAAGCCCTTATCACCATAAGCGGTGTCACAAAAACCGGGACATAACGGAATACCACCACCGATAACACTGTGCTGCCAAAGAAGAATATCATCAGCCATATCACGAACTTGCGGACCCTTTTTATCATAGCAATCTACTTTATAACCACCGTGATACAACTGTACATCAATATATAAAACATGCAACAGAAACATACATTGGAACGAGACTTATTTTCTGAACACTACTGCACAGTCACAAGTATCCGGTTTTATACAAAATTACTTTTTTCCGATGATTCATACAAGCGACAACAAACCTTTTTCATCTGGTCCGGAACATCTCACTCCCGCAAAACGCTGTCAAATAAAGTCCTATAGAATGTTAAACTTAAAAAATATGAGAAAAACAGGAGCTACATTACATATTTTCTCAATTATTATTGCGATATTTGCGAGCATCAATTCATCAACATTATACCACATACCACCTACACATAGATATGACACGAGAAAAGCAGATATCAGCCACCGTTTCGCTGACAAGCTATGTGTCAGACTTATACCGGATTGACAATATAAATATAAGACTATTGTACCTTAAATTACGAACCAATTTCACAAAAACATTGACTATGGAACACAAAGGCAAAACGTTCGTATCCGTTTTGATTATTATATCATTCTTTTTCAGCTTTATATTCTGCTTCGACTCACCCAACATATTCACCAACATTATGCTCATAGGAGCTGATATCCTGTTTTGGGGAGGACTGCTTTGGCTATTATGGTGGGAAGGAGGCAAAAACAACTCTTCAAATTAAGCATAAACCTCAGAAGTTGCAGGAGTGACCGGGTTTTATTAATTTTGCCTGATAAAACAACTGCTGCAAAATGACAAAGAAAGATCTCCGCATTGTGTTTCTCGGCACTCCAGAGTTTGCCGTGGAAAGCCTTGAGGCTATTATAAATAACGGTTACAACGTTGTCGGCGTCGTGACAATGCCTGACAAACCAGCAGGCAGAGGACATAAGATGTACCAGTCTCCGGTAAAGGAATGCGCCATCAAGCACGGAATCAAGGTGATGCAACCTGTAAGACTAAAGGATCAGGTCTTCATTGACGAACTGCAAGCCCTGAAAGCCGACCTGTTTGTTGTGATAGCTTTCCGCATGCTTCCGGAAATAGTATGGTCCATGCCTCCGATGGGGACTTTCAACCTTCACGCGTCCCTCCTCCCTCGCTACAGAGGAGCCGCACCTATCAACAGGGCTGTAATGAATGGGGACACAGAGACCGGCGTCACCACGTTCTTCCTGAAACACGAAATCGACACCGGCGACATAATCCAACAAGAACGCGTAGACATATTTCCGACCGACAATGTTGGTGACGTACACGACCGTCTGATGCATCTTGGCGCACGGCTCACAGTCGAGACCATCGATGCCATTGTGTCAGGCACACTCACCACCATACCACAGGACCAACTCACAGGCGACACCGAACCGACTCCGGCACCCAAAATATTCAAAGAGGACTGCGAGATCCATTGGAACGAACCAGCCGAGAAGATTCATAACCATGTGAGAGGACTCTCCCCTTACCCGGCTGCATGGAGCACTCTCATCTCAGACAGCAAAGAGGTCGGCGCAATAAAGATTTTCGAGACTCAGATACTGAACGGCTCTGCCCCATCCTCTCCCGGAGAAATATCCATCGATGGGGACAGGCTCACAGTGGGAACCGGCACATGCAAAATAGAGATATTATCACTCCAGGCTCCCGGCAAACGACGCGTGACAACAGCCGAATACCTACGTGGAGCACACCTGTCCGACCCAAAATTCAAATAATCAAGAATATCCGACATCGACCTGCGACGATAATATCGCCAACACCATAACCACCATATCAAGCGCGCCATAATCATCATACATATCCGATGATTATGGCGCATATATTTTGTGCGGTATATATACAAAAAAATTATCCGTCATCCCGACGAATAATCTTCTTACCTTAAATCTAATACCATGAAAAACTGATGCAAAGTTAGGGAGAGTTTTACAAACTACAAATTTTTATATCTAAAAGCAGCGTTGCGTTAACCTTATTTAACCATAAATATACAAATACTTAAAATTTTATTATGAAGATATAGGATATCTGCTAAAATTTGCTTACATTTGCAAAAAATTTACAACACACGATCAACAATATTCTCTCCAATTGGTAATAATATATAACCCCTCCTCAAAGCAGTCCAAATGAAATCCCATAATTACATATTCTCATTGATAATAGCGATAATAACAGCAGCATGGATCGCCACAGGATGTGCCGGCGGACCTGCTGAACAACGCATTGTCACTGTAAGCATAGAGCCACAGCGTTATATGCTTGAACAGATCACAGGAGACCGTGTGCAGGTGAGAAGCCTCCTTACCGAAGGCGCAAACCCTGAGACATACGATCCGTCCGTGACACATATGTTCAATCTTGGCAACTCACTCGGATACCTTAGGATAGGTAATATCGGATTTGAGGCGGCTATAATCGACAAGATAAGCGAGGCAAATCCCGATCTACCCATATTTGACACATCAGAAGGTGTCATCCCCATACTCGGAACCCATTCTCATGGCGGCCACAGCCATACGGTCGTGGATCCTCACACATGGTCGTCAGTCAAAAACGCCAAAATAATCGCACGCAACATGCTTGCCGCAATGGAGAAAATAGATCCGTCCAACAAGGCATATTACCGTCGAAACTATGACAACTTCGCGGCGCGGCTCGACTCTATCGACAATGAGATAACAGCTCGACTCGCTCCACACAAGGGAGATTCTTTCATTGTATGGCATCCGTCACTAAGCTATTTCGCACGCGATTACGGACTCAACCAGGTAGTAGTCGGAGGTTCCGAGCATAAAGAAAGCTCCATAGCCGACCTCAAGGAATCCATCGATACTGCACGCAAACGCGGAGCTTCTATATTTTTCTTCCAGAAAGATTTCGACAGCCGCCAGGTGTCAGCCATAAACTCGGAACTGGATGCCCACGAAGTCACCATCAACCCAATGACGTATAATTGGGAGAATGAACTCCTTAAAATTGCCGATGCTATAGCTGAAGCTCCGACTGTAAGACACGAGGCATCTGCCGCACATTGATTACCATGACTACCATTCAGCCTGAAACCATAATATCGCTCCGCGACATATCTCAACGCTGGGACAACCGCACGGTGCTGGATAACATAAATTTCGATGTGCATCAGGGTGATTTCATAGCTATAACAGGACCTAACGGTGGCGGAAAAAACCACACTGCTCCGCATCATACTGAAATTGCTAAAACCCACAGCAGGCACAGTCACATATATGCACGATGGGGCACCTATAAAAAATCTTTCATTAGGCTACCTGCCACAGAAAAACATGATTGACTCACGGTTTCCCATAACCGTAGAGGAGGTAATCGCATCCGGACTGCTTGGCGACAGCATAAGAAAAGAAGATGCAAAAAAACGTATTGCCGATACCGTAAGGCTCATGGGGCTGGAACAACATACCTCAAAAAGCATCGGAGCACTCTCCGGAGGACAACAGCAACGCGCCTTACTTGGCAGAGCCATAATATCCCACCCGAGAGTGCTCGTACTTGATGAGCCGCTCAGCTATGTCGATAAAATATTTGAACAGTACATATATGACCTTGTGGCACAGCTCTCAGAATCGACCACCATACTGCTCGTGTCGCATGAGATGTCGACTATTGCCGGGATGGCAAACCGACATCTGATAATAGACCATACACTTCACGAGTGTCATTCGTCCCATCATCACGTCCATTACGACTGTGACGATTGCCAAGCACAATCAGAATGAGAACTGACACATAGCCCCTATGCGGCGTGCCCATGCGTGATTTCCGTCAAAATTCTGCCTGCGGCCGAAATTAGCTTCTGCGCCTACACTTATACGCGGCGTAAAATAATAGAACACATTGGCTGCGCCATAAAGCCCATATTTATATCCGTCAGCCTCACGAGGCGCGGACGTCATATTGCGGGCCTGACCAAAAGTCACCGAAGCCATAAGCTTGTGAGAGAAATGATAACTGGCTCCTAAAAAATAGCTCCAGCTCGGCACTGTGCGAAGCCTGCCGGGAGCATCAAGATTCTCCACAAGGTCATACTGCCCCATCAGAAAATCACCACCCACATTGGAATAGGAACGACCTATATTACCGATAGCATAAAGAGTCAATGGAGCCACAGGATTTCCCACAGCTGACAACTGTAGCCCAAAACCCATAGGAGAGTGATTGGTGCCGTTAACGAGATCCCTGTAAGGAAGCACCCGGGTTATAGCCGACAGACGAACATGCTGCTCACTTGCCCACTCATACTGCACCATGGCAGCAAGATTAGGGAATGTATTGGAACGAGATGCCACATTTTCATCAGTCTGGATTGCCTGTTGCGGTGTCTCCACAGAAGCCGCTACGGTTATACCTGACTTCTTGAATGTATGCATCCATCTGACAAGCAGAGCTGAAAAATCCATGCTCATGGTGGAACCGTTGGCATCGACAGTAGGTGCTATCGCCGAACCGTCAGAAAAAGTAGATGTAGCATATCCAACAGTCCAGTCATTCAAAGTTGCATAAGCCTTGCTGAGCTTGAAGTCACGCCCTTCATATCCATTGAATTTTGCCTGAATGTACAACTGATACGAGCCCACCTTAGTGTTTCTACCCAACACACGCAAAAAAAGGGATGTACCTGAAGGAGTAGTTCCGAAATGATTGCGATTAAGCGGCGTGTCACCCATAGGCACATTGTAAGGAGTGAACGCGGCTCCGGGCATCGAATTGCCGGGATCATAATATGCCCTCATCCTGACTACTCCTCCCACACCCATTGCCATGTTTGCATCATGGCTCATAAAAAGGAAATAAGGCGCGGCAGGGTCCTGATAATTCTTGAACTGGTCATAATAGAAGTTCTCGATCATGGAACGGATGGAATCTCGCTTGAGCGTTTCGCGATCCTCACCCCCTATTACCATAATGTGATGGTCAGCGACAAGCGAATCCCTCATCTCTTGACGCGATGACGGAGATGATGCCGAAACACCAAGAGCTGCAAGGCTGGCACCAAGCACTAAAAGCTGACGTTGTATTTGTCTCATAATGTCAGGATTTTTAAATTATTTTCAAAAGTTTTTATGAAATAGCAACAACCGGAACTGAAAAAATGTTGTCACTCATTTAATTTTTGTAAAAAAATCTGTTGAAAACGTGTAACATTTCACATGATCATCCGTCTATATAATAGAATGAACCGAAAAGAGTTTGAAGCGATAGCACCTTCAATAAGGGAAAGCATCATCAGAATGACCCGCAGGCTTGCTCCTGACAACACCGATACGGGTTTTCCTGACGATGTGGCTCAGGACACCCTTTTAAAGCTTTGGACCCAACGCGACCGTCTGGATTCATACCGAAGCATAGAGGCACTCGCCATGACAATCGCACGCAACCGTGCGATAGATCTGCTGAGAAGTGAAAAGAGCGGATATCACGTGAGCCTCGACGACTATGACTCCCCCGACAGCGGCCCATCCCCAGATGAATCGCTCGAAGCCACCGAGGCCGAGAACCGACTCACACATATAATGGCATCTCTTCCGTCAGCCCAACAAGCCCTCATAAGGATGAGGCACATCGAAGAGATGGATATAGATGACATCGCAAATGTAACAGGCTCGACACCTGGGGCAATCAGAGTTGCACTATCTCGCGCACGAAATCACATAAAAGAATTATTTTTACAACAGGATATCTGACAAAACATGAACAACATAACTGACAATAACTATAACGAGTGGGTTGACCGCTTCCTCAATGCCGAGACAAGCATGGATGAAGAGCGCGCACTATATGCCTACTTCTCACAGCGGCACCTGCCGCCGGAAGCGGAGAAGTACCGGCGCATGTTCGGATGGTACGACTCGATACGTCAATCTGACAATAAGGAGACCAACCGTAAATCATATAATCCACCCATCCGCGTCCTTCCACTCAAACTATGGCAATGGGCAGGAGCTGCCGCCGTCATCGCCATTCTTATCACAGTCGGTCTCAGCATGCGATCACACCGATACGATGATGCCTATGCCTACTCCGGCAGCTACATAATACGGGACGGAGAAAAGATCACCGACCTTGAAATAGTACTTCCGGAAATAGAATTGGCAGAACGTAAAATCGAGATGCGTCTGGCATCATTCAACAACGAATTCGACAGCTTCGACGAACGGTTCAACACATCTATGACATCCGATCTTGACATGGACAACCCCAATGTGCGCAACATCGTAGAAACAACCCTAAAATATTGACCTCACCATGACACGTACCCTCTTCATATCACTCATTCTCTGTCTCCTCGCACCTATTGCTTCCTATGCCCAAGGCTCTATATCCAATATCGTAGAGTCAATTGAGGACAGCAATCAGGTGAGCAATGTCATGTATCGCGAAAAGCGCGACCCAAGAACGCGAAAAGTGGTCAGATCAACCCGCCTCATAGTGTTCTCGGACGCAAAACTTGCCAAACGCCTAATCTCAGCAATAAAAAAAGAACGCCCCAATGCTGTGAACTACCAGGCAAACAATGAAAGAAATTCTGCTGTGTACTGCATAGATTTCAACGACAACAAAGGCAACTTCTCACGCTACTCTCTGATTCAGGAAGGAGGGAAACGCTGGACCCTTTCAGTCGAGACCTCATATACCGATCCAAAACGCAATCGCAACCAGCAACGAAGACAATAATCCATCACATAAAATCCACAAAACAGTCCGGGAGCTATGTTTTAAAACATAGCTCCCGGACTGTTTTTATAAACATTTGCAGAAATACGCACTATAATTTGCATCTGTCACCAAAAAGTCATAAATTCGTGAATTTAAAAACCAAAACCACCTCTCTTCTTAATCTTTTCTCGCCTCATCGAATGTATACAGACCATAATCATAATTCTAACTGAAACTAATTATAAATCCATAAATATAAATGAGCTATCTTAAATTTGATAAGAACCTCATGATTAACCTGGAGCAATCCTTACCCAAGGAGATGCTTCGCACTAATCAAGCTGGAGCATATCACTGCACAACGATAGTTGACTGCAACACCCGCAAACAGCACGGATTGCTTGTAGTGCCTATTCCTGAAATGGGCAATTCGTGGCATGTGATGTTGTCATCACTCGACGAGACAGTGTACCAGCATGGGGCCCCTTTCAACTTAGGGCTGCATCGCTACAGCGGTGGTGTCATGAGCCCCAACGGACACAAGTATATAAGAGAATTTGACTGTGAGAGCGTACCACGGACCACATATCGCGTGGGCGGAGTGATTCTGACCAAAGAAAAGATCTTCATCTCCAATGAGAACCGCATTCTCATACGTTACACACTTGTAGAGGCACACTCAGCCACCACCCTGCGTTTCCGCCCTGTGCTTGCATTCCGTGAAGCAAACGAACTGTGCATAGCAAACGACACACTCAACACAGAGATACCGGAAATCGACAATGGAGTGTCGGCATGCCTGTATAAAGGCTATCCGCGCCTGTTCATGCAGTTCTCCCATAAGCCGTCATGGACCTATGATCCGCACTGGTACAATGGCTTCGAATATGTCAAGGACCTTGAACGCGGTGTGCCATACACCGAGGACCTTTGGGTGCCCGGATACTTCGAGGTTCCCATCAAGAAAGGAGAAAGCATCATCTTCTCAGCCGGGCTAAGCGAAGTATCCCCACGATCACTTGCCAGAATGTACGAAAAAGAGATCGCACAGCGCACATGCCGCACCTCATTCTTCAACTGCCTTAAGAACGCAGTCAAGCAATGCTACCTCAAGGATCATGAAAGCATGTATCTGCTGTCAGGCTATCCATGGGGGAAAACTCTCGCCCGCAACACATTTATGGCACTCCCCGGAGCCACTATCGCCATCAATCACCGCGAGGATTTCGAGAAAATCATGTCGACAGCGCTCAAGGCTCTCCGCAATTTCATGAAAACCGGCGAACTTGACCGGCGCATCATGGGGATCGACCTTCCTGACAACCCTTTATGGGCTGTGTGGGCTCTACAGCAATACGCCAAGGCCTATTCTCGCGAAGAAGCTTCAGCAAAATATCTCAGCGACATCCGTGCGATACTCGACTATATACTTGCCAACAAGCATCCGCTCCTGCACATAGACTCCGACAACGGAATGGTGAGCACCGACGGCACCGTAAAGCCTATGTCGTGGATGAATGCCTCACTTGGAGGGCGTCCAATCATTCCTCGCACAGGATACCTTGTTGAATTCAACGCATTGTGGTACAATGCTCTCATCTTCGCCACACGACTCACCCAAGGTGACGAGCAAGCCAAGTATCAGGCAGCAGCCGACAAGATGGCAGAACCATTTGTCCACACATTTCTCAACGACTACGGATATCTGTACGACTATGTAAACGGCACATATGCCGATCCGTCAGTCCGTCCCAACATGGCTATCGCTATCGGACTCGACTACAGCCCGCTTGACCGCCGTCAGCGCAAGCGTATTCTCGACATTGTGACACGTGAGCTCCTCACTCCAAAAGGACTGCGCACCTTATCTCCAAAAAGCTTCGGCTATCGCCCCAACTACCTCGGTTCGCCTGAAGACCGCGAGATAGCCCTGCACAACGGACCGTCCCGTCCATGGCTCATCGGATTCTATTCCGATGCATACCTCAAAGTGTTTGGCATGAGTGGCGTAAGCTATATCGACCGTATGCTCATCGGCTTTGAGGACGAGATGACTCAAGGCTGTATCGGATCACTCTCCCAGCTCTATGACGCCAATCCTCCATACGTAGGACGCGGTGCCATAAGCCATGTGACCAATGTGGCAGAAGTGTTGCGCACGCTCACCACTCTCAAAAAATTCATAATGGACTAAACCACTCTCACACACATGAAAGCATTAATGTTCGGGTGGGAATTTCCACCTCACATCCTCGGCGGTCTCGGCACCGCCAGCTACGGTCTCACTAAGGGCATGTGGGAGTGTGGCGACATGGATATCACCTTTGTCATACCCAAGCCCCACGGTGACGAGGAGCGTCACTTCGCCAATATTATCGGAATGTCGCAAGTGCCCATATGCTGGCGCGACGTCAACCGTGAATATGTACAGGGACGCATCGGCAACGTCATGGACCCGGATTTCTACTTCCGTCTGCGTGACCACATCTACGCCGACTTCAACTATATGCGCACCAACGATCTGGGATGCATCGAATTCTCAGGCCGCTACCCCGACAACCTTGTAGAAGAGATCAACAACTACTCCATATGTGCAGGAGTCATAGCCCGCACCATCGACTATGACGTGATCCACTCTCACGACTGGCTCACATATCCCGCCGGAATCCATGCCAAGCAGGTATCGGGCAAGCCGCTTGTGATCCACGTCCATGCCACAGAATTTGACCGTTCACGAGGGAAACCCAATCCCACCGTTTTCGGCATCGAGAAGGACGGCATGAACTATGCCGACCACATCATAACGGTAAGCAATCTTACCCGCGACACTGTGATTCACAACTACGGCATCGACCCGGCAAAGGTAACGACCGTTCACAATGCCGTGACACCTCTTACCCCCGAGCAGCTCAATGTGCCGGAACACAAATCGAAGGACAAGGTGGTAACGTTCCTCGGTCGCATCACCATGCAGAAAGGTCCGGAATATTTCGTGGAAGCTGCTGCAAAGGTGCTCAAGAACAATCCTAACGTCCGATTCGTGATGGCAGGAAGTGGCGATATGATGAACAAGATGATACTCCTTGCTGCTGAGCGAGGAATATCCGACCGCTTCCATTTCCCAGGATTCCAGAGAGGAAGCCAGGTGTACGAAATGTTAAAAGCATCCGATGTATATGTGATGCCATCAGTGTCAGAACCTTTCGGCATATCACCCCTTGAGGCCATGCAGATGGGAGTGCCATCCATCATCTCCAAACAGAGCGGATGTGCCGAAATCCTCACAAACGTCATCAAGACCGACTATTGGGATATCGACGCAATGGCTGACGCCATCAACTCTATCGTCACATATCCGGCAATGTACACCCAGCTTCGAGAGGACGGACTCAACGAAGTCAACCAGATCACCTGGGATAAGGCAGGAAGGAAAGTGATAGATATATACAACAAGGTGCTCGGTCGATGATGCACCTATCCCGAAACATTTAAATAACAAACACCCAACCATATATGAAAGCTATCTGCTTCTATTTTCAGATTCACCAGCCATTCCGTCTGAAGAGATACCGTTTCTTCGACATAGGCAACGACCACTATTACTATGATGACTTCGCCAACGACGATATCATCACCCGCATAGCCGAGCGCAGCTATATACCGGCAGCCCAAAGCCTGCTCAAGATGATTGAGACCACCAAAGGAGCATTCAAATGCGCAATCTCAATCACCGGCACAGCACTCGAACAATTCGAGCTATACGTGCCCGAATTCATTGACTTACTCAAGAAACTCGCAGCCACAGGATGTGTGGAATTTCTCGCCGAGACCTATGCCCACTCACTCGCATCACTCGCTGATCCTGAAGAGTTTGCCAATCAGGTAAAAGTTCATGACGACAAAATCAAAGAGCTTTTCGGACAGTCGCCTAAAGTGTTACGCAACACCGAGCTGATATATTGCGACGATCTCGCCCCTCAGATACTTGAGATGGGCTATAAAGGCGTGATCACCGAAGGAGCCAAGCACATACTTGGATGGAAGTCTCCCAACTATGTATATTCAGCGGCATCAGCCCCGAAACTGAAAATCATGCTGAAGAACGACAAGTTCTCAAGCGACATCTCCGACCGCTTCGCCAACACATCCTGGGACGAATATCCTCTGACTGCCGACAAATACATCTCATGGATAGCATCGACTCCGGAGGACCAACAGATCATCAACCTGTTCATGAATCTTGAAGTGTTCGGTGACTTCCAGCCACGCGAGACAGGAATATTCCAGTTCCTTGAAGCCCTCCCGCGCTTCGCTGCTGAAAAGGGCATCGAATTCTGGACCCCTTCTACAGCAGTAAGCAAGCTCAAGGCTGTGGACTCTCTGCCGGTGCTCCACCCCATCAGCTGGGCTGACGAAGCACGCGATACCAGCGCATGGCTTGGAAACAAACTTCAGAAAGAAGCTTTCGATAAACTCTACAGCGTAAGTGAGCGCGTGCGTCTATGCGAGGACCGCCGTCTGAAACAGGACTGGTATTATCTCCAGGCTGCCGATCATTTCTTCTACATGTCTACAAAAAACATGCATGACGGTTCGGTACATTCGCAATTCTCGCCATATGACACACCATTCGATGCATTCACCAACTACATGAATGTGCTTGCCGACTTCATTGTTCGCGTAGAAGCCCAGTACCCCATGAGCATCGACAACGAAGAACTCTCCTCGCTCCTGACCACCATACGCAATCAGGAGCGCGAGATTGAGACACTCAACAAGGAAGCAGAATCAATGCGCAAGAATATCGAGCACTTTAACGAGGAACACCTGCTCCGCGAAAAAGAGACCGAGAAACCCGCTGCGCCCAAGACGAGAAAAACAGCCTCAAAAACAAAAAAAGAGACTGAGCCCAAGAAAGTAACTGCAAAGAAAGCTACAGCAAAGAAAAAAGCTGAATAACCCACTATTTACAGGACATCAGTCTTAAATTCATGGAACCATAAGGGCATATCTGATACCCTTATGGTTCCATGAATTTAAGACTGCTTATGTGATACCATCATCCCAACCGACACCCATGCGACCGACCATTGAGTATATTGAAAAACGGTTTGACGAATACAACAGCCAGATGTTCGGCGGACATCTCCCACGCATCCCGATAAAACTGAGTGACGCCAGGACCTTTCTTGGGCAATTTGTCTCCAAGATACGCACATTGCCTGACGGAAGTCGTGAATATTACGATTTCGAACTACGCATAAGCACACGTATCAGCCTTCCGCAAAGAACAATCGACGACACCATAATCCATGAGATGATACACTATTTCATCCACTACAACCACCTTCCTGACCGCACCCCGCATGGCCCGATATTCCGGTCAATAATGAACGGAATAAATGCTTCATACGGCAGGAACATAACCATCTCACACCGAATCACCCCAGAAGAAAAATCAGAGGCTATCTCTCGCCCGATATGGCATATAATAGCCGTGATGCATTTCAATAGTCCCACAAAAAAAATCGGAATAAAAGTGCTGCCAAGGAATGCTCAAAAAGTCATAGCATACTGCAACCATGTAAGTCGCTCCCCAGAAATAGACCGGATCGAATTATACCTACACAATGATCCGTATTTCAACCGATATCCGACATCAGCCACCCTACGTTATCACGCGACCACCCATTCCGACCTAATGCCACACCTCTGCGGAGCACGCCTCCTCACAATACATGCCGACACACTTGCTTATGCCAAATAGAACATTCAACCAATACTCAATACATTCCAGTGGTCAATACTTATAACATATTCTAATATAAGGCGCAAACCAATAAGTGTCGTATTGACACTTTTTACCTAAAATCATTTTTTTCTTTCCGCTGTCGGATGTTTTAACAGATTTTTATTCCAAAAAATTCATACTATTCAAACTTTTTACAACATTTTCTTGTTTTTTACATTTTTTATTCATTAATTTGCAATACAGATACCAAATCGTGTAATCGCAGTGTCTAACATATGAACCATATTTAGCCAATTTTCAACACATTATAAACCAATCCAAAAAATCACAAGCATGAGTAAAATCGGAATGCGGTTTGCAGCATCTTTAGCTGTTATATGCCTGTATATGGGGGGGTAAACCTCATTGATGCACAGACAGTTACAACAGCAGAAAGCACAAAAAACAATGTGTACCGCGGTGTCGTGATTGACGAAGAAGGAGAACCACTACCCGGAGTGTCAGTCATTGTTGTAGGGAAAAAAGCTATAGGCACAGCCACTGATGTAGACGGAAACTTCATATTCAACTATAGCGAACCTAAAGCCAGGCTAAAATTCACATATGTGGGCATGAAGCCTCAGGAAATACGTGCCACAGCCGGCAACAAGGTGACAGTACGTCTTGAGAACGACGCAACCACCCTTGGTGAAACCGTTGTGAACGGCATATATACACGTAATATCGAGAGCTTTACAGGATCAGTCTCCACATTCCGTGGCGATGACCTCAAAGCTATAGCCCCACAGGGCATTCTTAAAAGTCTTGCCATACTCGACCCGTCGATCGTGATGACCGACAACACTCAGTTCGGCTCCAACCCGAACCAACTTGCCGACATATCCATTAACGGCAAAATGAACGTACAGGCACTATCTGCCGAATATGAGACTGACCCCAACCAGCCTCTATTCATTCTTGACGGATTCGAATCAACACTACAGACTATCAGCGACCTCAATATGGACCGTGTAGAAAGCATCTCTGTATTAAAAGATGCCTCAGCAACGGCTATATACGGCTCCAAAGCAGCAAATGGTGTTATCGTAGTTGAGACAAAGAAACCATCGGCAGGACGTCTGCGCCTCACATACAACGGATCAATACAGGTGGGATGGGCTGACCTCAGTGACTACAATCTCATGGACGCCAATGACAAACTAAGATATGAGCTCCTTTCCGGCGAATATGACGGCGACAAAGGTCTTGATGAGAACGGACTCCCAATAGAAGAATACCAGCGAAGCAGATACTTTGAACGTCTCCGCCTTGTTGAGTCAGGTCGTGACACATACTGGATGAACGAACCTCTGCGCACAGCATTCACCCAAAACCACAATGTATATATTGATGGTGGAGATTCTGCATTCCGCTATGGTGCCGGACTCTCCTACGGAAAAACACAAGGTGTCATGAAAAATTCTGACCGAGAAGTGATCAACGGCAACATCACTCTTTCTTATCGCGTGGAGAATTTTAATTTCACTAATCAGACAACGATCAACAACACTACTGCCAACAACGAAACCGTATCATTCAGCAACTTTGCCCGAATGAACCCTTTCTACACAAAATACAATGAAAACGGAGAGATTCCCAAATACGTATTCAGTGAAGGTCTCGGTGCCACTCCGATATGGAATCCATTATGGGACTTCATACAGAACAGCTTCAATAAAAGCTCCAATACAGGCATTACTGACAACTTCCAGTTCGAATGGCGAGCCACTAATCAACTGCGCCTGCGCGGCAGTTTCCAATATAGCCTGAATAAACTCAACACTGAGAGATTCATATCACCGAATGAGACCAGCCAGGCTACAAAATCCGAGCTGGACCGAGGACAATACACTGAAGGAAACACCACCAGTACAAGCTATAACGGCAGGATCAATGCAACATATGGCGCATTTTGGGGTGACCATACATTCAATGCTGTTGGTGGTATGCAATTCTCACAAAACTCATCCAAGAACAGTACATTCTCAGCCAAAGGCTACCTGTCCGACAAGTTCTCCAACCCCAACTTCTCGGTAGGATATCCCGAAGGTGGCAAACCATCGTCAGCCGATACAAAGAGCCGCAGTGTCAGCTTCTATGCCAACTTGAACTATGCCTACGCAATGCGCTACCTGCTCGATTTCAACCTGTCGCGCAACGGAGCATCACAGTTTGGTATAGATGATCCGTTCACCAATACCTGGTCGGTGGGTTTAGGATGGAACGTCCACAATGAGAAATGGTTCCATAACAACAAGTACATCTCATACCTCAAACTGCATGCCTCGTATGGTAACCCTGGCAACCAGAACTATGACGCCAAACTCGCATCAAGCATATACAACTACACCAACGAATACATCAATCCATTCGGTCTTTCAGCACTTGTCAGCCAATGGGGCAACAACTGGCTCGAATGGCAGAAAACAAAGACATATAATATCGGTTTGACCACCACCATGTTCGAGAACAAACTGTCGTTCAATATTGACTATCAGATACGCAAGTCAAATCCCATGCTCGTGAGAATTCAGCTCCCGAGTTCGACCGGCACAACCACTGCTCCCATGAATATCGGAGGCACCGACAACCGTTCAGTCTCTGTGGCTGCCACATATTACATATTACGCAAAGGCGACCTCAACTGGTACGTAAGTGCAAACCTCAACCACAACACCACCGACTACTACAATATCGGTAAGACTCTTGAAAAATACAACAAGGACGGAAAGGATGAAGCAGGAAAGACTGAAGGAAGAAATCTCAGCAAGGCTCTCACACGAATGTACGACGGTGCAAGCACCACCGGACTCTATGCAGTGCGTTCGGCAGGCATCGACCCGGCAACAGGCAACGAGGTGTTCATACGCAAGGACGGCACTTACACATTTGAATGGGACCCCGAGGATGAAGTCCTGGTAGGAGACACCAACCCCAAATTTACCGGATCATTCAGCACTTCGCTCCTATATAAAGGCTTCTCTTTCGGAGCAGCATTCACCTACCGTACAGGTGGAGACGTTGTCCTTTCCACACTTATGGATAAAGTCGAGAACATAGGCAAAGACCAGATCAAACAGAACCAAGACCGCCGTGCCCTCACCGACCGATGGAAAAAGCCAGGTGACATAGCCAAATACAAGCGCATCGATGACCACAGTGTATCTCATGCCAGCAGTCGATTCATTGCCACTGAACACACTATCGAATGCTCATCCATCAACATAGGATACCGCACCACTCAATGGCCGTTCCTGCGCACAATGGGTATGACATCAATCGACATCCGTGCTTACATGAACGACATATTCCGCATATCCAACATCAAAGAAGAGCGCGGCATCGACTACCCGTTCCAGCGTTCATTCTCTCTTTCCATCGGACTGGGCTTCTAATTTCGTCATAATCTTAACAATATCAATCATGAAAATGAAATTCAATATATTACCCATAGCCATCACCGCTGTGCTCGGAGCCGGAATGTCATCATGCAACGACTGGCTCAGAGTAGATATGGAGGACAAAGTGATGGAAAAAACCATGTTTAGCGACTACAAAGGCTATTGCACCGCTCTCAACGGAATATATATCGGCATGAACGGCCTATACAGCAATCAGCTGTCAACAGGAGCAATTGATGTAATGGCACAATACTACAACGTGACCGAAAACAACAGTCATTCCAAACGACTTTATGCCGGATACAAATATAACGATCCTTCAATAAAGACATCCATCGAAAACATCTGGCAGACACTGTATAACCTTATCGCTAACACAAACGTGGTGATAGAACACACCGAGACAGGAGATGTCCTGAATGAAAAACAGAGAGGCATCATACGCGGAGAAGCATTCGCCCTCAGAGCCTTCCTTCATTTCGACCTGTTACGCCTGTTCGGACCCATATACAGCACATCACCCGACCAGGTATGCATCCCATATCAGGAATCATCACAACGCGTCATACAACCCCTCCTCCCTGCCAGTGAAGTACTCGGAAAAATCATCAATGACCTGAAAGAAGCAGAGTCATTGCTGTCACAGTATGACCCGATCATCACGGAAGGTGTAGGCAACATTCTGACCAATGACGACGGCGTATCGACCTACGACACATCATTCCGACAGCTCCGCCTCAACTACTATGCGGTAGAGGCGATGCTCGCTCGTGCTTATCTGTGGAAAGGCGACAAAACCGAAGCATACAAATATGCCAAGACCAATGTCATTGACAAAGTAACCACCGAAGATCTTGAGGTATTCCCCTGGGTGACCCTAAGCCAGATTGACGCAGAAGGAAAGAACGACTACCTGTTCTCTTCAGAAGTAATATTCTCACTCTACAACTCCAAAAGAGTCGACAATGTGCTACGCGCCAACTTCATATCAACACTGACCCTCGCAAACCGACTCACATTTGTCGGGTCGAGCCTCTCAAGCAACTCCAAAGTAGCCACTTTCTATGATGATCTCGGCGACTATCGCAGGAAAATGTGGTCAACCATAGACCCAACCGATGAGGAAATCGAAGCCGCCGGTCCATGGGGAGAAGCTCTGCCCACACTCGTGTTCAATAAATATGATGAATTCACCAAGGATGCCATAAACAATTCAACCGGCACTGTCACCACCTATCGTTTCATGGTTCCGCTCATACGCCTGAGCGAAATGTACCTGATTGCGGCTGAGAGTTCACCAAACACAACTGAAGCTCTTGAACTAATCAATACTCTACGTCTGCACCGCAACTGCCGAGACCTCCCCGCCGACACTGATATCGACAGAGCGATAACATATGAGATGGCTCGTGAAGTGATTGGCGAAGGACAGTTATTCTACTTCTACAAACGTCGTGCCATGACCGAAATCATCTCCGGCACATCCATTGATGGCAAATATAATATGCAGTTAAGCAACTATACATTGCCATTGCCTGACTCGGAAATTGAAGAAAGAAATATTTCAAATCTATAATAAATTTACACCTCTATATAATTCACTATGAAGATTTTAAGATTCCTAATGGTGCCCATAGCTGCATTGATTGCAATGAGCAGCTGTAGCAAACATGAGATCGAAAACTATAGCGGAGTCGATGCGATATTCTTTGACCAGCAGCACTTAGGTGCGGCTCACGAAAGCTGGATAATACTCAAACGCCTCACCCACAAGAACTATACATTGGTCAACTTTAACAAGATTCTTGAATCCGACAGCCTTTTACGCATAAAGATCGAAACGACCGGTTATCTAAAGGACTATGAACGACCTTTCCGTATAGAAGTAGTTGCCGACAGTACCGATGCAATAGAGGGAGAAGAATTTGAACTCATCAATCCCAATCTCTCGATCCTTCCGGGCGAGAACACAACATTCATGGAGGTAAAGGTCCACAAGACCGAACGAATGCTTGAGCAGGGATATCGAGTACAGTTCAGACTCATACCCGGCGAACATTTCACACTCCCATTCGGACAAAAAGGTATCGGAAATATGCCACTCAGAGACTCCGGAGACAATGATCCCGAATATGGCAAGAACTCCGATCCTTCAGTACATAATCTTTATATCACAGCTGAGCTGACACAGCCTGATCAATGGCCCTCTGTACCTGGGCATATACATTACCTGGGCACATTCTCAAAGAAAAAATATAAACTGATCCTGGAGTTATGCAAACCATACGGATGGGGTATCCTTGAATGGGAAAATCCCCAAAAGATGCCTATGGACCGCCTCAACATAATAAAGCAGACCACTGCATCTTATCTGGTAAAGCAGTATGAACTCGGACGCGAACACTGGGTTATCGACGAAGACGGCTCTATGATGTGGGTAAAAACCTGTCCGTGGTCTGACGGAGCACGTCCGGAGGATCTTGTAGACAAAAACTAAAATCGTATAAATATCGACAAATATGATAACAAAATATATTCTACCTGTGGTCGCAATTGCCTTGGCAGCAACATCATGTGTCGAGGACAAAGGCAACTATGAGTACACTGAACTCAATGAGGTGTCAATCGATGAGGTTGAGGAACGTTACAACGTACTGTCACAACTTGACGATCTTGTCATCAAGCCTAAAGTCACAGGATCATTGTCAGGCGAACAACTCGACAACTACGAATTCAAATGGCACATATGCAACGGCGGAGTAACTTCAAACAATGGAGCTCCTCACACCCATAAAGTCATCGGACATGAAAAGGATCTCAACTGGCACGTAGATATAGAATCCGGAAGCTACAGCATCATATACACTGTATCAGAGAAAAATACAGGAATCGAGTCTACGTTCAGCATACCGCTGACTGTATCCAGCCCCAACTCCAAAGGATTTCTCTTGTATGGCGGAGTCAATGGGTCATCCACAATCGGTCTGGACATGCTCTCCATGCCTATCAATCGTGACACAGTAATGATCGAGGATGTATTCGATAATTCACAGCTCAATCTCACATCTCCGCGTAAATTATTTTATTCAGGCACACACTACAACAAAGACCCGGAGACATCCGATGCCATAAAGTTCTACATGATGACTGAGGATGAGACATACCTGATGAATATAGGTGATAAATTCACAATAGCCTCAACCTTCAGCGCACTTGGAAAGATTGATTGCCAATACGACATTAAGCGGCCCATCCGTCCTGTGGATGTATTCCCGAAAGGAGGCTACAACATGTCATCCAATCTCAGCAACCGACTAAGGATGTACATGACCGAGGACGCGATCTTTGCCAACAGCTTTATGGGACTGGAGTACTATGCACTACCTGCCAACAGATATTCCAACACAGCGACATCCCCCCTCTTTAAATTCTATCCTGACATATTCTTTAATATCCCGGCATTATCCAACTATTCTGCAACGGCCTATATCTACGATACCGACAGTGACAAATTAGTGACATTCTCTATCAATTTCGGTAATGTGGAGAAATCCGTTGAAATTGAAGACAAACCAAACGATGCCTGGTCATTTGATTTCAAAAAGGAGAACAGAAAACTTGTATATGGAGAATCGGGATACAGCTCCTCAGGTCTGATATATCTTCTTGTCAAGGACAGCAATAACGGCGATCTGTTCATATACACCATGGATAGAAACAAGAACAAGAACCTGTTCCCCGTCGACAAGAATATAGCTGAGGGCATCGAGAACGGTAAATTCATGTGTTTCTCACCGGCACGCTATTCGTTGTTTTATGCAATAGGAAACACCATATATCAATATGATTATAATATCGGAAGCCAAAAGCTGATCAAGACAGCTTTGGATAGCGAAATCACATTCTTAGAAACAGAATACCAGTCCGGACATAAGTCCGACCAGCTTATTGTAGCTACCTGGAGCGACAGTGATAAAGGCATGATATATAAATATGATGTAAACACCAATCCGAATATTACTGAGATCAAGCTACGAGAGCGCGACCAGTGGCCCACTCGACTAAAAATCAAGGATATTGAATGGTTTAATTACTAATCAACGGATTGTTCTTTTAATCAGACATACAGCATAATCCGCCATTCGGTATGCCAGTACAGTTTTTGTCCCGGAATGCATTAGCTTCCGGGATATTTTTATATAAGATGGTCAGAACCTATATCAACCTTTTGGTGACATGTATACCTGGACGGTTGTGGAGAGTGAGAGATGATGCCATGACCACAGCCCCTGACGGCAGTTCGGAACGATAGGTGATGAAGTAGTGTTCCGGAGCCATGAAATCAAGTATGAACGATGCTGTATCGACAGGCATACCATCCTCACGACCGCTTACAATACGTTCGCGTATCACAACATCAAATCCCTTAAGCTCTATAGCAAGGCTCACTGCCCCACGGTCTGTTACATCAGTCAATCCGTGACGCCTTAACACTACAGAACCATCATCAAAACATATAAACTCAATAGCCGGCTCCACCAGATGCGTGCCATCACATACCTTTTCTCTTGAGATCACACCTGACAGAAGAATCTCCCTCACCGGTCCAGGAGCGGCACGCTTTCCACATAAAGCCACCACCATCGCAGCTATTGTGACAGCTATAACATAGAATTCGACGGATTGCAATATCGAGGCAAGCAGCATAATATTCTTGTTGAAAGACACAAATTTAGCAATTATGGCGGAGAGCGCAAACCCCATCAGGGATTGAAACGTTAATCATGTACACGTTTTAACATTTTGATTATGCTTACCGCCGATATCATTCCTTCCCACAAAGTGGCACAATGGCTCCTTTCTCACATCCATCGGTTCCTTAACTGGTTCGGTCTGGAAAAAGACCGTGTCACGGAAGAGTTCCTGTATACCGCCATCATCGTGATCGCCGCCCTTTTCATAGGCTGGGCGATAGGGAATCTCGTGAGGATGATTGTGCGCAAATGGGTGAAAGTACGTCGGCCCGAACTGGCACAAGAACTGGTGCAGAAACATGTGATAGTCCATTGCTGTCGCATCATCCCTCCTCTTGTCATACTCGGGCTACTGCCTTTTGCATTTACCGGACACTCCATAATCAATACTATAATAATGCGCGGGCTACTCATATACACCTCTATAGTAGTGTGCATGGCAATATGCTCAGTCTCCTCATTCACGTGGGCTCGTCTTGAAGAAAAACGCAACACCCGAAACCTCCCACTCAGAGGGATTCTCGACACTATAATAGGGATACTATGGGTGATAACCGTTATTGTATGCGTAGCCATTCTTGTCAACAGGTCACCAGTGGCACTGCTCACCGGACTTGGTGCTTTCGCGGCTGTGCTGATGCTTGTGTTCAAGGACAGTATCCTCGGACTGGTAGCCGGACTACAGCTCTCCCAAAATGACATGTTGCATGTAGGAGACTGGATAGTAGTACCCTCGACCATAGCCAACGGCATAGTGACCGATGTGTCGCTTACAGCAGTAAAGGTTCGCAACTGGGACAACACCATTGTCACCCTTCCGCCCTATACCCTTGTTTCCGGCTCGTTCCAGAACTGGCGGGGAATGAGCCAGAGCGGTGTGCGTCAGATCGCACGGTCAATACTTGTCGACATATACACGATCACGCAAGCCACCCCGGAATTCCTGAATACGATAATAGTGCGCTTCCCTATCCTCAAATCGTATATCGAAAAACTTGAGACATCGAAGGAAACTATCTTCGACCCTGGCACAGCCACGGTCAACGGCACTATTGAGACTAACCTCGGACTTTATCGTGCCTACCTGTGTGAATGGCTGCTCAACAATCCTTCCATATCTTCATCCAATCAGATACTTGTACGCCTGCTTGCCCCAACAGAGTACGGCATACCACTACAGGTATGGTGCTTCACATCCACCACGGCATGGACCGCATATGAGGCTATACAGAGTGCGCTTTTCGAGCACATAGCAGTCACAGCTCCTGAGTTCGGACTCAGACTGTTCAACGACACATCGGGAGCTGATGTGCTCTCCATCGACACCATCCCTG
This sequence comes from Duncaniella freteri, assembly GCF_004766125.1. Lineage (NCBI taxonomy): Bacteria > Pseudomonadati > Bacteroidota > Bacteroidia > Bacteroidales > Muribaculaceae > Duncaniella > Duncaniella freteri. The sequence continues at coordinate 193,232 of NZ_SJSA01000001.1, forward strand.
ATCCGGAAGTCCTGAATCAAGCAGCATCTACACCCCAAGAATCTCAAGAAGAGGACCGGCAAGCACAGAAGTAAGAACACCGTTCAGAATAAGCCCCACTGTGGCATATGCCCCATAACGCTCCGAAAGCTGATTTACACGGCTTGTGCCGATGACATGGGCTGCGGTGCCCATACTGATGCCCTGAGCTACAGGACTGCTGATATTTCCGAAACTCAACACTTTGAGCCCCACCACGGCTCCAAGCAGCCCCACAAGCACCACGATGGATGCCGTCAGCGATGGAATTCCGCCAAGATGCCCGGTTATCTCTATGGCGATGGCATTGGTCACCGACTTTGGAGCAAGCGAGATGATCACCTCTCGCGACGCGCCCATCCATTGAGCAATAAGCACCACCGATACTATCCCTACAACACATCCTGCAAGTTCACACATGAATATCGGCACAAGCTGCTTGCGTATGGTGCGCAGTTGAGTATAAAGCGGTAGTCCGAGAGCAACTATGGCGGGCTTAAGCCAAAATTCTATCATCGAACCCGGACGAGAATACTGCTCATAACTTATCCCTGTTATCTCAAGGAACCCTATGAGCACCGCCACAGAAACAAGCACCGGATGAAGGGCGGAGATACCGGTAAAGTCGCGCAAACGGCCTGCGCCGTAATAGACCATAAAGGTCAACGCAACGAGAAAAATATCACTTTCTATGAACTGCATGACGGAATATCACTTTCTATGAACTGCATGACGGAAATACTGATGGACCCGCCCTGTGACAAGAAGCACAAGCGCAGTGCTCACCACAGTAGCTACGGTTATTGCAAGCCATGAATCGGCTATAATATCAAAATAAAGCATAAGCGCGACACCTGGAGGGACAAAGAAAAATCCCATATTAGACACCAGGAACCGACACATCGGACCCACATCCTCGACCTTGATAACTTTCTTCTCAAGAAGAGCTGTGAGCAGCAACATGCCAAGGATACTTCCCGGAATGGAAATCCCCGTGAGCCATACTATGAACTCACCTACCGCGAGACAGCCGAATATGACGGAACATTGCTTTACCATGACTGAATAATTTTGTTGGGCTTGATACCAATACGAACACAGCTGCAAGAATCAGCACTATACCTGCAACGGCCTTCAATGTGAGCAACTCACTGAACACAAACACTCCTATCACCACTCCTGTCACCGGCTCCAAAGCACCGAGAATGGACACAGGCACCGACCCGATAAGCTGCACTGCCACAGCCACAGTCAGAATCGACACGATGGTGGGGAACACTGAAATTCCCGCCATGCAGGCAAGCCCGAGCGGATTGGCAGGAACACCCTGCAACTGCGACAAACCCTTGAGCTGAACTATAAATACCGTAATACCAAAAAGCAAGGAATAGAATGTCAACGTAGGACCAGCAAGGCTCCTTAGACTCGTCTTATTGATCAGTACCATGTATATCGAATAGCTCAATGCCGAAAGCACCACCAGAACCATTCCGATACCGGTCACATGAGCTCCAGGACCAGGATTGGCAAGACACACCACTCCTGCAATGGATATCAGAATGGCTATAAACGTGGCAAGAGAAATCCTCTGCCTATAGAATATCCACAGTATCAATGCGATAATGACAGGCTCCACAAACAACATCGTGGATGCAAGTCCTACATCCATATAATTGTACGCCTCAAAAAGACCTACTGACGACAACGCAAACAATACACCCTGAATGAACATCAACGGTATCTGTCGAGGAGCAAGCCTGAAACTATCGCCACGCTTAAGCATCACGAGCCCAAGAATCAATGTGGCGAGCACATAACGATAAAACAGCACCGAACCTACAGTGAGCCCCATCTCATATAAAGGGACTGCAAAAAGCGGATTTGTGCCATAGCTTATGGCAGCAACCGCTCCGAGAATATAACCTTTAGTTGTACCTTTCATATTTTTTACTTTAATTGCAACCTTTCGGAAACACTATGAATCATCACTGCTCCATAAACGGCTTCATCAACGCATTGAGCTGAAGATATTCTACAAGAAATCCGTCATGACCGAATGGAGAATGTATCTCGGCATACTTTGCTTTAGGAATGCGGGCAGCAAGCGCGATCATGTCCGTAGGAGGGAACACAATATCGGTAGTCAGCCCTATCACAAGAGTCCGAGCCTTGATATTGGACAATGCCGCATACATGCCGCCACGTCCTCTGCCCACATCATGAGAATCAAACGAGTCAAGAATTGCATGATAGGAATATGCATCAAAACGCTTCACAAGCTTCTCCCCCTGATAACGCTGATAGGTCACCGCCCTGCGCTTGGCAGGAAACTCTTCCGAGTCACATTGGGTGAGATTATAGCCCGAAGGACCGCGATAGCTTAACAGGCCTATGGCACGTGCGGCAGCAAGCCCGGCGGCTCCTGCATCAGGACGCGGTTCACCATAAGTAGAGTCAGCCTCAATGCACATACGCTGCGACTCGTCAATAGCGATGGTCCATGGGGTAGCGATCCCGTCAGTAGCCATAAGTGCAAGACGCTCAAAACGCTCAGGTTCCATCACTGCCCACTCCACAGCCTGAAATCCACCTACCGAACACCCGACAAGAGTGTGAACCACACCTATCCCCAATGCATCGGCAAGCAATCGATGAGCATTGACAATATCGCGAATGGTGTAGCATGGAAAATCGGCATAGTACGGCTGCCCTGTATCGGGATTCTCACTCAATGGGCAAGTCGTGCCGTAAGGTGAGCCTATAAAATTGGCACACACTATAAAATAGCGTGAAGGATCAAGAAACATCCCCTCCTCTACCGTGTGCGGCCACCAGTCCTGAACATCACTGTTGGCTGTAAGCGCATGGCACACCCACACCACATTGTCGCACCTTTCATTAAGCGATCCATAAGTGTGATAGGCTATGCGCAGATTTTTAATCTCTCCACCAAATTCCAGACGGAACGGCTCAGGATGATCATAATACTTAACCATAAGTTGTCTATTCATTAAATTACATCTGCTTGAACCCTTTCGGATGTAACTGATATTTTCCAGGCTTCTGATAAGAAGAGATTAAAAATCTAAGTCTACAATAACGTAGACTTTTCATTCTATTAAACATGCAGTACTTCAAATATTCTTTCATACTTGCCTTCCATCCAAAAGCCCTACATAGTTCAAAATAATAATCAAGGGTTATATTTGATGAAATTCCATACTCATCATACACACATATATATTTATCTACACGCCTGAACGACCCACCGCGCTCATACAGTCGACGAAAAAAAACATAGTCTGCCACTCGTCTGTAGTCAGTATCAAACGGATAGGCTCGCAACACATCTGTGCGAGTAAACGAACTCTGATGGCAAAACGGCATAGCCTTATCTAAGACCTCAAATCCTGCCGGATGATGCGACTTATATCCTCCGCTATAACGGCACAGATTGCTTCCATATATAACATCTTCTGTATATAACTTGCGATAGAATATATCTTTAAGAACATTTGAATCAAAAAACGTATCACCGGCATTCATAAAATTGACATAATCGCCGGTAGCATGCTCAACAGCCTTGTTCATCGCATAATATATGCCACCGTCAGGCTCTGATACCCAGTAAGCGATCCTGTCGGAATACTTCTTTATTATATCTACAGTCCCATCAGTGGACCCACCGTCAATGACGATATACTCCATTGACTGATAATCCTGTGAAAGGACCGAAAGAATTGTCTCCTCAATTACTGTTGCAGCATTATAGCATACGGTCACAACCGTAACCTTATTATTCTCGCCAAGCATCATCAATCCTCTGAAAGTATATTTCGCCAATATTCAATTATATCTTCTATACTTTGCTTCAAAGTATATCCGGCTGACCAGCCTGTATGACTTTTCAGTTTGCTATTATCACCTAAAATCAAAGGATTATCGTTTGGGCGAACAAGCGATGCTGACATCTCAGTGTGCACATCAATATCAATAATCTCACTTGCTATAGATATTATCTCCTGAAGCTTAGTGGGATTACCTGAACAGATATTATACACCTCCCCTTTCTTTCCTTTTTTCAAAAGCAGGTAGTAAGCCTTTACCACATCCCGGACATCAAGAAAATCCCTTACAATATCAAGATTTCCTGTAAGCATAGTCATATCTGCCTGCCCTGCCAACTTAGCATCGAGCATCTTACGTATAAATGACGGCACAACAAACACATCTCTCTGACCAGGACCTATATGATTGAACGAACGCGTGATCACAATGTCAATCCCAAATGAATCGGCATAAAGCTTTGACAGCATCTCCTGAGCCACCCTTGCAACAGCATAAGGTGACAATGGTCGCAATGGGGATTCCTCGGTAAGAGGTGTCTCCTCAGGCAGTACATTACCGTATTCCTCAGATGAACCAATCGAAAGCACCCTTGTATTAAGTCCATACTCCCTTATTACCTCAAGAAGATTGAGGAATATGTTGACATTATTCTTGAAACTTATAGTTGGATTCTTCCAACTGAATGCAACAGAACTGAACGAAGCAAGATGCAGTATATATTTCGGTTGAAAATCAAATATAACCCTCTCTATCTCCTCTTTTTTAAGTAAATCGACACATTCACTCCTCATATCGACATACTTAAAATAACGATGAGCCTGAAATGCGTCCAGATCAAGACCAAGCACCTCACATCTTATCTTATTATCCTCAAGATAATCCAGAAAATGCCGTGCTACAAAGCCAGAGCATCCGGTTATAAGAAATTTATCCATATGTAAAATAGTATTTAATAATAAACTATTTTAAGCTTTCATAGACTTTAGCTGTTTCAATAGCCATTTTGTCCCAAGAATACATGTCGAGCACTTTTCTGCCTTTATTCACCAATTCCGACCTTAAATGAACATCTGTGACAACACGTTCGATGGCTTCCGTGATACTGTCAACATCATACGGATCAAAATAAATACCACCATCATGTGCCACTTCAGGGAAACAACTCGTATTGCTGAGAACCAAAGGACAGTCAGCGGCATACGCTTCAAGAATCGGAATCCCGAATCCTTCATACAGTGACGGAAAGACAAAGCACAATGCATGACGATAAAGATAAACAAGCTGAGCCTCTGAAACAAAATAATGATGTATACACGAATCGATGGACAGATCCTTCAAAAACGCCATCTCTGACTCAGAAAAAAGACCTCCTGTACATACCAGCTTTACATCCGGATGATTGCGGTGTATCCTGGCAAAAGCTCGGGCAAACCGTTCGAAATTCTTATAGGCACCACGATTCCCCACAAATAATATGTATGATTCAGGCAAACCCTCCACTGGCTGCTCATTGGTCGTATCTATACTCTGACCAAGATGTATAACCTCAATCTTATCTTCAGGCAAACCATAAATCTCAATAAGATCCTTTTTAGTCCAATGACTTATGGCTATAATTTTATCAGCCTTAGTGACCGTAATACGCTTAAGTTCACTGGTATGGTCCTGTTCAGGAAACATTTCCGGAAACCTCTCATGAATCATGTCATAAACGGTCATCACATACGGACGCTTGACATTTCTCAGAAAATAAGGATCATAGTATGTAGGATGAAACACATCATACTTACCACCATCAAGAGCTCTCCGTGAAAGAAATCTATTTATCTTATATGCTTTTCTACCTCGCTTAAGAAAATGCGGTACGCTCATACAAGCCAACCTCATCCCAGGAACCGATGAAAGGTAGACATTAGACGACAACATAACCGGATTCTTAAACCTGAAACCATCAGGCAGACGAGTCATCAGTTCGGCAAAATATCGAGATATCCCTCCAAAACGCTGGTTGAGGAAAGTTTGGTAATCGTAAAGTATGTTCATTATGAGGCTAATAATATCAAAGCAAAACCAATCGATTATCTCTGCAAAATTTTCTACAAATGTAATCATTTTTTTTGAATATACGTGTATTTTAAAATATTAGTTTTGTATTGGCGTTTTTGCAGGAAAACACTATCTTTGCTGTGCTTTTATTATCCAATTAAACTTTGCACAATATATTATTTTTCATACCATATCATACTTATGAAACTTTTCTTTCAAGTCAATTACCACACCGAATGGGGTGAGAACCTATTCATCACAGGTGCTCAGGAGGCTTTTGGCGGAGGTGATATTGACAAAGCCATCCCCATGACACTTTCCGATGGGGATACTTGGACTGCGGCTATAGAGCTACCGGATTCTCTTTATCTTGTCACATACAGCTACATAGTGCGTCATGACAATGGTACAGTGAGACGCGAATGGGGTCGTGCTCATCGCTTCGAACGCCGTCCCGACACAAAAAACATCAGGATCATAGACCGATGGCAGGATCAGCCCTGGGACAAGCCCTATTACTCAAGCGCATTTACCGATTGTATCAACTATCGCGGCGAGCACGACAAACTTGTAGAGGCTGAGCCGGGATACCTGACACTGGCTGTCGATGCCCCGATGGTCAATGCCGACGAGGCTGTAGCTGTCAGCGGAGAAGATGAGGCCCTCGGATCGTGGGACACATCGAAAGCCGCACGGATGAGTGATGCCGAATATCCAACATGGAAAATCAATATACCTCTGTCCGGTATAAAGAATGGCTCGGATTATAAGTTTCTAATAATCAAAAAAGCCACAGGTGATATCGTGGCTTGGGAAGGACGCGACAACCGCACATTCCATCTGCCTGCCATAGATGAAAACATCTCTGTAATAGATGCCGGACAGCGGCTTGTCAACTCCAAGAACGCATGGCGCGGAGCAGGCGTTGCCATACCTGTGTTCTCATTACGCAGCGACGAGGATTTCGGTGTAGGAGACTTTATGGATATAAAGAAGATGGTGGACTGGGCAGTGCAGACTCATCAGAATTTCGTGCAGGTACTCCCCATCAACGACACCACGATGACCCACACGTGGACCGACTCCTACCCCTACAACGCCAATTCTACTTTCGCTCTCCACCCGATGTTCCTGCGTCTGAGCGTGATGGGACGTCTCAACGACAAAGAGCGTCAGCGTTACTTCGACGAACTCGGGCGTGAGCTCAACAAGCTTCCGGAAATCGACTACGAACGTGTGAACAAGGCGAAGATACAGTTCACACGCGAACTTTATGCACAGAACGGCAATGACGATATGTCAACCCCTGAATTCCGGGAATTCCTGAGTCGTAACGCCTCCTGGCTCACTCCATATGCAGCATTCTGTGTGTTACGTGATCTCAACGGCACCCCCGACATGAGCAAATGGGGAGAATATGCCGTATACGATGAAGCCAAAGTGAAAGACTTCATCGATGCACATACCTATGACATAAACTACGTATACTACATACAATACCATCTGGACCGTCAGATGCGCATGGTGCACGATTACGCACGTGCCAACGGTGTAGCCATCAAGGGCGACATACCTATCGGCATATCACGCACAAGCGTCGATGCCTGGATATCGCCACGCCTATTCAATCTTGACTGCCAGGCAGGTGCCCCACCGGACGACTTTTCAGTGCTCGGTCAGAACTGGGGACTGCCAACCTACAACTGGGAAGAGATGTCAAAGGACGGATTCGCCTGGTGGAAGGCTCGTTTCCGCAAGATGGCAGAATACTTCGACGCTTACCGCATAGACCATGTGCTCGGATTCTTCCGTATATGGGAGATACCCATGGATGCCGTACACGGACTGCTCGGTGTATTCAACCGTGCCCTGCCTTTCTCGCCCGATGAGATGCGCAACAGTTATGACTTCTGGATCGATACCGAACGTCACACCAAGCCTCTCATCCTCGAATGGATGTTAAATGATTTCTTCGGAGAGTGGACCGAAGAATGCCGTGACCGCTACCTCATACCGGAAGGATACGGCAAATATCGGCTCAAAGAGGAATTCGATACACAACGTAAAGTCGCCGATCATTTCGCAGCTCTTGCTGCTGACAGTGACGACAGGGAAAAGAACAATCGCATATGCCAGGCTCTTATGGGACTTATCGATGATGTGCTGTTCATCGAGGACTCTTACGAGAAGGGCAAGTATCATCCACGCATATCCGCTCAATTCACCTACCAGTACCGCTGTCTTAACGATTATGAGAAATGGTGTTTCAATCGCCTTTACAACGATTTCTTCTATCGTCGCCACAACGAATTCTGGTATGATAAAGCCATGTGGAAGATGCCACCGCTCATTGATGCCACCGATATGCTCGTGTGTGCCGAGGACTTGGGTATGATACCTGCATGTGTCCCCGCAGTCATGAGCGCACTCCAGATACTTGTGCTTGAAATACAGCGTATGCCCAAGGACCCTACGACTCCATTCGGCAACACATGGAACTATCCTTACAACTCCGTATGCACCACATCATCACATGATATGGATGGAATACGCCGTTGGTGGGAAGCGGACCGCGCCGCAACTCAGAAGTACTTCAACGAAGTGCTCCGCGAACCTGGCGAGGCTCCTGAATATGCCGAACCGTGGATATGCGAGAAGATTGTGAGAATGCATCTTGAATCTCCATCCATGCTGTGCATACTTCCTTTACAGGACTGGCTGTCGACCGACGGACTGGTGCGCCGTCAAGATCCTCGCGAGGAGCTCATAAATATCCCGGCAAATCCACGACATTACTGGCGATACCGCATGCATCTCACTCTCGAACAACTCAACGCCGAGAAAGAGTTAAACAACCGTATCCGTGACATGATCCATTCTTCAGGAAGATAACAACTCCAATAGCAGCTAAAAAGACAAGAGAACCATAGCGCACATAAGATATCGCGCTATGGTTCTCCTGTTTTTAATCACTTACCGGTCAATAGTTCTGCTGTAATGACGGATTGAGCGAAATAACATTCTGGGGGAATGGGAAGATCCACATATCTGATTCAGGCGAAAGTGTAAAAGTCTTATCGCCCACAGTACGCGTAAGTGTCTCTTTGAAATCATCCATGCGGTTCCAACGCTTGCGTGTTACAAAGTTGAAGTAAGTATAGATATTCTCTCCGTGCGAGGTCTGTTTCAGATGTCTGACAGCCTCTTCACGAGAAGTCACAGTCCCCTTGAGCGACACATACTTCTCCGGTATTATACGGTTGATGCGTATCATGTCGAGCTGCTCCATGGCATTGTCGATATTACCTTTCAGAAGTTCGCACTCCGCAAGTATCAGACGCATCTGAGAGGTCTTGAGTCCGAATGTATTCCATTTTGAATCATTATCATAGGAGAAATTTATATCCATCCCGAAATATGCTTCTCCGAGCTTACGCCCCGGTATCAGCATATCACCGCTGAAAAGTCGGTCACGACAGATGTGACCGTCTTCAAAACGAGCCCATGCCTCATCCGAAATACCCATCTGCCCCAGAATATCACGAGTGACAAAAATATCCTCCTCGCAATCCATAAACGGACGATGTATAGCCTGATTCACAAAACTTGGCATAACCGGGCTCGGGGTGTCCCTCACATAATCATTGTAATTGCTGATAGTTGACTTAAGAGCGAGAGAGGCATTGGCGGCATCAGCAGCATCATCATAACGCTGCATTGACATCAGTGCCATAGCCTTTACCGCATAGGCGAAAGGAAGCCCCACTCTCATCTGATTGACAGGCTCCTCAGTGAGACCTCCCAGGCTGATAGCCTCATAAATATCGGTAAGGATATTGGTATATACCTGCTCAAGAGTAAGCTGAGGTATGGTCGCCAAAAGATCCTGGGTCTCTTTGAGATAAGGTATTGCCATAGTGGTGGATGCATAGGCAGGATCATAAGCCTTGGCAAACTTCTGTACCACCAGATAATGAAAATATGCCCGCAACACAAGAGCCTCACATTTGACCTGTTGACGCAAGGCATCGTCACCATCGGCTTTATCTATATTGAGCAGTACTGGATTAGCTATCTTGCCTATCACCTCATAGAACTTGGTGTAGTGAGCGTCGCTGGCTGTCAGATCCAACTGCTCCTTGGCATGGGCTGACTCATCCCATGTGGTGAATATCTTGGTAAGAGTCATATTGGGACGGTTGATCACCGTAGGTATCATCTCCTGTGGGTAAAGGTCTCCGCATAGGAGCTGTTGCTGAGTGGCCTTTATACCCTGAAATTCGTAATTGAGAAGCATCTCAAGATCAGTGACGCTTTGCAGAAGATTGGACCCCTTGGGCTTGATGTCGGTAAAATCGGAACATGAGGTCAGCCCGAGTGTACCGATGAAGAGAGAATATATAATCTTTTTCATATGTAATATAGCCTGTATTTTTAAAGGTTGATATTAAGACCGAACACGTAGGACGTACGGTTACGCACACCGAGTGTCTCCGGGTCCACACCGATATTATTGCGTGTCCACAGTGCGCCCGGATTGTCGACCTGGAATCGGAGAGCAAGATGATTGACACCGAGACGGCGCACTAACGAAACCGGGAAATCATAACCCAACACCACATTACGTATCTTGATGAAATCGGCGTGATGCACTGATATATCAGAATCAGCCGCCTCGCTTGCGGGACTCTCAGCAGCATATTGTCCGAAGCCGGGATGAGAGGTAGGGTTCTCCGGAGTCCAGGCATCAAGGAAATAGGACCTTACCGGCGCATAGCCCATCAGGAGTGAATAGGTCTGTTCATACTCAGGAAGAGCCCTCATCATATGTCCTCCGCAATAAGTCATAAGCACGTTAAGACTCAGACCGTTCCATCGCAATGAGTTGTTGAGACCTATGATGGTCTTAGGATCGGTCTGACCGGAGAATTCAAGCACATCAGTTGAACGGCTGCTGACACTGCGCTGGGCCTCGCCATTCTCATCATACCACATTGTGTAGCCCTCCTGCCCTTCCTGGTCACTGATACCGGCAAACCTATATGACCAAAGAGCATTCACCGGATACCCTTCACGATATGGTGTAGACAATAATGCCGATGCCGTAGCAGCCGGATTGTGAACCTTCATCACCTCGTTCTGATTGTAGGAGAATGTCATTTCAGTTGTCCAGGAGAAATTATTGCGTTTACCGGGCACAAACCAGTCATAGGCAAGGCTTAGCTCGACACCACGGTTGCGTATGGATGCCACATTTGCTACCATTGATGTAAATCCTGTAGTCGGATCAAGCACACGGTTGTTGAATATGTTTTTTCCATCCTTATTATAGAAATCAAGCGATCCGCGCATACGATAGTTCAGGAAACTGTAGTCAAGACCCACGTTGGTGGTACGGTTCTCTTCCCATCGGAGATTTGGATTGGCAGGACTTGTCACGACTCCCATCGGCAGACCGGTATAGTCGTTAAGATCGGTCGAGGTTGCTGTCATATAGCTTGTGGCACCCTGATAAATGTTGCCTGTAGCACCATAACTGAAACGGAATTTCAGGAAATTTACCCAGGTGAGATCATACATGAAATTCTCACGATGAATATTCCATCCTGCTCCTACCGACCACAAAGGCTGACCGCGGAACTTGGCATTCAGTCCATAGACATCAGCATAATCCTTTCGATATGAACCGAACACGTTGTAACGCTCATCGTAGGTGTAAGTGAGGTTGGCATAGCCTGAAGCGTAACGGTGACGCTGCTCGACGATGACTCCCATACCGTCATAGATATAGGGAAGTGCCGCAGAAGCCGAAGGGAAACCCCACAACTCAGTCATATAGTAAGGGTTCTCACGCCAGTCATTGGCAAGGACATTGAAATCGACAGTGTTTGTCGCACTGCTCTGAAGCTGGTCATCATAACCGAGAGCAAGAGATTTTGTGCCTTTAAGCTTAGTCTGTCGGAATTCAAGACCTGCTATAGCAGCAATGTCATGCTTATCAAAGAATGTGCGTGAAAAATTAGCCTGACCTCGTGCAGTCCAGTAATTTCCATCGGTCTGTGTGGTACGGAGCATACCGCCGGAACGAGGTGTCAGATAAGCGATCTTCCCATTGTCTTCATATATCGTATATGCATTACGGATCGTGCGCGATGCATGGCTCTGCTCTGTGGCATGCCATGAAGCATTCTGGCTCTCCACCTCGTAGACAAACTGAGTGTTCAGCGTAAGCCCTTCAATCACACGGAAGAGAAGGTCAGCATGATAACGCATGTGTGTGCGCTTGGTGAGGCGTGAGTTGTTGCGCAGCTCGTCACTTACAATCACCCCGAGATCATGGAAGCCCTCAGTGCCCTTCTCATTCCAGTATTCATTACCTGAATATGAGTAATAGAGAGGACGATATGAGCCGTCACTGTTCCTGTAAGGCATATATGCAGGAAGTGACCATATATTGGTATAATCGGCAGAAAGATCCATACCCGCCTCCTTCTTGGTTGTGTATATGCCGTTGAAGCTGACAGTGGCAGTAATCCACTTGGCAAGATCGAAGTTCCCTTTGTAGGCAAGATTGAACCAATCGGTGTCATGCTCTATCATGCCTGCATTGTCATGCTTATAATTCACAGTGACATTATTGCGTGCCTTGTCAGAACTGCTGCGCAGTGCCAGATTGTACTGCTGCACCACCTGACGGCTGTACACATCATCGGCATATTCCTTGGCAAAATTATTCTTCTTAAGCTCAGAAAGACGTGAGTCAAGCTCTTCACGAGTGATCTCTCCCTTGGAGAGCTGATAATATCCATAACGGATAGGCGACACACCTGAATCGCCACGATTTATACGGTTCCATATGGTGTTCTGAGCATTTGGATCCTGACCGCTCATGAGATAATACTCATAGAAATTGCTTTCTGCATCTACCTGCTGTTCAGGAGTCATGTAGAAATTATCGGCATAATCTACATTGCGATTCTCATATACCGTAAGATTAGCTGAAAAATCAATGTCGATCTTATCCTTTTTCTTAGCATTCTTAGTGGTAATGACTATGATACCGTTGGCGGCACGTGCTCCGTAAATAGCAGCCGCGGCAGCATCCTTCAGCACGTTGACACTTTCAATATCATAAGGATTGAGATCGGCAAGCGCACCCGCAGCTGCATCTGTCGCTGACAGGTCGGAAGATGAGAACGGATCAAACGACGACAATGATGACTCGACAGGCACACCGTCAACAACAAGCAAAGGTGAAGTGGCACCCTGGAACGTGCCCATACCTCTGATAATAGGCTTGCCTCCATAAGTAGACAGACCTGCCACACGCCCCTCAAGATTGTCAAGAACATTGGTAGAGAAACGCTGGTCAAGCTTATCAGCAGATATTGTGGTGGCGGCTCCTGTCATCTTCTCCTTTCTGACCTCCTGATAGCCGGTCACGACCACCTCGCTCATCATAGTGACATGGGTCTTTAACTCGAATCTCAAGGCATTCTGATTCTTGGGCGTGACCTTGATTGAAGCCGGCTTCATTCCTACAAACGAAGCTGACACCACAGGATTCAGAGCCCGGATATCCTTGAATGAGAAACGGCCATCGATATCTGTGACAGCAATATTGTCAGTGCCGTCAATGATGATTGTAGCTCCTGCAAGGGGCTCGTTCTCATCTTCATCGTATACGACACCCTTGATCTCACCCTGCACATAGTCAGCACCGGCATCAGGGCGTTTGACCACAACAGTATTGTCTACAACCTCGTAACCGAGAAGCATATTCACCGACAGCACACGATTGAGCAACTGATCGAGAGTCAAGCCGGTAAAGTTACATGTGACTGGCGACTTGGCACTGTTAAGCAGCTCCTTGGTGCACACAAAGTCAAGGCCGGTCTCACGTTTGAGCGTATTGATCACCTCTTCGGGAGAAGCCTTCTCAAAGACAGCACTGTACGTTCGTGCATAACCATCAAGCGGCACAAGCAGCATAATGGCTAAAAATAGGACTAATAGTACTTTTTTCATTGTGTAAAAATTGATTTTGATTTATATGATTTTTCTATTGTTATTTTCTCTGAATATATACCTTGCCATCACGTATGGATATACGCAAGTCGGAACACTTCTCTATTATAGATACAGCTATTGTGAAATCCGAATAACGAGGTATGCTTCCAAGAAAGATTATTTCCTCAATATCACTATCCGCAAATTCATAATCGAAATCGTACCATCGGCTGAGATCGCGCATAATGCATCTCAACGGCTGATTCTCAAACACAAATTTTCCATGTCTCCAACTTGATATCACCGCAGGGTCGACCACTGTCATCGACATCCGTTCGGAATCCTTGTCGTAAGTGGCATGATGCCCCGGTGACATCACCACCTCTCCGCCATGGACCACTCCGGGACGAGACAAAGCTATAGAACCTGTCTCAAGCGTGATATAAGCAAGATTGTCGTCAGGATAATTGCGCACATTGAACGTTGTGCCATACACTCTGATCGTCTGATCGTTAGTATCCACATAGAATGGTCGGTCTTCCTCATGATGCACAGAAAAATAAGCTTCCCCCGACACCTTTACACGACGCTCACAGACACCGAATACAGACGGATATATAAGCCTACTGTCAGCGTTGAGCCATACCTCCGTAGAATCCTCAAGAGTAATCTTGAATTCTCCGCCCTTGGGCACGCTCAGATTAAGTTCCTCCACTGCATTGTTTTCCGATACATACCGGTGCAATCCGGAATCCGAAGCATCAGGATAACTAAGTGTGGTATCCGAGAATGATACAGTGCTGCCGTTTGAGAGAGTCAGCACAGCCTTCGTTGAGCCGTAATGTATATCATCAAGCCTGGACTGCTTCACTCCCGATATATTCATTGAAGAAGAATCCTGGGATGGAGTGTCATCCAGCAGGAGGAATAACGACACTCCTGTTATCAATAACAAAGATGCAGCAACACCTGTTATATAAGATGTAAGCTTGCGGCGCATCCTGTAGCGACGGTCATCTGCCATAAGGCTATCAATACGCAGACGCATATCATGTGCCGGACGCTCAGTGTTTATGACGTTCCGGCGTTCACGCCAGCGTTGCAGCTCATCTGGAGATGTCACCCGCTTTACAAATTTTTCATTCTCGCGACTGCGAGCCGTCCATTCATCCAATTCCGCTTTCTCCTCAGGAGTAAGTGCCCCTATGATGTGACGGTATATCAGTATACTTATTCGCTCCATGTTTATATTAATTCTACTATAAGATAGCGTTCAACTGAAAAAAGTATACGATATTTATACGTTTTTTTAATAAAAATTGCCTCTGCGACAAAAAAAGTATAACTTTGTCAACAAATAATGGCTGATTACGATAATATATTCCACGACTTCGCATCGGGCAACATCACACCTTTTTATGACATGATGTACCCGGGCATGATGCTGTATGCAATGCATATACTCGGCGATGAGTTTGCATATATGGCTGAGGACTGTGTGCAGGAAAGTGTGATCACTGCCTATATGAAAAGAGAAGAATTTGAGTCGGGGAGCACGTGGAGAGCATTCCTGCTTACATGCATACGCAACAATGCCATAGCCATACTTCGCAAAAGCAGCCGACACCTCACATATATTGCAAAATCTGAGAAAGCAGACATCCAGGACGACTGCTCATACGCCTTGATAGAGCATGAGATACATGAGATGCTCTTCGATGCAATAGAGTCTCTGCCTGAGAAGTTCCGCAAGATATTTGAACTGAGCTTTGATGCCGGCCTGAAAAATGCTGAGATAGCAAAAATACTCGGAATTGCCGAAATCACTGTAAAGAAGCGAAAGGCCGCACTTATAACCCATCTTCATAATCGGCTCGGAGGCATCTTTGACGAAAAGTCCATACTGCTTCTCATATCGACTAATATCGCCAACATCGCAGGATAAAACATATCCGACTGCTTGTAATATCACCTCAAGGCTGTCAACCACAATTTCAATCCGGACAAGCCTCTTATGAAACTTGCTCAAATTTAAGTAGAAGATTTTCAACAAATTTAGCAATTCAAGTGTTATAATTCTGAAAACGGAATCAATCCCATATCAATCAGAAACGGATTATTCCGAATTCGGAAATAACACTATCTCTAAAAATTTCAACTATAATACAAGCAGTTATGAAAGCATTATTCTCAAAATTCATGGGAGAATCCCGATATTGGTGGGTTGTTCTCCTGGCAGGTATACTTATGGTAATTTGTGGCTTTGCCTATTGGTTCTGGCCAGTCGTAGGATATGCCGTAGCATCCCAGCTCTTTGGTTGGCTTCTCATTGTGATAGGTGTCGTTCAACTTTTACAGGCATCAGGTCCACATGCGGGACGAGGCTGGGGATGGTGGCTCGCCGGCGGTATCATTGACATGTTCATAGGCTTTATGATGGTACGAAGCGTTGTGATTTCCGAGGCTGTGTTCCCCTATTTCCTTGCATTCATATTTATATTCTGGGGTATCAGCGCTCTATGTGCAGCAGTCAAACAGAGCGGTCGCCGATACTGGTGGCTACAGCTCATCAACGGTATGTTGCTAATGCTCATAGGCTTCTTCTTCATTGAAGCAGGCTGGGTACAGGACATGGCAATGACAAGCTTCCTCACATCACTCGCATTCATATACTGGGGATTCTCTCTCGCAATGCTGTCATACGACATAAAACCCGATCAGAGATAAACCTATTCCGATTAATATAATAAACAATAAGGTGTATCAAATCTATGAAATTTGATACACCTTATCTATTTGACAGTCTTTTACCGATGGTTATTTTGCTTCGACAGCAGCCTTTTCTATGGCAAGACCGCGCTTATAAGTCTCGATATACTTGTTGAATCCTTCAACATCCTCACGCAACGGGGCGATCTCTGTGCCTGCATTACCAAGGAACACACAATCGTTAAGCCATTCGGGAAGTGATTGACCTTTACGATTGTTTACAACGAATGCCGCAAGCAGGGCTATGCCCCAGGCACCACCTTCGCCGGCAGTCTCCATAACGGATATCGGTGAATTAAGTGCCGCAGCAAGAACCCTCTGCCCCACACCGGGAGTCTTGAAAAGACCACCATGGCCGGTGATACGGTCCACTTGCACATGCTCCTCATTGAAGAGGATATCATTACCTATCTTCAATACGGCAACCGATGCATAAAGGTTGGCACGCATAAAGTTGGCAAGAGAGAATTTATCAGTGGCAGAACGGACAAACAATGGACGACCTTCGTTAAGTCCGGTGACAGGCTCTCCCGAGAAATAATTATACGAGAGCAGACCTCCGCAATCAGGATCACCTGTGAGAGCGTTATTGTAAAGCTTGCCGAACACCTCGTTCATATCCACAGGCACACCGAGCAACTGCTGATACTCCTTGAAAAGATTGACCCAAGCATTGAGATCTGATGTGCAATTGTTGCAATGTACCATCGCCACAGGATATCCGTCAGGTGTGGTCACCATATCAATAACCTCGTATGGTTTGGACAGCTCTTTCTCAAGGACAATCATCGAGAATGAAGATGTCCCGGCCGAAACGTTGCCCGTGCGCTTAAGCACAGCATTGGTAGCAACCATTCCCGTACCCGCATCCCCTTCAGGCGGGCAGAAGGGTGCCCCAGACTTGAGATGACCCGACACATCCAGCCGGCGAGCACCCTCCGCGGTTAGGTAACCGGCATCGGCACCAGCCACGAGCACTCTGGGAAGAATGTCCTCAAGCTTCCATGGGAACGATTCAGGAGCCACAAGAGCATCGAACTTACTGATCATTCCTGCTGAATAATTCATAGTTTCGGAGTCTATCGGCAGCATGCCGGATGCATCTCCTATGCCGAGCACTTTCTCTCCTGTAAGCTGCCAATGTATATATCCGGCAAGAGTGGTGAGATAAGTTATGTCCTTGACATGTGTCTCCTTATCAAGAATCGCCTGATAAAGATGGGAGATGCTCCAACGCAGGGGCACATTGAACACAAACAGTTTGGATAACTCCTCGGCTGCTCGCCCGGTATTGGTGTTACGCCATGTGCGGAACGGTACAAGTATCTCGGCACGCTCGTTGAAAGGCATGTAACCGTGCATCATAGCACTTATACCGATAGCAGCAAGCGACTCAATCTCCACATCGTACTCTGCACGTACGTTCTCACGCAGATGTGCATAACAGTCCTGAAGTCCATACCATATTGCCTCAGTGCTGTAGGTCCACAGGCCGTCAACGAGCTGGTTCTCCCAGTCATGGACACCCTGGGCTATCGGACGGTTGTCCTCATCGACGAGCACAGCCTTGATTCGGGTAGAGCCGAACTCTATACCCAATATGGCTTTGCCATGCTCTATAGTGGTCTTTGCGTCCATTAGAGATAGAGGGATTTGTTGAGCATATAGTATACTTCACCCATGCGGAGAGTCTGCTTGAAACCTTCGATAGTGGTGTCCTTGTCAATATGCACCATCTCAATGCCTGCGATCTCAGCATAATCCTCCCAATATTCGGGAGTGATGTCGTAGGAGAAGCATGAATGGTGAGTGCCGCCGGCGAGAATCCATGCTGTAGCACCAACCTCAAAACTGGGCATAGGAATCCAAAGAGCCGATGCTACGGGAAGCTTGGGAAGAGGCTTGGATTTGATGCATTCAACATCGTTGACAATGAGACGGAAACGGTTACCCATATCTACGACAGTAGCTGTCACACCCTTTTCAGGCTTGGAAGTGAACACAAGACGCGCGGTAAGGCTCTTGCGATATCCGATTCCAAGGAAGTGAACCTCAAGACGCGGTTTCTCCTCTGCAATAAGCGGACATACCTCAAGCATATGAGCCTGAAGAATAGAGCTCTGCTTACCGTCAAAATTAAGTGTATAGTCCTCAAGGAAAGAACAGCCGCCGGGCATACCCTGTCCCATAACCCAAAGAGTACGATAGAGAGCAGCCGACTTCCAGTCACCCTCTGCGCCGAATCCGTAACCCTCAGCCATAAGACGCTGTGATGCAAGGCCGGGTATCTGATCGAAGCCACGACCGGTGTTCTCTACATCAGCATCACCGAGGTCATCAAAGTTAGTGGTGAATCCCTTCGCACCCTTAGCCTTAAGCACTGCACGGAGGGTAAGTTCCGCCTTAGCTGAGTTCCATACTTTCTTGTACTCAACAGTCGACTTGTCCTCAAGTTTCTCATCGTGAGTATAAAGTCTGAAATATTCAGCCACAAGAGCATCCACATCCTCATCCTTTACAGCATCGAAATAAGGCATCACTTCGCTGAAAGGCATATAGTCGACATGATAGCCCATACGTACCTCGGCCTCAACCTTGTCACCGTCAGTAACAGCGACATTGTTCATCTGATCGCCGAATCGGAGAATGAGCATGTCCTGGGAATCAGCCCACGCTGCACACACGCGCTGCCATACGGCAATGCGTTTCTGAGTGTCGGCATCCTTCCAATAACCTGTGACGACTTTGCGGCGCACACGCATACGTGCACATATATGTCCGAACTCACGGTCGCCGTGAGCACTCTGATTCAGATTCATGAAATCCATATCCATGGTATCCCATGGTATCTCGGCATTGTACTGGGTATGGAGATGGAGCAGAGGCTTGGAAAGCACCTTCAGACCATGAATCCACATCTTGGCAGGAGAGAAAGTGTGCATCCATGTGATGATACCTACACAACGAGAATCGTTATTTGCAGCCTTCATGATGTCCTCTACCTCACGAGAAGAATTGGCGGTGCCCTTATAGACAACCTTTATAGGTAGGTTGCCTGAATTGTTAAGACCATCCACCATTTCTTTTGAGTGAGAATCAACGGCAACGACAGCATCGCCACCATAGAGGAGCTGGGCACCTGTGACCCACCATATTTCGTAATTTTCGTACATAGTTTTAATTATTTATTCGGTAATTTGATTTCTAAAAATTTTTCTGAGTAAAGGACGCTGTTATCACTGTCCGTAGTAAGCACCGGGACCATGCTTGCGAAGATAGTGCTTCTCAATGAGAAGAGGATTCATTGTCAATCCCGGATTTACCTGGTATGCAATGAACGCCATTTTTGCAACCTGCTCCATCACAACTGCATTATGCACCGCATCGTGAGGGTCCTTGCCCCATGAAAACGGTCCATGATTCTTGACAAGCACCCCAGGAGTGTGCATAGGGTTCATATCCTCGAAACGCTTTATGATCACATTGCCTGTCTCCAGCTCATAATCGTTGGTCACCTCCGGCTCTGTCATATCTGGAGTGCAAGGGATAGCCTTATGGAAATAGTCGGCATGAGTGGTGCCTATATTCGGCAGATCAATGCCAGCCTGTGACCATGCTGTGGCATAAGTAGAATGAGTGTGGACAACACCGCCGATTTCGGGCCATGCACGGTAGAGCGCAAGATGGGTAGGAGTGTCGGACGAAGGCTTTAATTTGCCCTCGACCTTTTCACCTGTCCTAATATCAATCACAACCATATCATCGGGAGTCATGACATCATAGTCAACCCCGCTGGGCTTTATGACCATAAGTCCTTTCTCACGGTCAATACCGGATACATTTCCCCAAGTGAAGATCACAAGTCCATGCTTCACAAGGTCAATATTGGCACGATATACTTTTTCTTTAAGTTCTTCAAGCATAGTTATTATCAGATTTTAAATTTTGATTCGGAGCTGAACTTCGCCAAGTCAAAACGATACAACGAAGCCCCTCTGCGAGACCCGGTCTTGTCAATCATGTCAGTCTTTGTAATGCAATCAATCTCTGCAACCTTTTTCCGGAAGTTACGTTTGTCAATCGGAGAGCCTAAGATTGTTTCATACAGAGTCTGAAGCTGCGACAAAGTAAAGTATTCCGGCAGAAGATTGAAACCTATAGGTTCTGTAGAGAACTTACGCCTCAACAATTGGAGAGTACATTGCACCATCTGTGGATGGTCAAAACCAAGAGGTGGTATCTCATCAATAGGAACCCACACGGCATTGTGCTCAGCAAGGAGATCGACGTCAAACTCTTCCGGACCAAGCATCGCAAAGTATGCAAGTGAAATCACTCGTTCACCCGGATCTCGATCAACGTCTCCGAAAGCCCGGACTTGCTCCATATACACGTCCTGTAGGCCCGTAAGCTGATTTAGCACTCGCCGTGCAGCATCATCGGCACTCTCCATTTCCTGCACAAATCCGCCCATGACAGACCATTTGCCCTTTTCAGGCTCGAACTTTCGTTTGGTCAGAAGCAGACAGAGCTTACCCTCAACCAGACCGAATATTATGCAATCTACGGCCACAAAGAACCGAGGATTTTCGCTATAGTACATATCTCTCAATTCTCGCAAACCCGATTCTGAGGCTATCAAATCAGCCTCAGAATCGCGCATGCTTATGATAGTGTATTACCAGAAGTAAATATAGAACGCCACTGTGATACCAAGGATAATCATTGTATGAACGACATCCCACTTGTTCCAGCTGGCACGAGTAGCGGCAATCTGCTCAGGAGTAGAGGTCCCAAACACCAGACCCTGAATCTTCTCAGGTTCCGGAGCTTTGGTGAAGAGGGATACAATCACTCCGACCGCGAGGCAGAACACGAGCATCCATCCACAGAAGAACAGCCAGTTGCAATCATAGAATACGTACTGGAATAGGCTTCCGTCAACACCGGGCTCAACACCTGCATTGCTGTAATATACCTTTGATCCAAGACGTGTAAGTCCGATGATAAGGCCTGAAAGCAACGCCCACATACCACCCTGGGCGGAAGCACGCTTCCACAGAATGCCAATGAGGAATGCTGCTGCGATACCGGGAGCGAGCACCGACTGAACATCCTGAAGATACAGATAGAGCACATCGCCAACCGAACGCATCACAGGTATCCAGAGGATGCCGAGAATAACGATGACCACAGTAGCGATCTGACCGATGCGAACGAGTTTCTTCGGGTCGGTATCAGGACGATAACGCTGATAGAAGTCGATAGTGAACAGAGCCGCCGATGAGTTGAAAAGTGATGCCAAAGATGACATGAGGGCAGCAAGGATACCACAGACTATAAGACCTTTGACTCCTGCCGGAAGAAGTTTGGCAACAAGGGTGGGGAAAGCAGCGTCAGAGTTGACATTTCCATTAGCAAGCATCGGAAGGAAACCCTCACCGCCGGCTGCAATAGCATTCTGATGTATTGCAAAAGCGATCATGCCTGGAATAAGGAACAGGAACACAGGAAGGAGCTTAAGATAAGCACCGAAAATGGTACCGCGGCGAGCTTCCTTTTCATCCTTGCCCGACAGAACACGCTGCACGATGAACTGGTCGGTACACCAGTACCAGAAACCGATCACGGCAGAGCCGATGAGAGCACCGAGCCAAGGATACTGGGAGTCATTGTTGTCACGTATGAGGTTGACCATAGTGTCGCCATACTCATTAACCTTGACACTTGAGCATATACGCATCATCTCGTCCCAGCCGCCAAGTTCCTTGAGTCCGAGAACAAGAATGATAAGTGAACCGAGCAACAGAATGGGAGTCTGCAACACAGAGGTGTACAGCACCGATTTCATGCCACCGAATATAGTATAGAGCGCGGTAAGAAGCACCAGACCTATAGCTGCGATCCAGAAGAAGTCAATACCCCAAAGTTCCTCGATTCCGAACACCTGCTGGAACACGAGACCTCCGGCGTAAACAGTGACAGCCACCTTGGTGAGCACATAGCTGATAAGCGAGATCGTAGCAAGAATGGTACGTGACTGAGGATTGAAACGACGTTCAAGGAACTCAGGCATTGTATACACCATCGAGCGGGTATAGAAAGGAACGAACACCCATCCGAGAAGAAGAATCATCCAGCCCTGGATCTCCCAGTGAGCCATCGCCATACCGGATGAAGCTCCTGAGCCGGCAAGTCCGATGAGATGTTCTGAACCAATATTGGAAGCGAATATTGACGCACCTATGGCAATCCATGTAGCGTCCTTGCCACCAAGAAAATAGTCGGCGGCGTTGTTTTGCTTCTGCTTCATCACCCATACAATTATACCGATAAGGGCGAGGAAGAAGATAGCAATGACAATCCAGTCAAGTGAGGTCATTACTTTATAGTATTAAGGTTAATTAAAAGATAAATGAATTATAATGCAAAAAATGACAATGTTGTGTTGCTCTTATATGTGTCACCCGGACGAAGGAGCACCGAAGGCCATTCAGCCTTATTGGGTGAATCGGGGTAATGCTGAGTCTCAAGAGCAATACCGGTGCGCTGATTGTACACCTTTCCACCCTTGCCGGTCACTGTGCCGTCGAGGAAGTTGCCTGAATACACCTGTATGCCGGGTTCGTCAGTGTAGATGCTCAGTCCGATACCGCTTTCAGGAGAATAAAGTGTGGCAGCGATCTTGTCCATATCACCTTTGGAATCGAGCACCCAGTTGTGGTCATATCCATTACCGTTCTTAAGCTGCACAAACTCGAAGTTGTCGATCTGCTCACCGACTGAACGCGGAGTGGTGAAATCCATGGGGGTACCCTCAACAGGCAGAATCTCACCAGTGGTCATATAGGTAGAGTCAACAGGTGTGAAATTGGATGCATACACATACAATGTATGATCCGTAATAGGTTTCATAGGATCGCCCGACAGATTGAAATAAGAATGATTGGTCATATTTATGACCGTAGCCCTATCGGTAGTGGCTGAATATGCTATATCAAGTTTGTTTCCAGGAAGAGCTGTATAAGTCACAGTAGCCTTCACGTTTCCAGGGAAACCATTGTCCCCGTCAGGTGAATCGATCGAGAGAACAAGAGTTGAATCATTGGGCTGCTCTGCGGAATACACCTGATACTGCCATCCAGTGGGACCACCATGGAGTGTATGCCCGAAATTATTTACCGGAAGCTGGATCGAATCTCCGTCGATTACTATACGACCATGGTCTATACGATTGGCGTAACGCCCGATCGCTGCTCCGAAATCAGTCTGGTTATTCTCGGGCAGATAAGCCTGTATGCTATCGAAGCCGAGCACTACATCGCGCATCTCTCCATTTCTGTCAGGCACCTGAAGTGCCACTATACGGCCACCATAATTAGTAATCGCCGCTTCCATTCCGTCACTGCTCTTTACGGAGTACAGAGCAGTGGGCTTGCCGTCAACCTCAGCAGCAAACTTTTCAGGACTAAGACCTGCAATCAGAGTTTCGGATACCTTCTGCTTACCCGTGCAGGATACCATCGCCATTGTTGCGACAGTTGCAATTGCCATAAGACTATGCTTCTTCATGGTCAAGTTGTCTGTTTTTTATTGATATATAATGTGATTAGATTCTGATCTTTATCATTCCGGGAGCAACCCCAAAACAATAAGTGTAAAAGCTACACTTATTGGACGCACCAAAGTTACGACTTATTGCCTGAGTCCACAAAACAATTCATATGTTTTATAACATATACATTATATTTTTCCAAATTATACAGCATTAGCAAGACAAAAACAGTCCATATAACCCAACATTTGTTTTCCGACTCGCTCTATGTCACTACTTTTTATTAACTTTGCAAAAAATATTCATAAAATAACACGCAGCACACAATGAATCTTACCGAGCTTACAGCCATTTCCCCTGTCGACGGTCGCTATCGCAACAAATGCGAACGCCTTGATGAATACTTTTCGGAATATGCCCTGATACGTTATCGCGTAAAGGTAGAGATAGAATATTTTATAGCCCTCTGCGAGATACCTTTGGGCCCGCTCGCTACAGTGAATCATGACGTGTTCGTATCGCTGCGAGATATCTATAAGAATTTCACAGTCAATGACGCCGCTCGCATCAAGGAGATCGAAAGCGTAACCAATCATGACGTCAAAGCAGTAGAATATTTCCTGAAAGAACGTTTCGATGCGCTCGGCTTGGAGTCCTACAAGGAATTCATTCATTTCGGACTCACATCGCAGGATATCAACAATACCGCAGTGCCGATGTCGATTGCCGATGCCATACGCGACACATACCGTCCGCAACTCATCGAAATGATCAACCATCTTGAAGCTCGCGCCGACGAGTGGTATGAGATCCCCATGCTTGCCAAAACCCACGGACAGCCGGCCTCACCTACCCGACTTGGCAAAGAAATACGCGTGTTCAGCTACCGTCTGCGCCGTCAGTTGGAAATGCTCGACGCCGTGAAAATCAGCGGCAAATTCGGAGGAGCCACAGGTAACTTCAATGCCCATCTATGTGCATTCCCAGGTATCGACTGGAGAGATTTCGGCGCAAGATTCCTAAGCGAACGACTCGGAATAGAGCGTGAAGAATACACCACACAGATATCAAACTACGATAATCTCGCAGCACTTTTCGATGCACTTGCACGTATCAACGATATCATACTCGACCTTGACCGCGACATGTGGATGTACATCTCAATGGAGTACTTCAAGCAGAAAATCAAGGAAGGCGAAGTTGGTTCATCAGCAATGCCTCACAAGGTCAATCCCATTGATTTCGAGAACTCCGAGGGCAATATCGGCATAGCCAACGCACTGTTCAAGCACCTTGCAGGCAAACTGCCAGTGTCACGTCTGCAACGCGACCTTACTGACTCCACAGTGCTGCGCAATATCGGAGTGCCTTTGGCTAATACACTTATAGCCATAGCTTCCACCATGAAAGGACTCGGGAAGCTCCTTCTCAACCGTGAAGCCATAGATACCGATCTTGACAACACATGGAGTGTCGTTGCAGAAGCAATACAGACTGTGCTGCGTCGCGAAGGCTATCCCAAACCATATGAGACCCTAAAGGCACTCACCCGCACCAACACCCACGTAACAGCCGAAAGCATTGCCGAATTCATCGAGACCCTGAACGTGAGCCCCGAAATTAAAGACGAACTTCGCAAACTTTCCCCGCATTCCTACACAGGATATTGAGATTCTTCCAATATAAAACAAAATGTCCACACAACATAAAATCCGCTTCATATTCCTTGCTGCCCTATGGCTGTTGCTTTGCTATATGGTGATAGCGTCACAGCCTTTCACTCTGTGGGTGCTCTTCGTAATAGTGGCATCAGGTACAGTCGTGTGGGCACCATTGTATAAGAAATATATTAAGAATGGAAAAGGAAAAGACGAACGTTGACGCCACCACCCCACTGCTCGACACAATCGACTCCCCTGCGGATCTGCGCAAGCTGCCTGCCGAAAGGCTACCACAGGTGTGCGCCGAGTTACGCTCGTTCCTCATAAATTCACTCTCTTCTCACCCTGGGCATTTTGCCTCATCAATGGGAGCTGTGGAACTGACCGTGGCTCTCCATTACGTGTTCAACACCCCTTATGACCGGATCGTATGGGATGTCGGACACCAAGCTTATTGCCATAAGCTCCTGACAGGACGCAGAGATGCATTCAGCACCAACCGCACACTCGGCGGACTGTCAGGCTTCCCCTCTCCCAAAGAAAGTGAGTATGACACATTCACAGCAGGTCATGCCTCCAACTCAATATCAGCAGGGCTCGGCATGGCAGTCGCAGCATCTGTACACAAGGATGAGCCTCACCGCAATGTCGTTGCCGTGATAGGTGATGCCTCAATAAGCGGCGGACTGGCATTCGAAGGGCTCAACAACGCAGCCAATTCCAATTCCGATCTGCTTATAATCCTCAACGATAATGACATGTCGATTGACAGGAATGTAGGCTCACTCAACTCATACCTGGCGCATCTCACATCATCGAAAGGATATAACGACCTGCGCTACAGCCTGGCAGGTATCCTAAGGAAATACAATCTTATAACAGACATCGGCAAAGGCCGCATCACGCGTTTCAACAATAGCCTCAAGTCGCTTATCAACCATGAGCAAAACATATTCGAGGGACTGAACATACGTTATTTCGGACCGTTTGACGGCAACGATGTCGCCACTGTGGTGAAAGTGCTAAACGACATCAAGGACTTCAAGGGGCCCAGAATTCTTCATCTGCGCACCACAAAGGGTAAAGGATTTCTGCCTGCTGAAAAGGACCCTGCCACATGGCACGCTCCAGGGATATTCGACCCCGCCACCGGAGAACGCCCCCAGGAGTCGCCTGAAAAACCGCCCAAATATCAGGACATCTTCGGCTCAACTCTGGTCGAGATCGCCGACTCGCATCCTGAAGTGGTAGGCATCACAGCCGCTATGCCATCAGGAACATCAATGAACAAACTGGCTGAAAAATATCCTGAAAGAACATTCGATGTTGGTATCTCTGAGGGACATGCAGTGACATTCTCAGGCGGACTCGCCAAAGATGGCATGAAGCCGTTTGTCGCCATCTATAGCTCATTCCTGCAACGTGCTTACAGCCATATAATCCATGATGTGGCAATAGAAGGATTGCCTGTGACATTCTGTATCGACCGTGCTGGACTCGTTGGTGAGGACGGACCTACCCACCATGGAGTCTTTGACCTCGCATATCTTCGCTCAATACCTGGCATGACAATAGCTGCGCCGCGCAACGGTGATGAGCTGCGCAGACTGATGCACACATCACTAACCCTCGACGGACCTATAGCAATCCGATATCCGAGAGGAAGAGCGAAAAACAAACTCTCAGGCACAATCGAACACGTAACCATAGGCAAAGGGGTGAGAATAAAAGACGGCAATGACCTTGCAATCCTCACTATCGGAACGGTAGCCGATGACACAACCGATGCTATCAAGCAAGCCGAACACGATACAGGAAAGAGCATCGCCCACTACGACATGCGTTTCGTCAAACCTCTTGACTCAGATATACTCACCGAAGTAGCCCGCAAGAGATGCCCTATCATAACAATTGAGGACGGCACAGTCAACGGAGGCATGGGATCAGCCGTACTCGAATGGCTCGCCGACTATTTTAATTCCTCAGAACGCGAAGAGACAGCTATGCCACGCCTTATACGCATGGGTGTACCAGACCGTTTCATATCGCAAGGCACACCTGACCAACTGCACCACCTGTGCGGATTCGATGCCGAAGGTATCTACAAAACCATTAAGAGCATCCTTAAATGAAAATAATCATCGCCGGCTGCGGAGAGGTGGGCTCACATCTTGCCAAACTCCTTTCGCGTGAGGAACAGGACATAACTGTAGTGGACGAGGACAGCACTAAACTTGCGATACTCGATTCCAACTATAATCTGCTCACAGTGCAGGGTCGCCCCACATCATTCAAGACACTTCGACAGGCAGGTGTGGAAGGATGCGACCTGTTCATAGCCGTTACTCCATTCGAGACACGCAATATCGTGGCATGTGCCATAGCCCGAAGCCTTGGTGCAGAAAAGACTGTGGCACGAGTGGATAATTTTGAGTTCAAAGATCCCGATAACCGGAATTTCTTCGCATCTATCGGCACCGATGACCTTATATATCCGGAATATCTTGCCGCACTTGAGATTATCACAGCTCTAAAGCACAACTGGGTTAGACACTGGTTTGAACTTCACGACGGCGAACTGATACTTGTCGGAGTGAAGCTTCGCGACGGTGCCCCGCTGATAGGCAAGCTACTCAAGGACCTGGGACGTACCATACACGATTTCCATGTAGCAGCAATAAAACGCAACCATGAGACCATCATCCCTCGCGGTGACGACAAACTGCTATCCAATGATATAGTATACTTCATGACTACCCGTGAGCACGTCGACAATCTCATACCCTTATGTGGCAAGATCGAACGACGAATACATGACGTAATCATAATGGGAGGCAGTCGCATAGCACGTCAGCTATGCCAGATGGCAGGCGACAAATTCAATTTCAAGATACTTGATCCTGACCGCGAAAAATGCCTCAAACTGTCGGAGCAATGCCATAATGCCTTGGTGATAAACGCCGACGCCCGCGACACAGATGTCCTGAGCGATGCAGGAATCACTGATGCCGATGCATTCATAGCCATCTCGGACAGCAGCGAGTCCAATATCCTCACCTGTCTGGCAGCCAAGGAGTTCGGAGTAAAAAAAACCATTGCTGAAGTTGAGAATCTACAGTTCATATCCGAGGCTGAGGGCTTGAATATTGGTACTGTAGTCAATAAAAAGCTTCTGGCTTCATCACGAATATTCCAGATGCTTCTCGACCGAGACACATCCACATCAAAGTGTCTCGCCCTTGCAGATGCCGAAGTTGCGGAAATTGTAGCCAAAGAAGGCTCAAAAATCACTCGCGCACCCATCAAGGACCTGCGCCTGTCGAGCTATATGACAATTGCCGGACTCATACGCGACGGCAAAGGTCAGCTCGTGAGCGGAAACACCACCATTCAAGCCGGCGACCGTGTAGTAGTCTTTACACTCGACGGTGTAATCCACAAAGTAGAGAAACTCTTCTCATAATCAACCTGAAAATCCCATGGGTCGTCGCGTCCGGCAGCTTAATCAGTATTTTACTACAATCAACTTCCCGGTGTTGCTCCGCATCATCGGGCTTCTCCTCATAATAGAATCAGTGTTTCTACTGATACCACTCACTACATGTCTGATATACGGAGAAAATGACTGGAGATGTTTTCTGATAGCATTCGGCGTGACAGCCATTACAGGAGGGGCTATGGCTTTCACCATACATCCTTCCACACCATCAATGGGCAAACGTGAAGGCTTCCTTCTCACAGCATTGGTGTGGGTGTTCTTTTCCGCATTTGGAATGCTCCCTTTCATGTTTATGGAAAATCAGCCATTGAGCGTGTCTGACGCATTCTTCGAGGCTATGTCGGGATTCACCACCACAGGAGCCACAATCATGAAGTCCATATCCCACTTGAGCCACGGAGCTGTCATATGGCGATCAGTCATGCAATGGATCGGAGGCATGGGAATCATACTCTTCACTTTGGCAGTGATACCAATGCTCAACCACTCTGGAGGAATGCAGATGTTCAATGCCGAGGTCACGGGCATCACTCACGACAAACTTCGCCCACGTATATCCCAGACAGCCAAAAGCCTGTGGCTTATATATATAACACTGACAGTCATTCTTTTTATTCTTCTTATAATCGGTCCGATGGAGGGGTTTGATGCCCTGTGCTATTCATTCTCCATCATGTCAACAGGAGGTTTTGCAACTTCTGATGAGGGGCTCGGTCTATGGAAGAGCGATTATATCGAAGTGGTTGCAACATTCTTCATGTTTATAGGAGGCGTAAGTTTCTCATTGATATACCGAGCCGTGCACAGAGATTTCCGCACAGTATGGGGCAATGACGTATTTCGCACTTATCTTGGGGTCATAGCTGCCTGCTATGTGATATTCGCCCTGTCAATATGGTATAACGGTCAGATAACCTCCTGGAAGTCCATAACACTTGACCCTCTGTTCCAGATAGTCTCAATGATTTCCTCTACAGGCTTCGAGGTGCCTGAATTCGGCACATGGGGCACATTCGTACTATCCATAGTTTTCCTGCTAATGTTTTTCGGAGCCTGCGCAGGCTCCACGAGCGGAGGTGCGAAACTCGACCGTCTCATATATATGCTCCAGAATTGCCGTAACGAAGTAGAAAGGTGCATACATCCAAACAACATACTTACTGTCAGGGTTAACGGTAAGGTGATACCTCACGAGACGGTGTCGAAAGTAATCGCATTCCTGTGCCTTTACGTGCTCATAATCCTCATCGGGGGCATAATTCTTACAGCAATGGGATTGCCGCTCATCGATGCGTTCTTTTCAGCTTTCACATGCATAAGCAACACAGGGCTGAGTGCGGGAGTGACAGGCTACGGCAGCACATTCTCAATCATTCCGGATGCAGGAAAGTGGGTGCTTGCTATTATAATGCTAATAGGTCGACTCGAACTATTCACCGTACTGCTCCTGTTCACCCCTACTTTCTGGAAGAAATAGACATCATATACCGGATTTCATCATAGCAAAGTGCTTCCACAATGGTGCAGCCATAAGCGACTGCCTGATATCGTCGGTAACAAGCATTTCACGCACTTCATCCTCACTCAAAAGACATACGGTTATATCCTCGGTATTATCGAGGTGCTGAGAATCAACCGGGACAACATTTCGGGCCGTGTAACAATACGTCAGATTATTCTGACTGCCAGGATTGGCAGAAATCACCATTGAGAGTTCCCATTCTCCACCTCCGAAACCTGTCTCCTCAAGAAGTTCTCGCCTGGCACCATCCAAAGGGTCCTCATTCTCCTCGACCACACCTGCACACAACTCCGTAGCGACAACTCCGAGACCGTGACGATATTGTTTCACCATCACATATTTTCCTTCAGGAGTTATGGCTATGACATTAATCCACTTCGGATATTCTATCACATAATATTCCGGATGGACAGTGCCATTCGGCAATTCTACAGTGTCGCGACGCACTGTAAGCCACGGTCGACGCGACAGATACTCAGTATCAATCACACGCCACTTCATGGAGTCATCAGCAGGATTGTCAGTATATTTCATTTCTATCTTTTATTTTAAGAATTACCTTTCTTTCTAAGAAGAAAATCACTGATTGCCACAGCTACACGCGGCAATCCAACAGGCATTTCATCTGCGAGGAGAACATAGAAATCGTCAGGATGTTTTTTGGCGACATCCATCACGCGCAGATACTGTTCACGAGTGATAATGGAAGAAAAATCCGATAGCTTATCGTTATTGATCAGCTCGGAGAGATGACTATATACAGTCTGGGGCTTGATACCTTTAGCTTCGGCAATAGCGTTTACATCATATCCGGCATTAAGAAGCAGAAGAGTCTCTTCCTGTGACATCCCTGCACCAAGATTCTCATTGATACCCTTGAATTTACGTATCGCGGTCACAAATGGCTTCCAGTATTTTACGGTCTTACGTTCACCTACACCCTCAACTCTTGAGAATTCCTCCATGTCAAGAGGCTCAGTACGCACCATTTCAAGTAATGCCTTATCAGAAAATATAATATAGGGGGGCACCTGCTCTTTCTTGGCAAGCTTCTCACGTACATCCTTAAGAAGTTCGAGCAGACGTTCGGCTGGTGACAGCTGTATGTTTTCAGACTCAGCCACAACCTTACGGCGTGAGCTACGACGCTCTATCGGAATGTATTTGGCCAAGATTACCGGTCCTCGGCTATCAAGAATTCTGCAACCGTAAGCAGTAATTTTCAAATGATTGTTCTCATTGTAGGCAATGTCTATCAGCCCGAGCTGGATCATCTGAGAAATATATGCATTCCATTCGCCGAAACTAAGATCACGCCCTGCCCCATATGTCTTTATTTTATCATATCCCCTCTGTATCAGCTCCTGACGCGTGGCTCCACGCAATATATCTATAAGCATTGTGATACCAGCCGAACCGTTGATGCGGACTATGGCACTCAATGCCTTTAGCACAATCACTGTGCCGTCTATTCGTTCAGGAGGGTTGAGACACACGTCACAGTTACCGCAGTCATGGTCGACAGTCTCATTGAAATAGCTGAGCAGAATGCGACGGCGGCATAATGATGCCTCAGCATACTCCTTCATTCTGGTAAGCTTCTCGGCATTGAGAGCCTGCTGACCGCTTTCATCCACAAAACTCTGTAGAGTAGCTATGTCAGCATATGAATAGAACATTACTGTTTCAGCCTTTGCGCCATCACGTCCAGCACGCCCTATCTCCTGATAATAGCTCTCGATATTGCGAGGCATATTGTTGTGGACCACCCATCTGATATTGCTCTTATCGATTCCCATACCGAAAGCAACTGTGGCACACACCACCTGAACCTCTCCGTTGATAAACCTGTCCTGAGCCTGATTGCGCTCTGTCACCGAGAGCCCTGCATGATATACCACCGAACGGTATCCACGCCCTGACAATTGCTTATCCATCTCCTCAGCACTTTTACGGCTAAGACAATACACTATGCCTGAATCACTTCGATATCGGTCGATCATCGAACATATATAATTGACTCGTTGTGTCTTACCCGGATTGGTCATGACTCGCAGCGATATATTGGGACGGTCGAACGAACCGATGAAGAGTTGCGGATTGTCAAGCCTAAGCTGGAGTGCGATATCATCACGCGTCAACCTGTCGGCTGTAGCTGTGAGAGCCATGACAGGCACATGAGGATACAGGGCTTTGATACGCGACAACTGCGTGTACCCAGGACGAAAATCATGCCCCCATTGCGATATGCAGTGAGCCTCGTCTATAGCAAAAAGCGAAATTTTGAGATCGCGCGACCAACGGTCAATCTCCAGAAGCAACCTCTCCGGAGAGATATAAAGGATGCGTACTCGTCCACTGAAAAGCTGTTCCAGTATGTCTCGATTCTCCTCCTCTGTCTGCATGGAGTTCACCGCAGCAGCCGGAATGCCGTTGGAGGTCAGAGCTGTCACTTGATCCTTCATCAAAGCTATGAGCGGTGACACCACTATCACCACCCCATCGCTCAGAAGAGCCGGCATCTGGTAACATATGGACTTGCCGCCACCTGTAGGCATCAACACCACAGAGTCGCGCCTCGCCATTGCTGTAGTGATGATCTCAAGCTGTAGCGGACGGAATGTGCTGTAGCCATAGAAACGGCTTAACATAGCCTTGGCTCGCTGAGCAATATCTATAGTCGCATTATTTGTCATTTATATTTCAGTGACAAAGACAGGGGAACAGGATTATATCTCCTGTTCTCCTGTCCTGATTATAACATTTATCCTTCTGAAAAAGGATTAAAGTTTGCTGTCTATGGCCTTTATCTTAGTCTCAAGTTCGGCAAGATCATCCTTCAGACGCTGCATCCTACGCTGCATGTCACGCAACATTGAATCAGCATTTTTAGAACGGGCTGAAAGGAATCCCATATTATTCTCGTATGTGTTCAGTTCGCCGCGACGCTGCTCGTATACGCGCAACAGGCGTTCACGCTCACGATACAGACGGTTGGTATCGCCACCTATTTCGGAAAGGGTGCTTTCGAACGATTCCATTCTGGAACCACGACGAGCATTATCCCATTTTGAATAAATCCTGTTTACCACAGCTCGATACGCGTCATATATGGCATCCTTCTCTGCAAAAGGCACATGTCCGACACTCTGCCACTCTGATTGCAGATCTTTGAGAGTCTTGATAGCCACCTCTCTTTCAGGGGCATCGGCATCCAATGCCTTAAGCTTCTCTATTATCTCCTGCTTCTGCTCCAGATTGGCTCGCTCGTTGCGGCGGGTACCTGATGTATTCTTCTTTTTCTGTTCAAAGAAATAATCACAAGCAGCAAGAAAACGGTGCCATACCTGATCGGAATATTTCTTGGCTACAGCACCGATAGTTTTCCATTCTTTCTGCATGCGTGAGAGTTCATCGGCAGTCGCACGCCAGTCGGTGCTGTCCTTTAAAGCTTCAGCACGTTCACACAAAGCGATCTTGCGATCAAGATTAGATGCCAGGACATCTTTCATCTGCTTGAAGAACTCAGCCTTGGCAGCAAAAAACTTGTCACATATGGAACGGAAACGGGCAAACAGTTCAGCATTGGCTTTACGAGACGCAAAACCGAGCTTTTTCCAATCAGCCTGAGCCTCCATAAACTCCTTGGTCATATTGTCCCATGCGGCATATGTGCCGAGTGATGAGAAATCGAGAGCCTCAACACGCTCACAAATAGCGATCTTAGCCTCTTCATTTTCACGCTCCTTGGCTTTGCGCTCAACAAAGAAATCCTGATAACGCTTATTGATACTGGTGGAAAGCTCCTTGAACTTGCCCCAGATCTCCTCTCGAACATCTTTTGGCACCGGACCGATAGCACGCCACTGGTCATGAAGCTCCTGGAGCTTCTTGAAAGCCACTATCACATCTTCCTCTGCCTGAAGTTTCTCGGCTTCAGCCACAAGAGCTTCCTTATCAGCAAGATTCTTCTTGAAATCATAATCACGAAGTTCTTTATTGATCTTAAGCTGATCATAGAACTTCTCCACAGCATCCTGATAGTTTTTCCATATCTCACTGGAATACTGCTGGGGCACCTCCCCTATCTCCTTAAACTGCGCCTGTAGATCACGCACTTCAGAGAACACTCGGTTGACATTATCAGCGTCGGCACTCATCTCCACAAGCTTGGCGATAATTGCCTGCTTGCGTTCATAATTGGCTTGCTGCTCTGCCTCGACGGCTGCTCTCTGTGCCGCTTTCTTATCCCTTATTACTCCGAGAAGATCTTTAAAAGTATCTTCCACAGGATCGGGAGTCGGCACAAATGCCTCGGAAGTGTTACCTTCAACCGAAAGGAACTCCTCTCGCTCGGCACGTAATTCTTCATTACGCAAAGAGTAGAATTGCTGCTTCAGACGCGAAATCTCCTCTGCGGAAATCTCATTGGCTTCAAGCACTGACAGACGGCGCACCTCATCCAGAATTTCATCTTTCGTAAGAATCCTGTGGCGAGGATGCTCTTCCGCCTCATTTGCAGCTACATCTGACTCATCCGATTGAGCTGCCATCGGTGCCTCCATTGTCTCTTCCGAAACAGGTGCGGCAGCCACTGACGGCTCGGTCATTTCTACTACTTCAGCCACTTCTGCATTCGCGGTTTCTGCCGCGGATATGGGCTCTTGATTCATGGTGGTATCCTTTGCCTCTTCAGGCTTCAGGATGGGGTCATTCAGTTCCATAATTGGGAGATAGGATAATGTGATGATCTATTCAGACTGCTAATTTATAAACAAATTTTTATAAATCCTCACAAAATCGCACAAAAATTGCCAAAACACCCCAAAACATGATTTATAACATAAATTTTAGCCACGGCAGACGCATCTTAAATAAACTTAACGGCTGTTTACCAATATAAATAGGCATACAGCCGTTAATCTTATATGACAAATCCTAACTCACCCATAGATTTCTTTTCATCCATCAGCGATCCTCGTGTGGAGCGCACACAGAAACACAGCCTTGACTCCATCCTGTTCATATCGCTTTGCGCAGTCATCTGCGGAGCGGAGGGCTGGAATGAAATCGAGGACTATGGTAATGCCAAGATTGATTGGCTTGAGAAGTTCCTGCACCTTCCCAACGGCATACCCTCGCACGATACGTTCAACCGAGTAATCAGTATGTTAGACCCAAAAGAATTGAACGGTTCCTTTGTGGCATGGACGAAAAGCATTGCCGAACTGACCGACGGGGAAGTTGTCGCCATTGACGGCAAATGTATGCGCGGGAGCAGCGATGACGGCTCCGGGACATACACCCATCTTGTCAGCGCATGGGCTTCGGCGAACAACCTGTTGCTCGCGCAGGAAAAGGTCGCCGGAAAGAGCAACGAGATTACTGCGATACCCCGGCTGCTGCGCATCCTGGAGTTGAAAAACTGCATAGTCACAATCGATGCCATGGGCTGTCAGAGAGAGATTGCCAAGACAATAATCGAGCGCGGAGCCGACTATATCCTTGCCCTGAAAGGGAATCAGCCCGAAATGCTTGACCGTGTCAGCCGTTCTTTCACATATATTAAGCCGTCATCTGAGCATACGATGGACGGGAAGGCTCATGGGCGGGAAGAAACAAGGGCCTGTTCGGTCATAACCAATCTCGACAACATCATCGACAGGGACAGATGGCCCGGTCTTAAAAGCATCGTGAGAATAGAATCCCGTACCCGGGATGTCAAGTCTGGACAAATCCACAAGGAGACCAGATATTACCTGTCGAGCCTTGAGGCTGACGCTCAATATATTAATCATTCTATCAGGACACACTGGAGCGTGGAGAATCAACTGCATTGGACATTGGACGTCGCTTTTGGAGATGATGCCTCGCGTAAGCAAAAGGATAATGCAGCTCAAAATTTCTCTCTGCTCAACCGTATCGGACTGAACATAATCAAGAACGCCAAGGTGTCATCAATGGGTGTCAAAGGACATAGGAAGAAAGCCGGTTGGGATAACGACTACTTACTTTATGCCTTAAAAAGTTTTGATGTTGTAAAAAATTAAGATGCGTCAGCCCTGAAATTTTAGCTCTATACACTTGCAAAATTCAACCATTAGCATTAACTTTGCAGCACCAAAACGAAATGATCTGCGCATGTGGCGTAATTGGTAGCCGCGTTAGACTTAGGATCTAATGACTCAGGTCGTGGGGGTTCGAGTCCCTTCATGCGCACAAAACACCCTATGCAACTCAATGAGTTGCATAGGGTTTATTATTTCCACAAAGCACACACGAAGCACTTTTGGAGGTTATTGAAAGAATTTGATACAGAATCGATGCCTGTACATAGGGCGGCAAAGTTAATAATATTCTTCTTTAGCCCAATAGAGATATCAACGGTCTCTTTCATGACTTTGCGTAGTGCTTCTGCATCAACGGTCAGCTTTTTTAAACCATCGGCCCCATCGGCAATTTTAAAGGATATGGATATAATGCTATTTGAAGCCATATTATTTGGGGGTATTAAATAATATTCGTATATTGCGCAACTGAATAATTAAAGCCCTTTTCGTATGAGTAGTGATGCTTTTGAACTCCTTGTTTTCTTCTTTATGTGTATCTGGATGATCAGCACGATTTATGAGCAGATAAAAACGGGCATTAACGATTACCATAAATCAAAAGAAAAGATAGAAAAACGGAATAATGAGCTTGCCAGACAACGAGAGATGGAGAAAAGAAAGATTTTAGAGGAGCTCCGTGCTAAGGATTTGTATCGAAAGTTATATCGTCAAATCGGCATTGACCCTGATACAGACAGCAGTCCCAATAAATGATTGTTTTATTGACCGCTTTTTAGTCTCTTATCAAGACTCTCAAATCTCTCTTCTTTCCTGTGCGGTGAGTTGTGGGGCATTATTTCGGATCACAGGCTTTTTATTATCCCACGGCAACGGCAACAATGGGCTCAGTAGAAGAGTGCATTAAAATAAATGGGTTTAATATAAGCAAAGAGGGATTAAATAGGATCCTAACTAAATAACAACTACGACGTTTCATATGGGAAAGAAAATTATTTTTACAGCACTGTTTGCTTTAACTACAATCTTAGCACAAGCACAACAAATCAAAGTTGAGTATGAAAATAAAATCAGTTCATTACCCGAACTTATACAACAATACTTTGAAATGCAAAAGGTACAACATTCACGTTTAATGATAAAAGGGAATTTCAATGGAAAGAGAGCAAAAATAGGGAAAGTCATTTGTGACAAGGGGTCTTTTATAGAACGTGAAATGCTTGCAGACTATGTTCATTTTATACTTGTCGACAGTATTGAAACTTTAGATTTTATGGCAATCCCTTACGGAAAGGACAGCATACGTATTTCTTGTTTCTATCCATCCAATTACAACCGTGTCATTTTCAATGATACAGTACGCATAGATAACATGAAAATTCTATTGGAAACATTTACTTCAGGTGATGGTCCTGATATTCCTATAATCGCTTACTCTATGGGTATCCCAATCAAAGATGGCACTTGGTATTGCGGTCTGCGTGATTCGGGTGTGGAACCTCGGAAATGGCATGAAAAATATGGCATAGACGGATATATTTTTTATACAATAAGACTTGAAGAAGACACACCTCCTGACAATAAAATGCCTATTTACATCAAAATAGCAAAGCAAGACGCTCATGCGATACATCAACAATAATGCATGATCACAAACAGTGTTCTAATCCATATTTTTAATATCCTCCATGTTTACAATCCTGTGCAATATGGCATATATCACCAAAGCAGCCGTAGAATGTATGTTCAATTTGTAACTGAGGTTCTTCCTGTAAGTAGTAATGGTGTGAAACGACAGGCATAATCTATCGGCAATCTCCTTATTAGATAATCCGTATGCCACAAGGCGTATTATGTCTTTTTCCCGCTCGCTCAAGGACTCCTCCCTATGATCAGTTGAAGATATCTCCGCATGAGAGGTGTCGCCACCGCAATTAATTTTCGAAGAGCGGACCCTTCGTTCAAGATCCTCTACTGCCGGCACCAAAAGTCGATTCTCTATCTCACAATGCGATATAAGGTCCTCTCCACAGGATATGATATTGAACAGTGCCTGATTAAGATCACGTGTATTGGGCAAACAATAATGCTGTAGAAATATATCCTTGAGTTCGTTCAGCTTTGATGCCATGCTATTATGCTTGGTCGCAAAATCACTGATTCTGAATTAAGGATTTAACTCTCCCTTCAACAATCCGTCAATATAAGTAAACACAAATTCATCCTCAAACTGCATATGGTTCCTTACCTCTACCATATAGCTGTCAAAAAACTTTAATACAAGCAGTGCTACATCATTTGAATTATGTGAATGAACACCCTTTATCAGAATGTCCTTTATTGCAGGCAACATATAATCCAGAATATAGGAATGTGCCTCCTTAAGATAGCTCACCAATGTCGGCAAATGAATTGAGAAACCATTGTACTTACGATTGCTTATGATATTTGACACAGCAAGAAATGTAGAGCAATCCACATTGTTGTCCGAACATATGTCATCTATGGTTTTGCAGCCAAATCCGAAAGGGATTTTAAAACGGTTCAAAACCAATAGCAATTGGGGATTGTCCTCTACAATGTCGCTAACACGGTCCGTTGCACTGTATCTTATAGGCAAAACAGTATATGCAAAAAATGGGAATGTATATATACCTATAAACATCACTGACGGAACACTGGCAATATACAAAATAAACACTGCTACAGCACAAGCAGTAAAAGGGCTCACCATCGATGCTACCGACATAACCGGATTCGGCTACATGCAACCGACAAAATAGACCAGCCATGAAATTATTTCACAATATACACCTTTGGCTTTCGGTCCCATTTGGATTAATAATCACTCTGATATGTTTCTCAGGAGCAATGCTCATATTCGAACCTGAGATTACGCGTAACATTAAAAGCGACATCTACTATGTCAGTTCATCCAAAGGAGACCCAGTCCCTATGGAGAAACTTATGGAAACTGTAAAAGCGACATTGCCTGATTCGGTTTCAATAAGGTATGTGGCGTTGAATATACTCCACGCAACTCAGCAGGCAAAGCAAAAGAGGCTCATGCAGAGCAGCGTAATAAAGACCAGCATACAACTAAAAAGAATTCCGGCGAAAATCGCGAATACAGTCCCTCGGAATTCGGCTGTTGGCAGCAGGTGTATAATGATTTGAAGGCACAAAACCCTTCTTCTCTACAAATAACCGTAGGCCAGGGAACAGCAAGTGTCACACTTTGTACCAACGGAAATATCAGGGCAACCGACAGTTATGATTTCAACCGTAATTCCGGAGAAATAACTCCGGGGAAAAAGTATGCCGACTCAGCCCAGGCAGACAAGCTACGCGGCTGGATATACTCAATCCATACCGGTAGTCTCGGAGGCACCATCACACGTGTGTTATGGCTCCTTGGAGCATTGCTTGGCGCAAGCCTACCCCTGACAGGTTACTATATCTGGATAAGACGTCTATACAAGAGAAAAATGCATATGAGCAATATATGACCATATAAAAACACCAATGGCTGGCTGCAATCACAGACCTGCCATTGGTGTTTCTTCACAAGGTTAGAATTCTATTTCACCTCAATGCTATCCCCGGATGAATGAGCTGAGTACTGCGGTGCATATTCACTCTGTACCGTCGCAATACCAGAAATATATGTCCCGGCATTATTGACCCACATATCATAAGAGAGCAGATACGTTCCCTTCGGCAGATGATCTATGAATATTCTTGTCGAAGCATCACGATTCTCTCGATAAAAGCGTATGCCATCTGAATACATCGGGGCCGGGAGCTGTTCTACAGGCTCGAAACATGCCGGGCGGTCATCAACAATAGCTACATAATCCATATCACGATCCGCTTTCAGCAGCAATCTCACTGTGACACGGTCTCCGATAGTGAATGAATCGGCATTCTTTACGGCCTGTCTGCCGAAATTACCGTCTCCTGACTGATCGACAGCCACCAACAACTCTTTGGCAACACTCAGTTCAGGGCAATCCTGAGCCTTGACAGATGTCATATCATCAACATATTGACAGAACACGGCTCCCCACGATGGAGTATCGCCCTTTTTAGTTATAGAAAGGCTCTTCCCTGATGACTTATCGACTCGAAGATCCATCTCATACTCACCGGTCAAACGCTCCACCCTGTCAGGACGCAGCTCACTGCCACCAACTCTTACAACAGAGCCCGATGCAGGAACAATCCATTTGCTGGATGTAGTGAGTATGGCGGAGACTGCCTCCGTTGCTGCAACAGATGAACCCCAGTTCTGAGCACCTTTCTGAAGAATTAGCCACTGACGCAACAAGTCGATATCATCACATCCGGGCTCTATCATCGCGAAAGTCTCCAGGATGAGGGATGTAATCCCGATATTGTTCATCGAACCGTACCAAACATTATCATCAAGCGACGGGAACCACATGCCATTTTCCGGTGTAGTTTTTGCAAACTGACGCATAGATGCAATCAACTCCTTTGACACACTTCTATAGTCATGGCTGTAAAGGACTTGGGCCTCAATAGCTTTACATGCCAACGGCTCATCCTTCCAGGAATTAAGTATACGCTGTGTGACAGAATCGACTATCCGTCCGTCAGCTGCTCCGATATTCATCTTTGCAAACATATCATGAAGATGCACGTAGCGAGTGTAAACACCATCGGGATATTTACGGAATTCCTTCAATGTCTCGGATGTGTCCCAATCCAATGCTGCGGAAATCATTTTTCTAAGCCCGCTGTCCTCCGGAAGGAATCCGAGACGCACAAGGCGACCCATCATCCACAGCACTTCATTGGTGGCCCATCTGGACGGCTCACTATACTGTGCACACCAACTCCATCCGCCACTTTTGTGTGACAGTTTGGCAAGCAGAGATATATTTGCATCAATAGTCTTTTCAACAGTCTTTTTATCGAAAAGCAATGCCAGGCGAGACATACGCTCAGTGTCATTACGCGCATCAAGCATCCATGGCGACGCATTCAGAAGTACTATTTTCAACTTCTCATTGCGCTCAAGCATCGAAGTGAGAATCTCTGCCGACTTGTCACTCTCGTTCCATTCCTTCAATGCGGCAGCTATCTCAGGATTGTCGCGCAACAATCCTGAAGCGACCGCTGCTGAAAAAATGCTGCGTGCGGCATCAGGTGCCGACGTTGCATCTTTCTGCAACAATCCAGGAAGAGCTGTCACAACATACCATACAGGATTCTCACAGAACTTTAATGTCACACGGCTGTCAGCCGGAATTTTCGGCAACTTCATCGAGAACTCGCTCTGCTCAGGAGCCACATAGAATGGATAAGTCTCGATCACAGGTGTCACGGACGGGAGCACCGGTATAAGCACCTGCTCACCGTCAGCGCGAGTCTCGGTTGACGACTTGATCCTGTAACCCCAAAGGGGCATATCCGACGGAACTGACAGCATCCCAGTCTCCACCACCTTACTTCCATTGGGAGCGATAGTATCCAACTGATTAAAACTATACATGACCTCGCCGTCGGATGGGTTAAATATTTCAACTACAGTCTCAACTCTCTGCTCCTCATCGGTCGCATTCATTACCGAAGCCTTTACAGCCACACGGTCGCCAGTACGCAGGAATCGTGGAAGATTGGGCTGTACCATGATCTCCTTGGACGCTAAAATATCCCTTGAGAATGTAGCCGAAAGAAGTGAATCTGTGAATGCAACAGCACGGAACCCCCATGTTGTGTTTGCATTGGGAACTGTAAATTTCAATGCAAGTTTTCCGTCTTTGCCAGTGACAAGCGATGGTCTGAAAAATGCAAGTGACACATCTGATTCCCTATATGAGAATGACTCCTTCTCGCTTACAGTCACTTCTTCACTATGCTCTCTTACGGCACCGACCTCATCATAACCCATTCCGCTGTCAGCTTTCTTCTGTGC
Organism: Duncaniella freteri; assembly: GCF_004766125.1. Taxonomy (NCBI): domain Bacteria; kingdom Pseudomonadati; phylum Bacteroidota; class Bacteroidia; order Bacteroidales; family Muribaculaceae; genus Duncaniella; species Duncaniella freteri. The sequence continues at coordinate 236,173 of NZ_SJSA01000001.1, forward strand.
TATTGACGGAGCGGCATAATCGTAATCCTTCGCGGACTCGACACTCTGCTCATCAATAACATTCAGTTCTCTTACGACAACACCACTTAACGATCCGGTCAATGCTCGTGACATTTTCATTCCACGCAAACGGATGTTACGGAAAGAAACTCCATAAGTATTAAATTCCGGATCTACAAAGTCAGGGCATTTCAGATTGACCTGAGATGTGGGTAATGAATAATAGAAATCAGATGTGCCACGCAATGACGATACGTTCCAATCAAATGATTTCTGCCATCCCTTATTGGCATTGAAACTCCAGTCAGATTTAGAAAGTGCATCAAGAGCTGTGTTATACATATCGACAATTACCGCAGCCTCCCTACCGTTGCCATTGAGATCGGTAACACTGAATGTCCATGTCTCCTCCCCACCTGGCACAGTACGGTCACGGAAAGTCTCGGCAACAATCTTCAAACCTTTCATGCTGCCGGTACGTTTCACTTCTACATTCCTGTTCTCCTGGTGGTAATCTCCAGTAGCCATAACTGTCAAAGTAGCCTCATCAATATCGGCAGGCAGGTCCACAGATATACGATTGAAACCTTTATGGGCCTTTTCCCATCGCTGAGATATCACACGACCGGAAGACCACAACGTGGCAAGCACATGAGTGTCACAATTCACAGCATACAGCCAATAGGAATCAGCCGTACCATTGACACTAATTTCTTCATCAGGAGACCATATCAAAGCATCGGGATAAGGGGTGCCAGCTGAATCAGAGTCATAAAGCACCACTTCATTGACCACAGAATCAGCATTCTCATGGGTGAACACCACCTTATACACACCCTGATCACATCCTTTGACACTCAATAATCCTTTACCTTTTATCGAAGATGAGGCAACAACCGTGGAATCACTTCCTACGAGCTTCACATTTACGGATTCCATAACCACAGAGTCCTCATAATTCACAAGTCGGACATCCACAGGCAACGTGTCTGTTTCAGACATATCAATGTCAGCAGGCATTGCAACCTTAATGAGATAACGCTCTCCTCGTGAAAAAGACACGCTTCCAGTCTGTGATTCCCCAGTCGACGACAATGCTGTCACAGAAACTGTGTAATATCCGTTTTCAAGAGGGGATGTAGCAAAAATATCATCGGTGAACACTACCTCATAACTGCCATTGGCATCCGTTCTGACAGTTGTGGAATAAACATCATATTCCCTTGACATGTACCACCATCGCGGACGCTGAGCAACCTTCAATGCCACTGTCACTTCCGCATCAGCAAGTGGAAATCCGGAATAGGTCTCCACATTGCCTCGTATCGTCACATCTCCTGATTCCGGAACACCGCGTTCAATCTTTGGTGCAACAACACGGAACGTAGGCAACTTATAGTCAGAGACCTCAAAATTAACGGTATTGAACTGGTCGTCAATTGCAATACGGTATCTTCCTGTGAGCCCGGATGTCGGTAGAGTGAATTTCCCACAAGCTCGTCCGAACCTGTCGGTATCACACTTTAAAGTATCCACCGCCACAGAGTTTGCATCATAGAGCACAGCTGACACGCTCTTGCCGGAGTATGGACGGTTAAGCCCACCTTTGTACTCATAACATATTGCAACCCATTCCACTGTATCACCTTGATGATAAAGCGGCAAGGAAGAATACCCTCTTGACGCCATCACCCATTTGTCAGGCCTGTCATAATTAAAATTATATATATACAATGGGAGCGCATATCTGTCAGCTCCATTTATAGCTGTCAGAACTCCGGAAACATCCTTGACACTGAGAGCTCCATCGGCTCCGGTAGCACCCAGCCGTTCTGTATTTCCGTTTTTACCATATCGGGATTTATTTATATTGATTATGACATCACCCAACGGAGCTCCATCACCTGCATTTACTGCCCATACCGTCCGATCGAGAAACGTCGATGAGCTGAGTGCGACATTGGTAACATGAATCTTTTGGAAATTACTGTTTTTAGGAGTGATGCCATTAACTACCGGCACTGCAATATAATTTCCAGGCCGCGAGAAAGTATATCTGACTTTCCTGTCATCACGGAACGGTACGCGATTGCCTGTAGCATCCACCGGAATAGATGCTATCTTTCTGCCGGTACCCAGCTTATAGTCATCACGCCACACAGGAGCAGAAGAGACATCGTAAATATCCACCGTCATCTTTTCCACGTTGAACAGACTTACCCCTATCTCCATATCTTTTCCTGGGGCAGCAACCTGTGGAGAATGTATCTCCACACGCTTCTGAGTCATTTGATTGAGCTTTTGCCTAAGACAGTTCTTACGCCAATATCCAGGACATGCCTTAATAAACGATCTAATGACATCATACATCTCACGATCGTTATTGTCACCATAACCTGGCACTGCCAACAATATATCACCAGCATATTCTGTTGTCGGCTTTCCGTCGGCATTCAGATACGAATCATAAAGCTCCATATAGAGCGATTGGCTCAATCTGTCGTAAGGATTGTTGTTCTCGTCCACAATGTTGGACCGCAGAAACTGAAGACGCTCAAGCCTTGTGTTTACATCGGTGGCAGACCCGCGCTTTGTATCGCTTAGTACTGACGCATATATCGCAAGAATCTTTTCGCCACGCGGATCTCGCTTAAGTGAAGGCAGAGTCAACTTATTCAATGAATTTGCCGAAGCTCGTGCCATCCAAAGAGGGAAAAAGTGTTGGTTGGCACTCCAGCTCTTAAAAATAGAAACAGCTTGACAAGCTATAAAATCATACAATGTCGGATAATATATCTCAGTCTGGCGGTCCTGTGTTATCACAGTCCTATATTCACGCAAGGGCACAGCGCGCAATGACGTACTGTCAGAAAGAGCAACATCGATCAAGGACTCGATCTTATGACGGAACTGTTCACCGCTCCATTCGTTATAGTCGGCAGGAAGAGGCTCCATCGGTGAATTTCGACGATCATACCTCCAGCTATCCATCGTATACACATTATTGTAAATGTAAGCCTCAATCATCGAAAGCATACCTGTGAGCACCGGATCATTGCTGACTGTCATAACAGAATCGATCTTTTTGATTCCGTCAGGAAGACTCCCGCTACCTATCGCATTTTCGGCGAGGGCATAATCAAGCAGAGATCTAATTATAGCCTCATTGTCTCCGTCACGCATAGCGACAGAGAGAGAGTTACTCGACTGCTGTATCACAGTCTTTGGAAACGCAAAGTCAGGAGTCTTGACTTTGCTTGAAGAAGCCTGTCCCATCATATTCTGAGCTGTCAAAAGCACAACAATCGATAAAAATACACGAATCAGCCTTAGCATATGATTATAATTACATTACGTGAAACTACTATTACAACAAACGGAAATAAAAAAAGGCGACAAAAGATATAATATTAATTGGTAATCTTTTGTCGCTTTCTATATTCTTCGAATCTTTTATGATGATTATTATTTACGGCATTTCCGATTTTTTTGCCGCTCTTGATGTTTTTTCATCAGTTCCTTGGAGAAATCCCTCTCCGCTTTCTTAAGCTTTATCAATTGTTTGGATGTGAGAATGCTTTTGAAGTCCTTGAAATATTTCATTTCAATGGCACCTTCCTTGCCTTTTAACTCAAACTGGGCCTCTGCCGCCTTCTCACGTTCCAGATCAGAGGCCTTTTCACCTTTTCTTCTAACCTGTCGTTCCAATTGCATAGCCTGTTCAGCCGCAACCCTCACCTCTGCTTCCATACGATTATACACCGGCAAGAATTTCGCTTTCTGCTCATCGGTCAGCTGAAGCTTACGAGCGATATATTCATTCTTGACCTGCTGCATCTCTTTCATCCATGAATCACGTTCACGTTGAGTGGGCTTCTGCGCCAAAAGGGCTATGGGCAAAAGCAGGAATGCGATAATAATCAGAATATATTTTTTCATAGCTGTTGTATGTGTGGATATTATATTTCGGTCAATGAGCTATCCCCGTCAACGTATTCACTACTTTCATGATACTCATAAGCAGCAGGGATATAACCGGTCTCATAGAGATCCTCCATGAGCTGATACTCGCTCATATCGCCATGGGTGATCACATAATCATTAAAGAAATAGTCATTCCCGACGGCAGCAGTTATGACAGGATTATTGTCAAGGTTGAGACCTCGGGTATCAGGGCGCATCATGTCAAACATCTTCATCATGCACCATACCCCCATAAACATAGCCGCAAGATAAACATACGGACGCACCTTTTGCCAGATGCTCCTGGACATAACACGAGTCTCGACAGTATCCTTCTCCCAATCCATAGGAGGAAGCGAAGCTGCCATACGCGTCGCGAAATCGTCGAAATACCCGTCAGGAACGGTCATGCCGTCATTGCGGTTCACTTTTTCGAGTATATCTTTCATTGTCGGTTCACTTTTATTTATATGTTTGACTGATGGGACGCTTAAAGGTTTAGTCCAAGTCTGAGAAAAATTGTTCTATTTTTTTAACGGCAAGATGATAGGACGCTTTCAAGGCTCCTACCGAGGTGCCGAGAATCTCGGACATCTGTTCATATTTCATGTCGTCATAATAACGCATATTGAATACCAGACGTTGCTTTTCAGGTAATGCAGCAATAGCTTCACGAAGCTGCCGTGCCAATTCATCACCATCGATATCCGTATCAGCTTCAATAAGATGCACTATATGCGACTCCTCGTCGTCCAGTGTCAATCCGAGACGCTTACGCTCCTTTTCCAGATAGGTTATGCTCTCATTTATGGCTATCTTGTAAAGCCATGTCGACAGTTTGGCATCTCCACGGAAATTCTCAATGTTCTGCCACGCCTTAAGGAAGGTGTTCTGCAACAAGTCATTGGCATCATCATGGCTCTGCACCATGCGACGTATCTGACGGTAGAGGGGTTCGGTGTAGAGCTTAATCATGTCGCCAAAGGCGGCACGACAGCTCTTATTGTCCCTAAGCCGCGCCACAAGTGATGTATCGTCAAGTTGATTTTCCTTTGCCATATTGAGTTAATCGGATTAACAATGACAAATTTAGACATTATCTTTCTGAAACACTTAAAATTCCTGCAAAATAAATGTTAATTCAATAAACAATCGGAAGATGCATCTTTCAAAAAATATCCGATCAAAATAGATATAAAAAAGAAAGCCCGACTCTCCATAGAGTCAGGCTTTCAGGCATGTAGCGAATCCGGGATTCGAACCCGAGTTTCCGCCGTGAGAGGGCGGCGTGCTAGGCCTCTACACTAAATCGCCATTCAGTGGCATCCCTTTCAGAACTTCGTTTCGACCATCGTTCCTTGGTTTTGCGATGCAAAGTTATAACGTTTTTTTCAACCCTGCAAGAGAATGAACCATATTTAACATATTTTTAACACTTATCTACCTTAAAACATATTCCCACATATATTATAAGCAGCAAACATGCTAGACAATACAATATATTCAACCAATTATATATACTTCACTAATATCACATATAACAATAATTATATTTAAGCCACAAATAAAATTTCTTCTTTAACGCATTTTTCCGTAATTTTGCGTCCGAATTAAGATTAAACGTTCGCACAAACCATCCGTCTAAACGTTATACTCTTAAAAATATCTCATATAATATCAATTCAAATAATTTTAAGAAAAAATGAGAATCAACACATTCATATCAGCAATCGCAATTATGGCTCTTACAACCGGTTGCAGCATTCTCCGCAACAACCAAAGCAAAACACCTCCGACTACTGCCTCATCTACAGCTACTAATACTACTGCCACAACCCAGACATCCAAGACTGAAACTCCGGCTCTTGATGATATCATTGACAATATGAAAGGGGAATGGTCAATCGTTGAGGTCAATGGCACCAAAGTTACAGTGAACGGTGAGAACCATCCTAAAATCACTCTCAATCCAGCAGAATCACGAACTGGAGTAATGGAGGTTATCGGATTTAATGGATGCAACTATCTGAATGGCATGTGGAACATCAAAGAAAACAAGATAACACCTTCTGGTGAATTCATCTCAACGCTCAAAGCTTGTCCTGATGCCCCATATGAATTTGCGGTCAGCAAAGCTATAAATGAAGTAGCATCATACAAACTCACCGATGCATCCAACATGTCACTTCTGTCATCTGACGGCAGAGTAGTCATGAAGCTTCACAAACAAAACCTTGCATTCCTGAACGGTGCATGGAAAGTTACAGCCATCGAGGGAAAGGCAATCACTGCCAAAATAAAGATTGTGATTGATGTTGAAGAAAAGCGCGTTCACGGCAATGCAGGCTGCAACCTTATCAATGGAGAAATCATCGTCAACCTTGATAAAGGCAACGGCATTGAATTCAAGAATCTTGCCACTTCACGTATGATCTGTCCAGATATCGCTACCGAACAGGCATTCCTTCTCGCTCTGGAGAACGTGGACACTGCTGCTGAAGGCGAAACCCCCAATCAGGCTGTGCTTAAGGACAACGACGGAAAGACCATCCTGTCGCTCACTCGTCTTTCACCCGATGAAATAGCAGACTAACAGGTAACCCATACAACAAGATGGAGAACATCCAGAAGCATTCGATAATACTGTGGAGCAGAGATGAGTATCGACTGAGGCTCACAAGGATACGTGAACATATGTCAGCATCCTCTGTCGATGCCATTCTGCTTTCCGATAATGCCAATATATATTATCTGACAGGCAGAGTCTTTGCAGGATACGCCTACGTCACTCTGAAAGGTGAACCTATATACTTTGTGCGCCGACCTGTAGGACTAAGCGGCGATAGCGTGGTGTATATACGCAAACCTGAAGAGATAACAGGGTCCATCGGTATGGCTGCTCCACAATCCATAGGTATCGAACTGGATGTGCTGCCATATTCTTCCGTACAGCGTCTGGTGCCGTTATTCCCTGGTGCCGAATTAAAGAACGCATCATCAATAATGCGTAGCGTCCGTGCTGTAAAGCCGCCAATGGCACTACAGATGTTACGTGAATCAGGCGAACGTCACGCACGTGTGTACAGCCGTATTCCAGGACTGTTCCAAGAAGGGATGAGCGACTACGATCTTCAGGTTGAGATCGAGAACGTGAGCCGCCGTGAGGGATGCTTGGGTCAATTCCGCATCAGCGGCGACTCCATGGAGCTATATATGGGGAACACCATTGCAGGAAACAATGCCGACACCCCTTCCCCTTATGATTTTGCAATGGGGGGAGCAGGTATGGACCCATCCCTGCCGGTAGGAGCCAACGGTACACTCATAACTCCCGGCACGACCGTGATGGTTGACATGAACGGCAATTATAACGGTTACATGACCGATATGACCCGAGTGTTCGCTCTTGGCGACATCAGCCCTTTAGCACTCAAAGCTCATCAGTGCTCCATCGACATCCACCGTGCACTCTCCGAAATGATGCGCCCCGGCAACACAGCAAAGAGCCTTTGGGAAAAAGCCGAAGAGATTGTCGTGGCGGCCGACCTCAAACCATATTATATGGGGCACCGTCAGCATGCGGGATTCATCGGCCACGGCGTAGGCATTGAGATCAACGAGCTGCCGGTAATTGCCCCGCGAAGCCGAGACATCATCCAGGAGCATAACGTCATAGCTCTCGAACCTAAATTCGTGATTCCTAACGTGGGAGCCGTAGGCATAGAGAACACCTACATAGTACATGCCGATCATGCGGAATGCATAACCCTCGCTCCTGAAGAGATCATATATTTCGACAGATAGAATGACATTAAACCGATTAGATAAAGTAATTACAAAAATAGACACACCCCTCTATCACACTATAGGCGAGGCGGCCGATTCCATCGGTCGCCCCTGCTATGCCGTAGGGGGATGTGTACGCGATTTCTTCCTCGGACGTCCGTCCAAAGATGTGGACTTCGTAACCGTCGGGAGCGGTATAGAACTCGCCGAGGTTGTTGCGAAACTCCTCGGGAAAGGCACCCACCTGACAGTGTTCCGCAACTTCGGAACAGCCCAGGTGAAACGGCACTCTGTAGAACTTGAATTTGTAGGGGCACGCAAGGAATCCTATCAGCGCAACTCCCGCAAACCTATAGTGGAAGACGGAACTCTTGAAGAGGACCTCTCGCGTCGCGATTTCACTATCAACGCCCTTGCCCTGCGTATCAACCGCGAAGGGTTCGGCGAACTCATCGATCTATTCAACGGTGTCGCCGATATAGAGCGAGGAATACTCCGGACTCCGCTCGACCCTGACATCACATTCAGCGATGATCCCCTCAGAATGATGAGGGCTGTACGGTTCGCCACTCAACTACAGTTCAACATCTTCCCTGAAACTTTTGCAGCAATCAAACGCAATGCCGAACGGATCAAGATCATCTCCCGCGAACGAATCGTGGATGAGCTGATGAAGATAATGAAATCGCCCCGCCCCTCCATAGGATGGCAATTACTGCTCGAATGTGATCTCCTGCCGATAATAATGCCTGAGCTTGCCGCCATGAAAGGGGTAGATACCCTAAACGGACGCAGCCACAAGGACAATTTCGCACACACACTCGAAGTACTCGACAATGTATCGGCAAAAAGCGACAATGTGTGGCTACGCTGGGCAGCTCTCATGCACGATATAGCCAAACCTGTCACCAAACGTTGGGACGAAAAGACAGGATGGACATTCCATAATCATAATTTTGTCGGCTCAAAGATGGTTCCGCGCATATTCCGCAATATGCGCCTGCCTCAGGACCAAAAGATGAAATACGTGGCAAAACTTGTGGAGCTGCACATGCGCCCGATAGCACTCGTAGAAGAAGAGGTGACCGACTCGGCGGTGCGACGTCTCATAAATGATGCCGGTGACGATCTTGAGGACCTAATGATGCTATGCGAAGCAGACATAACATCCAAAAACCGGGAAAAAGTAAAACGCCTACTTGCCAATTTTGCCATAGTCAGAGACAAGATTGCCGATCTCAACGTACGTGACGAAATACGCAAACTTCAACCACCTGTCGACGGCAACGAGATAATGGAGATATTCGGCATAAAAGGGAGCCCAGTGATAGGTGTGATCAAAAGCACTATCAAAAATGCGATTCTTGACGGCATAATCGCGCCAAACGACCGTGAGGCTGCCCTCGAAATTATGTTCCGGATAGCAGATGAAAATGGACTGAAACCGGTGGTCACACAATCTCAGAAATAAAAGCATCCAATACCACAATCGACCAATACAAACAAATGTACTATATAACCAAGACCTTTGAACTCGCAGGATGCCATCGCCTGGAACTATCCTATCCGAGCAAATGCAGCCGTCTTCACGGACACAACTGGATAGTGACAGTACACTGCCGGTCTCGCGAACTTAATGCCGACGGAATGGTGATAGACTTCTCGCACATCAAGGAACGTATCACCGCTTACCTTGACCACGGCAATTTCAACGAGCTCCTGCCATTCAATCCTACTGCCGAAAACATTGCCCGCTGGGTATGTGACCAGATTGACACCTGCTATCGCGTGGATGTCAAAGAAAGCGAAGGTAACGTTGCATCCTATGTAGTAGAGGAGAAGGCTTAGAACTTTTTCATCATCAAAACGCCTCATCAATTGAAAGTCAACGAGATATTCTACTCCTTGCAAGGCGAGGGGTACCATACAGGGACTCCGGCAGTATTTCTGCGTCTGAGCGGATGCAACCTCAAGTGTGATTTCTGTGACACAGAACATCAGTCAGGCACAGAGATGGCTCTCGGAGAGATACTTGAGAGAGTGCTCCCCTACCCTTCACGCCACATCGTAATTACCGGTGGCGAACCGTCACTGCAACTCAATGATGACCTCGTGGAAATGCTTCACAACGCAGGATTCTATATACAGGTTGAGACCAATGGCACCAATCCGCTTCCCGAAGATATCGACTGGGTGACCTGTTCGCCAAAAGGGGAATCAGTGGTAAGACTCAAACGCATCGACGAACTTAAAGTTGTATATCTCGGTCAGGATGTCGAAGAAATAGCCAACCGATATGCTGCAATGCATTACTTCCTACAGCCATGCAGCGGAAAAAACATCGCCGAGACTGTCAGCTACATACTCGACCATACCCATTGGAGACTTTCATTGCAGACCCACAAGATTATAGGAATAGAGTAAACCGCAATTAAATTATGAGATCAAGATTTTGCTATGGATTATCAGCACTCCTCCTGAATGTAATTGTAGCAGGATGCTCTTCCGGACATAACGGCAATGACACCGATCATCTGGTAATCCTCCACACCAACGACACCCATTCCTCCATAGACCCTGACAGCAAGGATATGGGAGGGATAGCACGACGGAAAGTAATAATCGACAGCGTACGTGACTCTCGTTGCAATGTAATGCTTGTCGATGCCGGTGACGCAGTGCAGGGCTCTCTATATTTCACCATATTCGGAGGTGAAGTGGAGCGTGTGCTCATGAACAGACTGAACTATGACATACGCATACTCGGCAACCATGAGTTCGACAGAGGCATGGAACGTCTCGCACAGGAATGGGGCAAAGTCAACGCCACAAGGCTTAGCACCAACTATGATCTCACCGGTTCTGCACTTGACGGATTGTTTGTGCCATCGGTAATAAAAGACATTTCAGGACATAAAATAGGTTTCATCGGGCTTAATCTCGATCCGTCAGGAATCATTGCCGAAGAGAATTGCACAGGTGTAAAATATCATGATGCCCTGCAACGAGCCAATGAAGAAGCGGCAAAACTACGTGAAAACGGAGCGGAAATGGTCATCGCTGTGAGCCATCTCGGATACAATACCACCACCGGTGTTGACGACCTCGACATAGCCGCCGGAAGCAGGGACATAGACATCATAATAGGAGGTCACTCCCACACGGCTATTGACCCAGCCTCACCGGATAGTCCTAAATGGCGTGTGGCAAATGCCGATGGCGATACCATAACCGTTGTACAGACCGGCTCACGTGGCTCAGCTGTAGGCGAACTTGACATAAACCTCTCCACCCTTGATGTTACACCCAAACTTATAAAGATTGACAATAGGCTCGACAGGCGCATTGACAAAGACTTTGCCGAATTAATCACCCCCTACCGTGTAAAGGTCGATTCCCTTAGAGCATTCAGGATAGGCGAAACCTCTCACGAGTTTGAACGCACGTCCACACGTATGCTCAACCTTTTCAGTGACTTCGTGCGTACACGTGGCGCGGAAATATGTGGCAAACCGGTCGACCTCTCCATTATGAACAAAGGGGGAATACGCAACACCCTTCCTAAAGGAGTGATCACCAAAGGTGAGATAATCGACATCGCACCGTTTGAAAACCGTATTGTAGTCCTTGATATTTCCGGAGCAGACCTTCTTGAAAATATCGGAATCATGGTAGGGCAGGACGGACAGGGCGTAAGTTCCAACGTATCGGTAGTATATGATCCTGAGACACATGCCATAAACAGAGCCACAATCGACGGCTCCCCAATCGATCCTGCCAGACGGTACCGTTTAGCAACCATTGATTATCTCGCAGCCGGAAACGACTATATGACACCCCTTAAAAGAGCTACAATACTTGCTCGCAGCAAGGAAATCCTATACGAAACTCTCATCGATTACATTGAAAATGGGAAGATCAACAACCTTCTCTCCCATCCTGACGATAACGAAAGAATGACATCAAAATGAACGGATGGCTCACAATAGGACTCCTCGTGATGTCCAATATTTTCATGACTTTTGCCTGGTACGGACAACTTAAGCTACAGCAGATGAAAATAATAACATCCGCTACACCGCTTATTGTAGTTATACTTATGTCATGGGGTATCGCCATGTTGGAATATTGCTTTATGGTCCCTGCCAACCGATACGGATTCCACGAAAACGGCGGTGCATTCTCACTTCTGCAACTCAAGGTGATTCAAGAGGTGATATCACTTATGATATTCACAGTATTCACTTTCCTGTTTTTCCGAGGCGAAGCCCTGCACTGGAACCACTTTCTTGCATTCTGCCTCCTGATCCTTGCTGTCTACTTCGTGTTTATGGACAGTTGACCATAAGATATAAGCAACTCATAAAATCAGCCCCGATATAGGCTATCTATATCGGGGCTGATTTTATGAATTGATTATTCTATTCCTGAATATTATTTCAGACGAGCCTGGATTGCCTCGGTCTCCTTCTCATAACCCGGTTTTGCAAGAAGAGCAAACATGTTGCGCTTATAATCCTCGACACCCGGCTGGTTGAAAGGATTGACACCGAGTATATAACCGCTTATACCGCAAGCCTTCTCAAAGAAATATATGAGCTGGCCGAGATATTTCTCACGGAGAGCAGGAAGGGTGATCAGGATGTTGGGCACACCTCCGTCAACATGAGCTATACGGGTGCCGAGCTCAGCCATCTTGTTCACCTCATCGATATGCTTTCCGGCAATATAGTTGAGGCCATCGAGATTTGCCTCATCCGAGGGGATCAGTTTGTCATACTTCTGTTCCTCTACAGATACTACAGTCTCAAATATGGTACGCTCTCCATCCTGAATCCATTGACCCATCGAATGAAGGTCGGTAGAATTGTCGACAGCAGCAGGGAAAATACCCTTGTGATCCTTGCCTTCGCTCTCTCCATAGAGCTGCTTCCACCATTCTCCGAAATAATGGAGCTTAGGATTGTAGTTAACGAGTATCTCAGTCTTTTTACCGGCATTATACAGAGCATTTCGGGTGCAGGCATACAAGAATGAGGGATTCTGGTCATTAGCTTCAGAGGTTGCTTTTTCCATCTCGGCAGCACCATCGATAAGCGCACGGATATCATATCCGACAACCGCAATCGGTAGAAGACCTACAGGTGTGAGTACAGAGAAACGTCCGCCAACATTGTCGGCTATGACAAAAGTCTTATAGCCCTCCTCTGTTGCAAGACTGCGGAGCGCGCCTCGCTGAGCATCGGTGATAGCGACTATGCGCTTGCGTGCCTCCTCTATTCCGAGCTGGCTTTCAAGCTGCTCTTTGAGCAGACGGAATGCAATGGCAGGTTCTGTAGTGGTGCCGCTCTTGGATATCACAATAATGCCGAATCGCTTGTCCTTAAGATAATCCTGAAGCTCATAGAGATAATCCTCTCCTATATTCTGTCCGGCAAATAGAACCTTAGGTTCACCTTGCACACCGGGTCGATAGGCTGCAAAGCTGTCGCTGAGAGCCTCAATCACAGCCTTTGCACCAAGATAGCTGCCACCGATACCGATTGCCACAACTGTGTCGCAGGTTGCACGGAGCTGATCAGCGCACGCTATGATATCGTCAAGGAGTGCTTCAGTTGTCTCAGTGGGCAGATTCACCCAACCGAGGAAATCACTACCGGCACCTGTGCCGTTGAGCACCTTATCAAGAGCCTCGGCTCCTTCTCCTTCAAGACGATTGATGTCATCGCGGCTCACTGTAGAGAGAACATCCTTGATGTCGACGTTGATAGTTTTCATGCTATTTTTATTTGATATAATTATTTGTTTTACATTCGTGGAGTTATACAAACCATTTGCCCAAAGCCCGCATGGCTCGCTCCGCATTGGCATGACGATACAGGATATCATACACCGCATCAAGAATAGGCATCTCTATGCAGTATTTCTTATTGATTTCCTTGATGCATTTTGTACCGTAATACCCTTCGGCGGTCTGTTCCATCTCCATTCTGGCTGTCGACACCGAATAACCCTTTCCTATGATGGAGCCAAAGTTATGGTTGCGCGAAAACCTTGAATATGCCGTGACCAGAAGATCGCCAAGATACACCGAATCACAGATGCAGCGCGGACGAGGGCACACCTCATCGACAAATCGCTCCATCTCCTTCACTGCATTGCTCACAAGCATGGCAAGAAAATTATCGCCACCCTTCATGCCGTGTACTATACCTGCAGCTATGGAATATACATTCTTGAGAACGGCCGCATATTCTATACCCTCGACATCACTTGATGTGATGGTGCGGGTAGAAGGCGAACGCAGACACTCTCCGAATTCATCGGCAAGAGCCACATCATGGCATCCTACTGTGAGGAAACTCGGACGATCGAGTGCCACCTCTTCAGCATGACACGGACCACCGATCACAAGCATCCGTTCCGGGTTCACCCCGAATCGTTCAGCCATATAATCCGTCACTATCTCATTATCTCCAGGCACTATGCCTTTTACAGCCGAGATCACAGTCTTGTCGGAAATATCGACACTGATCCTGTTGATATGAGTCTTGAAATAAGGCGACGGCATGACAAGGAGCAGTGAATCGGCCTGAGTGCACACATAATTGATATCGCTCGAAAACTGTATACGATTCACATCAAACTCCACATCGGTGAGATAAGCAGAATTATGTCCGAGACGCTTGAAATCCTCTATTCGGTCGTCTCGGCGCATATACCAAAGGATGGAGTCGCAATTTCGCAACAGGAGCTTGGCGAGAGCCGTTGCCCAGCTTCCGCCGCCCATCACTGCTATTTTATTGAAACTCATTATTAATATCTTTAAATATACTATATCAGTAAGGAGCAGGACTACTGAAAAGTTTACACCATATTACAAAAAACTCTTTTTACAGTGTTAAAATATCCGTAAGAGTCCATGCCCTTCCCGACAAGCTACTCTGCCTCTGTAGGCTCAACCGATGACTGCTGAGGCTTCTTTTCGGGACGCATCTGCGGGAAGAAAAGCACCTCCTGGATAGTGGTCTGACCTGTCATCAGCATCACAAGGCGGTCCATACCGATACCCATACCGGATGTGGGAGGCATACCATACTCAAGCGCACGGATAAAATCCTTGTCGATTATCATGGCCTCATCGTCACCCTTCTCGGCAAGACGCATCTGCTCGACAAAGCGCTCATACTGATCGATAGGATCGTTAAGCTCGGAGTAAGCGTTGGCAAGCTCTTTACCGTTCACCATCAGCTCAAAACGCTCGGTCAGTTCAGGATTATTACGATGACGCTTTGTGAGTGGCGACATTTCTATGGGATAATCGATTATAAATGTAGGCTGGATATAATTTCCCTCACACTTCTCTCCGAATATCTCATCGATAAGCTTTCCTTTACCCATTGACTCATCCACCTCAATGCCGAGTTCCTTGGCTGTGCGACGCAACGCATCCTCATCCATCCCGGTTATATCCACTCCGGTGAAGTCCTTGATAGCCTGAGCCATTGTCACTCTGGGGAAAGGAGCCTTGAAACTGATGACATTATCACCAACCTTTACGTCAGTTGACCCATTGACATCAAGGCAAATCTTCTCAAGCATCTTCTCGGTGAAGTCCATCATCCAGTTGTAATCCTTGTATGCGACATATATCTCCATACATGTGAATTCTGGATTATGGGTACGGTCCATACCTTCATTACGGAAGTTTTTGGAGAACTCATACACACCCTCGAAACCACCTACTATAAGACGTTTCAGGTAAAGCTCATCTGCGATACGAAGATACAGCGGGATATCAAGAGCATTATGGTGAGTAATGAAGGGACGAGCAGCAGCTCCTCCGGGAATCGATTGTAGGATAGGTGTCTCCACTTCCATATAGCCGGCATTGTTGAAATACTCACGCATGGAATTGTACACCTTGGTACGCTTGATGAATATCTCCTTTACACCATCGTTCACTACAAGATCCACGTAACGGCGACGATAACGGAGCTCAGGATCGTCAAATGAATCATAGACTACCCCATCCTTCACCTTTACTACCGGAAGAGGACGAAGCGACTTGCCAAGCACTGTCAGCTCAAGAGCATGAACGGAAATCTCACCGGTCTTTGTACGGAACACATAACCCTTGACACCGACGAAGTCACCTATGTCAAGAAGTTTCTTGAACACAACATTGTAAAGATCCTTGTCCTCGCCAGGGCATATCTCATCACGGCTGATATATACCTGGATACGTCCTGTAGAGTCCTGAAGCTCCATAAATGAAGCCTTGCCCATAATGCGACGACCCATTACACGACCTGCCACCGCCACTTCTCTCTGGGGTGCATCATCCTGAAAATTCTTCTTGATTTCATCCGAGTATCCTGACACCGGATATTCGGCTGCGGGATAAGGCTCTATACCGCGTCGACGCATCTCATCGAGACTTGCGCGACGGATGGTTTCCTGTTCACTGAGCTGTGGTGCGTTCATATATACCTAATTGTATCTGTAGTATTTATGATTGATGATTTTATGCAAATAATATCTGCAAATTTACGTAATTTTTCAGCCCTATACAACAAAAAGTCCCCAAATATGGGGACCTTTTGTTAAAAACTACAAAATCACTTCAGCACTTATGCATACTTCTCTTCCTTTGTAGGAGTAGCGGCAAGGACTATGAACCATATGCCGCCAATAAGCGGAATAAGACAGATAAGCATCCACCATCCGCTCTTACCTATATCGTGCATACGGCGGATACCTACAGCGATAGCAGGCACAAGGTTGATCAACGAGAACAATGATCCGAGCCACTGGTTGATGGCACCAAGAATCATTCCTGCAACAAACATGTAAAGCACAGGATACCAATACTCGGCACGTGTGGAACGTCCGTCAAAATCGTTCCATCTCTTGTAGAACATAGAGAGTGCTTCTCCAAAAGTGATGTTCATAATGTTTTGATGATTAGTTAATGGTTTAATAATTGGTTATGAATACTGTTCGATGACTTTTATTATAGCCTCCTTTTCAGGAGTGGAGAATTCACATGGGTAGCTCGTCATGCCTCTTACCGCCTTCAGGCCCTTTTGATTGTATCGCCAGTCCAATATATCGGACGCCCATCTCAACCACCTGTGCCTCATCATAAAGACAACGATCTTTCTTTTAAACGAGACATCGGCACTGTCCTTGGGTGATGCACACACTTTCCGCATAAACCGATTCGACTCATCATACTCCATACCGGTCTTGTCGGAAAGCATGAGCGAGAGCGCATCTATGAAACCGTCATATTCCCATCGATATTCGTCAGAGCTTCTGATCTCGGATATCGGAACCACTGTTTCTGTAGCCGACCCCTTTATACGTTCGCGAGCACTATAGAAACATGGGACTGTAGCATACTTGCCATGTATTAGCATGGCATGATTGAAAAATTCTTCGGCAAGAAACAGGTTCCGGAACCTAAGCTCACCATCCTTCCCGAAGCAATACCCATAGATACTGCGGAACTGTTCGGTACGAGCCACACCATAAAGCAGAGAGGCATATTTACATTTATCCTGCAACAGCCTGCCGGCAGGATTATCCGCCACAATACGGCTATCGAAATACCTTATGTAACGCGGATAGAACTCCACTCCTCTTTCCTTGGGTGTGAAAGTGAGATAATGCCCTTGAGCGATACTGTAATCAGGGTTGTCATCAAGAAACTCCACCATGCGGGCTATGGCTGACGGCACAATGAAATCATCATCCGCACAATATAGCACGTAATCAGTCGAGATTAATGGCAATATCTCCTTTATTTTCAACAGGAAATGCAATCCCGGGCGATGAATATATGTGACATCAGGAGACGACACATCACCATTATAACATTGCTTGGATGAATCCGGGACCAATATCCTCAACCCGCAGCCGCTGTAGTAGCCCAGCAACCGCCGCAATCGTTCAGGCCGATTGTGGGCGGGGATAATAACAGTCACATTCTTAAGCACGGAATTCATCGCAATCGCAAGATATAGTTTCAGAAAGCCGAAGGCTCCTTGGCGTGACGGTAGCCCGGATCATAGATGGAGTTCAGAACATGAGCAAGACGCAGACCGCCAATAAGCAGCTGGGCCTCAATCACAGGAGCCCAATAGGCCACCTCGTTGTAGCTTACATTGCAACCTGACGGCATAGCTCCGTACACCTGAGAGCTTATCGCTACCGTCTTCTGTGCCCAATCATCGATATTTCCACCTACGGTGACCACCTCTATCTCTTCCGGCTGACGGTCAATCTGCTGCTGCCATTCAGTATAGCCCCATTTGTGAGCTGACTCCACAAGATTGGAGTCCCATATACTATGCAGATTTGCATCACGACCGAAATAGCGCAGCTTCACACTGTTGCCCCCGCGATCGGTGGCATGCCCCATATGCATAGGCTGATGCAGATCTCCCATAAGATGAATCACAATCTTAAGCGCGAGCTCCTGCTCATCCTTGCTCTTGGTCGAATCGGCAAGGACTGCGATATTCTGACGCAGAGCCATCACTATATCTCCACCCGCTTGTTCAGGCTGGGTCCAATAGGTCTTGTCGGCATCAACATTCTTATAATGCCAGGTCTTTGTATAGGCATATTCCGGAGTATGGCTCGCATTGTCAAGCCAGTTGGCCCAATACACCGGGCTCATACCGTCAAGAAGTACTGCCACAGCCTCCGCAGTAGCAGGAGTGAAATGCTGCTCCGCTATATAAGCGGTGACATCATGACCTTTCTGTCCCCATGCTAAAGCAGACAGCGCAGCAGACAGAGATACTGAACATATAAATAGTTTCTTTAAGACATATGCTTTCATAAAGTGTTAATTAAAGGTATCAGACATCAAAATTACGCTTTTTATCCATAAATCCCAAATTATTTCCAATCAAAACACATTCTCTTCTGCTCAAAGACAGATTACAGCATAAAAACAAATCGCTTGAGATTGAAATCAACCTCAAGCGATTCTTCCTAATCAGTCGGGGTGACTAGACTCGAACTAGCGACCTCACGCCCCCCAGACGCGTACTCTAACCAACTGAGCTACACCCCGATTAGGCTTCTTTTTTGTTTTGCGTTGCAAAGGTAGAAACTTTTTTAATACCAGCCAAACACGCAACCATATTTTAACATAAATTTAACATATTTCATCCTTTTCTGAAACGTCCGACTCAAGATGCCTAATCACATACTCATCATAATAAGCAAGCAGGAGTGTAGTAAGAGGTATCGCAATAATCAGCCCTATCAATCCTAAAAGTGTGCCCCATATGGACAACGACAGAAATATTATAGCAGGATTCATGCTCATAGCCTTACCTATAATTCGAGGCGTGAGTATAAGGTCCTGTATCGCCTGCACTATAATATATATAGCCATACATTCCCAAAACAGAGTCCAGAAACTCACATCTCCGCTCACTGAACACACCAGGCATATAACTGTTGTGGGAAGAAGCGACACAAGCTGAAGATACGGCACCATATTCAAAAGACCTATGAACATCCCGAGAACTATTGCCATCGGAAGCCCTATAATAAGGAATCCTATCGAGAAAAGCACACCCACAATCAATGCCACCAATGCCTGACCGCGGAAATACCGGTTCATCGACATCTTCACATCGCGAGCAATACGAAACACAATCTTGCGGTACTTCGGCATAACCAGGTGACGGAACCCTTTGGATATGCGCTCATAATCAATCATGATGAAAACAACATAAAGCAAAACTATAGCCCAGCTGAATATGCTCATCACAAAAGATATCGAACCTGAGATGACCGACCATGATGCCGAAAGACCGTCCTCAATCATCCTTGTCCACTCCTCGCGTGACAGTTTGGATGCTATCAGCTCAAAATCAAGATACCTGCGAAGAAACGCATGCAACGACTCCGGAACAAACGGTATATGGAGTTCCGTAGACGCATAAGCCTTGAGCATGGATGCCATCTGAGCCGACTCATGAATGATCATCGGGAAGATGAAATAGCATAGCATCGTGAAAAAGAATGTCATCTCAAAAAGTGTCACCAAAGTGGCAATAACCCGCCCTCGCAACCTTAGCAACTCACGGTTGAACTGAACGAACGGCTCTAAGAGATAAGCAATGAGACACCCCACAAAAAAAGGTAACAGAACACCCTTAAGCACGTTCACCAACCATACAGCACAGATAAATATAACACAATTTATCACAAGTCTGACCGTGCGGTCAAGGTTATAAGGCTCCTGATAAGACATACTCATTACATTTTTAATTGCACGAAATTAAGCATTAAATTCGAAATTTTCATAATTTTGATTAATTTTGTGACACTAACTAAGTAATCAAATTATATTCAAACCAATGGAAACAAAGACCCAGGCCGTACAGCGGCTTATTTCCGACAAATGGTGGGCAAGGTGGACAGCCTTGATTCTCATTGCGTCGATGATGTTTTTCGGCTACATGTTTGTCGACGTTATGTCCCCACTCCAGTCACTGGTAAACACCAAGCTTGGATGGTCACCAGAAGCATTCGGATACTACGCCGGAGCCGAGTACATGCTCAACGTGTTCGGCTTCCTTATCCTTGCAGGCATAATCCTCGACAAAATGGGGGTACGCTTCACCGGAACATTATCTGCTTCAGTGATGTTTATAGGAGCCTGCATCAAGCTATATGCCATCAGCTCGCTATTCGCAGGATCAGCATTTGACCAATGGCTAAGCTCATGGTGGGTTGAGATGCCGGGGAGTGCCAAACTTGCTGCATTCGGGTTCACAATCTTCGGATGCGGATGCGAAATGGCTGGTATCACAGTATCCAAGGCCATAGCCAAATGGTTTGAAGGCAAAGAAATGGCCCTCGCGATGGGTGTGGAGATGGCAATCGCCCGTCTCGGCGTATTCGCAGTGCTCTCCCTCTCCCCTCGCCTCGCCGACTGGATGGGCAAGAATGATCCTTCGGTCGTGCCTCCTGTTGCGTTCTGCACTGTGCTTCTCCTCATAGGCCTCATCTGCTACGTAGTGTTCACTTTCATGGACACAAACCTCGACAAGCAACTCGGAGCTTCAGCCAACGGTGAAGGAGAGGAGGAATTCAAGTTAAGCGATGTAGGAGGACTTTTCAAGAGCCGTCTGTTCTGGATCATCGCACTTCTCTGCGTTCTATACTATTCTGCAATATTCCCGTTCCAGCGTTTCGGCACCAACATGCTTCAGTGCAACCTACACATCTCGGAGACTCAGGCTGCCGACCTCCTAAGATGGTTCCCCATCGGCGCACTATGCCTCACTCCGCCATTAGGATATTTCCTTGACCGTGTGGGACGCGGTGCCACTATGCTCATGATAGGTTCACTCCTGCTAATCTGCTGCCATCTCATATTCGCACTCGCACTGCCGGCGTTCCCAAGCCAGGGTCTCGCCCTTGCCACAATCATAGTGCTCGGCATATCATTCTCTCTCGTTCCGGCTGCCCTATGGCCTTCAGTACCTAAAGTAATGGACTCACGATACCTCGGCAGTGCGTATTCACTTATATTCTGGGTTCAGAATATCGGTCTTTTCGGCATTCCTATCATATTCGGAGCCATGCTTGAGGCTTCCAACCAAGGAGTGACCGATCCCACCCAATACGATTACACCAATCCTATGCTGCTCTTCGCCGGGCTTGGCATTGTCGCTCTATTCTTCGCCATATGGCTCAAAGTGCTCGACACACGCAACGGTTACGGACTTGACAAACCTAATATCAAATCCGACAATGATGCCGTTCGGCTCGACGGCGAAGCATAAACACGACAGACAATAAAACAATCTAAAACAAAACGGAGACCATAGATTCTGGATAGATCTACGGTCTCCGCTTATTTTATCGCTCATCTGACTCCAATTATCCTGCAAGCTCCATGCCCCGGACAATAAAGCCATCGACGGTTTAGATCAGAAGAAATAAGTCAAGCGTACATCCCATGTGCGGTTACGTGCACTTACGTCATCAAGCTGTACAGTCTTAAGCACATAAGTCATACCCCATGTATAGGAAGCGGCTATCTGCCAACGCTTCAACACTTCAAATCCGAGTCCGGCACACAGTTCGACATCTCCGCCGGAATACTTTATCGCATCACACTTGCTGTGACCAGCCTGAATCTGAAGCACAGGACCACCAAACACAAAGGGAGCTACGTAATCCTCAAGCCCTTGCATACGGGTCCACTTGAACTTAAGATTAAAAGGTATGGAGACATTATGCAGATAGATGCGCTCGTTGCCATATCCCTGTGACGCCCATATCTTCTTGTCTCCGAGATGGAGCGTAGAGCCCTGCTGCTGATAGTAAAGACCAAGTTCAATGCCGAACCCAATGCCAGGAAACATCATTTCACCTCTGACACCAAGTGACTCGCCTACACCCTGGCTCACCTGGAACAGATCCTGCTTGAATTTCATACTGTTGACATTGATTCCTGCCGATGCTCCCCAACGCATCTGGGCATTGACTACCGGTACTGCTATAAATGCCACAAAGGCTATCAATAAAGCTGTGAGGCTACGTTTCATATTCAAAGTGATGAAAAAAATTATATTTATCAGTCGACAAAGATACAACTTTTTTCATTAAATATTCCTTGTTTAGCGAATTTTAGTGTAACTTTGCGTTGTATCTAAAACCTATTCTAAGATCTCAATACCCTATCACTGTCAATGAAAAAGTATATTTCAGCCGCCATTATGGCTACATTGGCTCTTGGAGCCTATGCCGATGGAAATGTCGAAAAGAATGACACCACCGGTTTCAAATTTACTGATGTAAAGCTCAATAAGACCACTCCGGTCAAAGATCAGAACAAATCAGGAACATGCTGGAGTTTTTCCGGTATAGGATTCTTCGAGGACGAACTTCTCCGCGTCACAGGCAAAGAGTATGACCTAAGCGAAATGTGGATTGTGCGCCATTGTTATGCCGACAAAGCCGACAAATATATCCGCATGGACGGCACCATCAACTTCGCCCAGGGTGGCAGTGTGCTCGACGTGCCCTATGTCATAGAACGTTACGGAATCGTACCTGAAGATGCCTACAAAGGTCTTGAGTACGGAGAGGCAAAACACGACCATGGCGAGATCGAACCTGCACTCAAAGGACTGCTATCTGCCGTTAAAGAACGTAAAGGCAAAAAGTCAACAGCCTGGCGTAAAGGTTTCAACGGTCTGCTTGACGCATATCTCGGAGAGGTCCCCGAATCATTCCAATATGAAGGCAAGACATATACCCCGCAATCGTTCGCCAAAATGCTCGGACTCAACATGTCGGACTATGTGCCTGTAACATCCTTCACTCATCATCCGTTCTATACACAATTCCCTGTCGAAGTAGCCGACAACTGGCTGTGGGCCACATATCACAATGTGCCATTAGATGAGATGAAAGCCATTGTGGATAATGCCCTCGACAAAGGATACTCCATAGCATGGGCCGCCGATGTCAGCGAACCCGGATTCAAATGGATTGACGGATTTGCTGTGATACCAAAGAAAAAGACCGAGGCAGACCTCTCCGGCACAGAACTGTCACGCTGGGTGAAACTCAGCGACAAGGATCGTGAAAAGGAAGCTAACGAAGTAAAATCTCCACGAGAGGAGATCACTGTGACCCAGGAGCTGCGTCAGGAAATGTTCGACACTCAGGAGACCACCGATGACCACGGCATGGTGATAATGGGCAA
Source organism: Duncaniella freteri (assembly GCF_004766125.1). Taxonomy (NCBI): domain Bacteria; kingdom Pseudomonadati; phylum Bacteroidota; class Bacteroidia; order Bacteroidales; family Muribaculaceae; genus Duncaniella; species Duncaniella freteri. The sequence continues at coordinate 259,682 of NZ_SJSA01000001.1, forward strand.
AGCTGTTGACCAGAACGGCACACGTTACTACAAAGTGAAAAACTCATGGGACACTAACCATAAGTACGGAGGATTCTTCTACGTATCCGAGCCTTATTTCCTCGCCAAGACCATCGATATACTCGTTCACCGCGACGCAATCCCTGCCGACATCGCCAAGAAGATGAATCTTTCAAAGAAATAAGTACCAACTTCTCCCCTCTCTCGATTCTTACATATTGAATCAGCAAAACATCAATCTATTCAATCCTGAGAACGATCTCGCTCTCGCTATAGGATGCCGACATTACACACCCCCGCCCCATGCAGCAGCACTCCACAGGGCGGGGGCTCTATTACCTGCATGGTGGTCGGAAACCGACGATATGATTCTCGCTCCCTCCGATTATGCCGAAGATGCCATATGGCTGAAATCGCATTGGGGCCTAAGCTGCAATCTCAGCTCTATAAACCAACCAGACACCAGCAACCTGCATCCTCAGCCATGGGGTTGGAGCGAAGATGCCCGCAGACAGTTCAGTTCAGCCGGAATCGCCGACATCAACCTGCCTTCGGATGATACAATAGCGACACTACGCCGGCTCAGCCACCGGCGTTCCTCAATCATAATCCTACAGGAACTTGACATCGACAACCTTCTACCTGAAGAAGTCACCAATCCTGACCGTGTACTTGCTCTTGAGTCAGAATCCCCGGGCAGATACATCAAATCGCCATGGTCATGCAGCGGACGAGGAGTGTTCTGCACCACAGGCTTACCGTCCGACGTGCTACGCACCAGAGTGCAAGGCATTATCAACCGACAAGGGAGTGTGATGGTTGAAAAGGGACTGGATAAGATAACAGATTTTGCATCACTGTTCTATAGTGACGGCACGAAAGTTGAATTCCGCGGGCTGTCACTCTTCCTTGCCGAACAACGCGGATTATATACCGGTAATATCGTCGCCCCACAGGAATACATATACAATTATCTTGCAGAAAAATTCTCATCATCGCAAGGAGCATCATTATCATCTTTATCACTCCCGACTGTCATCTCCAATCTTGAACGCATACTCACCGCTCTGATCACCCCACACTATCAAGGATGGCTCGGAATCGACATGATGATCTATCGTGACAGGAACGGATCAATGAATCTCCACCCATGCATTGAACTTAACCTCCGCCGTACAATGGGTGTTACAGCAATGCATATCGCGGCACGCCTCTCTGTCACCACTCCTTATCTCCTCACATGGCACCATGCCCGGACGGCAGCCCCTAAACCAGAATTTCATCCGGACACGATCCTTCTTCCTACACGCGACAATTTCACACTCACTCTTACATCTTTCAAATAAAACAATAATGTACGAATACATCAAAGGCATAATTACAGAGAATACTCCCACCTACGTGTCAATAGAGACCGGCGGTATGGGATATATGATAAACATCTCGCTCAACACTTTCGAGGCTCTTCAGAATTGCAAAGGAGAAGTGAAGCTGCTGCTACATGAGGTGATACGCGAAGACTCATGGACTCTGTACGGATTCTTCACATCAAAAGAACGCGAACTGTTCCGGCTGCTCATAGGGGTCTCAGGAGTAGGTCCGAGCACAGCAAGCCTGATACTCTCTTCAATATCACCAGCAGACCTTGAAAGCACAATCCTATCTGGAGACCACACAAGGCTGAAAGGGGTGAAAGGAATCGGAGCAAAGACAGCCCAACGCATAATCGTTGATTTAAAGGATAAGATAAAACCATCGGAAGCCTCCGCCTCATTGCCGCCGACACTCATCGGAGGCACAAATGAGATATATGAAGAGGCTCTTGCTGCTCTCACAGCCCTCGGCTTCCCTCGTCCGCAATCACAGAAAGCCCTGCGCCGAATCTTTGATGCCGATCCTGCCATCAAAGTAGAGACTGCCATCAAGCAGGCTCTTGCCATGATGTAGCATACGACCATATATATTAGTGGTGGCCCATAAAATAAAAGTAAGCTGTAGCACGTTGTTATACAATGTAACTACGCTACAATCTGAAACCCTCCACTCACATATCAACTATTATCTCAGCCGCCTCGGGCATTGCTATAATGCTCCTGGTGGTTGCGTTTCATAGTTACGGGACCATTCCCAATCCTGACCGGCAGAGGACCTCCTCGCCGTTCTCTCCTCCGGCATGCATTGTCACAGGGGAACAGTCAGTCAATGAAGCTGACTCGATAATGATGCCATTTCCTGTGCAGCAGACCGTGCCACAACGGTACGAAGACATAATGGAGAGCGAGTTTGCCGCCGATCTCGCCAATCCCTCCAACCTCAAGACCTATGCCGAGTATGATCCGGATCTCGGATGTTACGTGATACGCACACGCATAGGGGAGACAGATGTCACTACGCCGTTTTACCTAACCCCCGAGCAATACAACGAATGGCAGAACCGACTGTCGATGCGCAACTACTTCAGAATGCGCAACACCGAGTCAGTGACCTCTCCAGCCAAAGAACCATTCAATATCCTCGACATGAACTTCGCCCTCGGACCTCTCGAAAAGATATTCGGTCCTGGCGGAGTGAGGCTGCGCACTCAAGGATCGGTCAATCTATCCATGGGTGTCAAATCCAACAAAACCGACAATCTAGCCTTATCACTCAACTCCCGGCGTAAAACCTATTTCGATTTCGACCAAAAGATACAGGCAACCATACAGGCTACAGTAGGCGACCGAATGAAGTTCAATATGACCTACAATACCGATGCGACATTTGACTTTGACTCCAAGAACATAAAACTCGCCTATGAAGGCAAAGAGGACGACATAGTAAAATCCATCGAAGCCGGCAATGTGTCAATGACCACAGGCTCATCGCTCATCCGAGGAAGCACAGCTCTGTTTGGTATAAAAACCAGACTACAGTTCGGCAAACTCACTGCCACTGCTTTAGTATCGCAACAGAACTCCGAATCGAAATCGGTCAGTTCAAAAGGAGGTTCGCAGACCACTGATTTCAAGATAAGAGCGGATGACTACGATCAGAACAGACACTTCTTCTTGGGTCAATATTTCCATGACAACTACGACAGTTTCGCCTCAAGGTTGCCTTTCGTGTCCTCAGGCATCAACATCACGCGCATCGAGGTATGGATCACCAACAAGAACAGCCGATTTGACCAAAGCCGAAACTTCGTGGCATTTACGGACCTCGGGGAAAACCGCGTGCTTTCGAGCCATCATTGGATACCTGACATGGCTGTTCCTGTACCGTCCAACAATTCCAATAACCTCCTGTCAACAATAAAAACAGAATATCCCGATGCGAGAAACATCAATTCAGTGACCCAGGCTCTATCTCCTCTGGCTGCCTTCGGCATCGAAGGAGGCAAGGATTACGAAAAGGTCGAGTCGGCACGTCTTCTCTCCTCTTCGGAATACACTCTAAACTCCACATTAGGCTACATTTCACTTAACAATGCTCTCAACTCCGATGAGGTGTTAGGTGTGGCTTATGAATACACCTACAACGGTCATACCTACCAGGTAGGTGAATTCTCAGCCGACATCACCACCACCGATCAATCACTATACCTCAAGATGCTCAGATCGACCACCATCGATCCCAAGCTTCCTATATGGAAGTTAATGATGAAAAATGTCTACTCTCTCGGAGCATATCAGGTACAACGACAGAATTTCAGATTCGATATAAAATACCTCAGCGACACCACAGGAATCGAAATCAACTATCTCCCAGCACCTTCGATTTCAAAAGTACCTCTCCTACAGGTTATGGGGCTCGACCGCATGGATTCCAACCAGGCATCCAACCCTGACGGATTCTTTGACTTCATAGACGGTTACACCATACTCGCTTCACAAGGAAAAGTGATATTCCCTGTGGTAGAGCCGTTCGGAAGCAATCTTGCCGAAAAAATCAATGATCCGGTACTTGCTGACAAATACATCTACCAGGAACTTTACGACTCCACCCTTGTAGTGGCAAAACAGTTTGCAAGCAAGAATAAATTTATCCTGACAGGAAGTTATCAGGCATCCTCAGGCTCACAGATACGCCTCAATGCCATGAATGTTCCCAGAGGGTCAGTCATAGTCACTGCCGGCGGCATAGTGCTTAATGAGAACAGCGACTATACTGTCGACTATGCCATGGGCATAGTCACCATCACCAATCAAAGCATCATCGACTCCGGACAAAGCATAAGTGTGACCCTCGAAAACCAGTCGCTCTTTTCCACCCAACGCAAGACTCTTCTCGGACTTGACCTGAACTATAAATTCAGCAAGGATTTCAATATCGGAGCCACCATCATGCACTTCTCCGAAAAATCCCTTACTGAAAAAGTTAATATCGGAGACGAGGTTGTCAACAATACAATATGGGGTCTCAACACACAGTATAACACAAAATTCATGTGGCTGACCCACCTGCTCAATAAGATACCTACAGTCAACGCTTCACAGCCATCCACTCTTTCATTAAAGGCTGAATTCGCCCGACTGATACCTAATGCTCAAAAGGACGGTTCAAACAAGGGTTCAAGCTACATTGATGATTTCGAATCGACCCAGATAGGCATAGACCTGAGATCACCTTACGCTTGGTTTCTATCCTCAACACCATATGACCCATCCAGCAAAGCTCTGTTTCCTGAAGCCGCATTGAGCAATAATGTCGACTATGGAAAAAACAGGGCTTTGCTTAACTGGTACTATATTGACAGGATGTTCACCGAACGTAACTCATCACTTTGTCCAGGGTACATAAAAAGCGATCCTAAACAACTTAACAATCCATATGTGCGTGAGGTCACATCACATGAGATCTTTCCAGGAAGACAACTCACCTATGGCGAATCCAACATCATTCAGACGCTCAACCTCTCATTCTACCCCTCAGAACGCGGACCCTACAACCTCGATGCCACCAATATTGACGCAAACGGCAACCTTCTTAATCCCGAAAAACGATGGGGAGGCATAATGCGCAGGATGGACAATACAAACTTCGATGCCTCCAATATAGAATATGTACAGTTCTGGATGCTTTCTCCATTTCTTGATCCGGACAACGACAACCTGTCAGGCGGCGACCTTTATATAAATTTCGGAGAGATATCCGAGGATATATTAAAGGACGGTCTTAAAAGTTATGAAAACGGTATACCAGTCAATGGTGATGAGCAGTTTATGGAGGAAACCAATTGGGGACGCGTCTCCACACAGAACTCCCTGACATATGCATTTGACAACAATACATACTCACGCGCAATTCAGGATGTCGGACTCGACGGACTGAAAAACGAAGATGAGTTCACTTTCCATTCCTACGAAAAATACCTGCAAGAACTGCGCACCCGCCTCGACCCATCAACCATCGAGGATATGAAGCAGGACCCCTTCTCTCCATTCAATGACCCAGCCGGTGACAACTACCACTTCTTCCGCGGATACGACTACGATGAACAACGCATTGGAGTTCTCGAACGATATAAACGTTACAACGGAGTGGAGGGCAACTCTCTTTCTCCCGATGAAGCTCCCGACCCTCTGTATCAGTCGTCACGCGCTCTTCCGGATGTCGAGGACATAAATCAGGACAACACTCTCAACGAATACGAACGATACTTCCAGTACCATATATCCATACGCCCGGAGGACCTTGAGGTAGGCAAAAACTATATCACCGACAAACAGGTGTCTACGGTAGTGAACCATGACGGTTCTACCCAGGAAGTAGTGTGGTATCAGTTCAAGATACCTCTGAGCGACTACGAGAAAGCTATCGGAAACATATCCGACTTCTCCACTATACGTTTCGCCAGAATGTTCATGACCGGATTCAAATCCACCACACATCTTCGATTCGCCACACTCGAACTTGTCAAGGGAGAGTGGAGACCATACGACTTCAATCTTAACAACCGCGGAGACGCTCCTGCCGATGGGAAACTCGATGTGTCAGTGGTCAACATCGAGGAGAATTCCGAACGGCAGCCGGTCAATTATGTGCTGCCTCCAGGTGTCAACCGCATCACCGATCCGGGTCAAAGTCAGATAGTGCAACTCAACGAGCAATCGCTGTCACTGAAAGTGGAGGGACTTCAAGCCGGTGATGCCCGAGGTATATACAAGAACACAATGCTTGATCTGCGTAACTATAAACGTATGCAGATGTGGATACATGCTGAAAAGCTCATAGATGACCTCACAAACCTCCGCAACGGAGAAATGTCGGTATTTATCCGCCTCGGCACAGATGTCAAAGCCAACTACTACGAGTATGAGATACCACTGGAACTAACCCCTCCTGGTCACTACTCCGACGATTCCCCCAGCGACCGTTCAACCGTATGGCCGCGTGCCAACTATATGGATTTTGATCTCCAGACACTTGTAAATCTGAAAAAGGAGCGCAACCGAGCAAAAAACGAGAACGAACCAGGTGTTGGCTTCGCTATAGCTTATACGTCACGTGATCCGGAGAACGAACGCAACCGTATATCTGTGATGGGAAACCCATCGCTAAGCGACATACGGGTGATGCTGATCGGTGTACGCAACAACGCACCTGTAATAAAGGATGGCACCGTATGGATCAATGAGCTCAAAGTCACAGAATTCAATAACTCCGGAGGATGGGCGGCAAAAGGGAACATAAACCTTGGAGTATCCGATATCGCCACTCTCAATATGGGAGCACACATCGAGACAGCCGGCTTCGGCTCCGTTGACCAGCCGCTCAATGCCCGCCGTATGGACGATTACGAACAGTACAACTTTGCCATGCAGGTCGACGCCGGACGCTTCCTCCCTGACAAAGTAAAACTGCGTGCCCCTATATATTACTCCGTCACCAAAGAAAAGACAACCCCAAAATACAATCCGCTCGATCAGGACGTAAAACTTGACGATGCAATCGATGCATGTGTCACAAAAAGCCAAAAAGACTCCATCCTTGACTACGCTATAGAACGCTCCACCATCAAAAGCTTCGCAATCTCCGGGCTCAAATTCGATATCAAAAGCAAGAACCCAATGCCATGGGACCCTGCCAACTTCTTATTCAATTTCTCATTCAATAAGCAGACCAAGAACGACCCGACCATTGAATATGAGTACACCAATGACTATCGAGGCTCCTTACAATACTCATACTCGCCTTATGCCAAAGGGGTCAAGCCATTATCATTTATCAACAGCAAGTCGAAACATCTGAAATTTTTCAAGGACTGGGAATTCAACTATATCCCCACCAACATATCATTCCTCACCAATATATCACGTTACTACTACGAAATGCAGACAAGGTCAGAGACCGATGTCGATTTCAAGTTACCTGTGTCAGTAAGCAAAAACTTTATTTGGGACAGAAGATTTTCACTTACATGGAACTTCACTAAATCTCTCAGCGTCAATTTCAACTCCAACACATCCGCCCGCATCGAAGAGACAATGGGAGCAGTGAACCGTAAACTGTTCAAGGATAAATATCAGGAGTGGAAAGACACTGTGATACAAAGCCTCCTGCATCTCGGCACACCATGGAGCTATAACCAGTCGTTCGTTGTAAATTACCGCGCACCGTTCAACCGTATTCCCGCTCTCGACTGGCTTACAGGCAACATCTCCTACAATGCGATATACCGCTGGGACCGAGGAGCCGAAGTCGACGGTATATCCATGGGCAACTCCATTGCCAACCAGGCCGTCTGGAATGCTGACGGACGCATCAATTTCGAGAACATCTACCGCAAATGGACTTTCACAAAAGCTGTGGACCAACGTTTCCAGACCAAACAATCCAGGATTGTAGCCCGAAAGCCAAAGAAATATGAGCGAACATTCGCCCTCAATCCCGATACGACTATCACTATCAGGCATAATCTCCGCAACAAGAAACTGAAAGTATCAGCCACCACACTTGACGGAAAGCCTTTCAAAGTGACACATCGAGTGATAGATGCCAACAATATCGCAATACTCACCCGAGGAAACCAAAATCTTAAAATTTCCATCCAAGAGGCACCGATGGAACAAAAAGGTGTGTGGAGAGAACTCGCAGAGTACGGCACACGCCTGCTGATGTCACCAAGAAGCGCATCATTCCGATTCCGCAACACCCGCTCGCTCTCAATCCCATTGTACCGTCCTGACATAGGCAATGCATTAGGACAGACACGCAGTTACGGACCAATGGCTCCGGGACTTGATTTCGCATTCGGTTTTACAGGAGAGAATTTCATCAACAAGGCTCTCAACCGAGGATGGCTGATCACCGACGACGGACAGACATCACCCGCAAATTTCGCAAATACCCACGAACTGAACATCGAACTCACCCTCGAACCGATAAAAGGGCTCAGGATACTTCTCACCACCAACCGCACAGACAACCGCACACATTCCGTACAATTCATGTACGATGGGATGCCAACCACAATGGCTGGCTCATATACCAAGACCCATATGGCAATGCGTACTGCGCTTAAGCGGTTCAGCGCATCCAACGGATACCACTCCGAAACGTTCGACAAATTCCTAAGCAATATCCCTGTAATGGCCCGCAGATTCGAGGAGCAATACAGCGGTCTGAGCTATCCGACAGGAGGATTCATGCAGGACAACATCAATGCAGGAAACCCTTTCAATCCGGAGGTAGGGAAAGTCAGCCCAACATCGAGTGATGTATTGATCCCGGCATTTATTGCCGCTTACTCCGGAACTGATCCTATGAAACAATACCTCACCCCATTCCCATCATTCAGCGATGCCCTTCCCAACTGGCGTGTCACCTACGACGGACTCATCTATATAGGAAAGATGAAAGACATATTCAAATCCTTCACTCTCAATCATGCCTACCAATGCACCTACAGCGTAGGTTCCTACTCCTCATTCCTTAATTGGGCGGCGGCTCCAGGATCAGAGACTCTCGGCTACACGCTGGACGAGCTCACCGGCAAACCCATCCCATCCTCTCCATATAATATTTCATCTGTAGCAATCACCGAAAAATTCGCACCGCTCATAGGAGCCACAGCCACCCTCAGGAATGATATGACAATCTCTGCCGAATACCGCGATGCACGCACACTCACACTCAACTCTTCGGCAGGACAGGTGGTCGAAGCCAACCAAAGAGGCGTAACCATAGGACTTGGCTACAAGATAATAGGATTCAATACAGTACTGAAAATGAAAGGTTCCGGTCATGGCATATCTAATGATCTGACAATCAACGGAGACTTTTCATTCGCAGAGACACAGGCTCTGATACGCCGTATCGAGACGGCATACACACAAGCCACATCAGGCACACACACCATAAACATCAATCTCGCAGCCAACTACATAATGTCGAGACGACTCACTATAGGAGCATTCTTCGACCATCAGATCAACACCCCGATAGTATCCTCGACCTCCTACCCCACAACCAATACATCATTCGGCATAAACCTGAATATTTCCATAGCAAGATAAAGGTATATATAACACTGGTTGATGAACTCTTTCAAGGGAGGATTTTGTTATAAATAAGACTGGTATCGGGAAAAATGAGTACCTTTGTGGTCGAGTTTCCGCTGAATCGACATCAGCAAAGTTTCAACTAATGGGTAAGCAAGTGAATGACATTAAAATGAATGACCACACGGATGACCAGACCGCTACTAAAACCGTGTCAGCAAGCATGTCAACCGAGGACCTCGGTCAAAAATCAATCGGCAGATTACTTGCTCAGTATTCCGTGCCGGCAATCATTGCGAGCGTAGCCACTTCTCTCTACAATATTGTCGACAGTATATTCATAGGTCGTGGAGTAGGTCCCATGGCTATAGCCGGACTCGCCATAACATTCCCGCTGATGAATCTTGTGGCGGCATTCTGTATGATGATAGCTGCCGGCGGAGCTACCATAAGCTCAATATTCCTCGGACAGAAAAACTATAACCGAGCCACCGATGTGGTCAACAATGTATTGGTCCTGTGTCTTGTACATTCAGCTATAATAGGAGGACTGACACTCCTTTTTCTTGACCCCATTCTCTACTTTTTCGGTGCCACCGACGAAACAGTGGTATATGCACGAGAATTTATGGAAGTGATTCTGTTGGGTACACCGATAGCTTTTGTGTTCATCGGACTCAACAATCTCATGCGTGCCACAGGCTATCCCAAGAAAGCCATGATTTCGGCTCTTATATCTGTGGTAGTGAATGTCATACTGGCTCCTCTGTTCATATTCAAACTGAAATGGGGGATACAAGGTGCCGCCTTGGCTACAGTATCCGGACAATTTGTTGCATTCATATGGGTGCTTGCTCACTTCATGTCAAAAAAATCCTCAATACATTTCAGATGGAAAAACAGATGGCTATCCCGCAGCATCGTCAAAAGGATCTATGCCATAGGTCTATCCCCATTTCTTATGAATGTATGTGCTTGTGTGGTTGTAATATTCATCAACAGGGCACTGCTTGATTACGGAGGCGACCAAGGCAATCTGTGTGTGGGTGCATACGGAATCATAAACCGCACCACTATGTTCTTTGTCATGGTAGTGTTCGGTGTGACTCAGGGCATGCAGCCCATCCTCGGATATAATATGGGAGCAGGACATTTCCAACGCGTAAAAAGCACACTCCACACCGGTATATGGATCGGTGTGGCCATAACGGCATTAGGATGGATGATAAGTGAAGGACTCCCTGACACCATAAGCCGTATGTTCACTACCGACGAGACCTTGATAAGCCTGTCACGTGAAGGGTTCAGAATATATTTCCTGGTATACCCTGTGGTGGGTTGTCAGATTGTGATACAGAACTTTTTCCAAAGTGTAGGCAAACCAAAACTGTCAATATTCCTCTCGCTCACACGTCAGCTGCTGTTCCTTATACCATTCCTCATACTGTTGCCTCGTATATGGGGAGTGGATGGTGTATGGGCTTCAATGGCAGCATCCGATTTCCTTGCATTCGCTGTATCGCTCATAACCCTATGGTGGTGGATGAGACATGTGATGAGCAAATGGGAGAAAATTGAAAGCAAAAAGCAATAAAAAAGCACTTATGCAAGAAACAATAGAACTACGGGTGGACCCACGTACCGCAGCGGAAGATATGCTGCTGAGAGCTGCGGCATCCACTCATATGAGAATTGATGCCAACCGTATAAAGCATCTCAGAATCACGAAAAGATCGATCGACGCGCGCCAACGCCGCGTAATGGTCAACCTTTCTGTGAAATTATGGGTCGATGAAGAGCCTGAAAACATATCTCTCATAACCCCTGTAAACTATACCCCTGTCAACGGAGACCGACAGGCCATTGTTGTGGGAGCAGGCCCAGCCGGGCTCTTCGCCGCACTCCGTCTAATCGAACTCGGCATTCGCCCAATCATACTCGAACGAGGCAAAGATGTGGATTCACGCCGTAAGGATATGGCAAGAATCTCACGAGAGAATATAGTAGATCCAGACTCCAATTATTGCTTTGGAGAGGGAGGTGCAGGAGCATATTCCGATGGGAAATTATATACAAGAAGCAAGAAACGCGGATCTGTCGACAAAATACTCAACATACTCGCCCAGCATGGCGCATCCGAGGACATCCTTGTGGATGCACATCCGCATATAGGCACCGACCGGCTACCGGCTGTTATAAAAGCCATACGAAACACCATAATAGATTGTGGAGGAGAAGTACATTTCAGTTCACGTGTCACCGAACTTATTATCGAGAATTCGGAAGCCAAAGGTGTTAGGACTGCTGACGGCAAGGCATTTTTCGGACCTGTGATCCTTGCCACAGGACATTCCGCCCGAGATGTCTATAATATGCTCATGAAGCAGAATATCACAATGGAACCTAAAGGTCTCGCCATAGGAGTGAGGCTGGAGCATCCGCAGATGCTCATTGACCAATTGAGATACCACTCACGTGAAGGACGTGGCAAATATCTCCCAGCAGCCGAATATACCATGCTCACACGTGTTGACGGACGAGGTGTCTATTCATTCTGCATGTGCCCCGGCGGATTCATCATCCCTGCGGCAAGTGCTGAAGGCCAACTCGTAGTCAACGGTATGTCACCGGCGAGCCGAGGCACCCGCTGGGCTAATTCAGGAATGGTAGTAGAGATACTTCCCGAGGATATCCCTGACGGAAATACCCCTGAGGAGACAGTCCTCAAAATGATGCATATGCAGGAAAGAATTGAACGTACATTCTGGGAAGAGGCAGGGCGTACACAGAACGCTCCCGCTCAGAGGATGGACGATTTCGTGAATTCCCGTCCATCTGCCGATCTCCCTTCAACCTCCTATCCTCCAGGGATACATCCTGCACGCATTGACCGGCTGCTACCAAAAGGTATAGCCCGCAGGCTACAGGAAGGATTCAAGGATTTCGATAAAAAGAACCGCGGATTCCTCACCCATGAGGCTGTTCTGATAGGAGCCGAAACACGTACATCATCACCTGTGAGAATCCCACGTGACAACGAGGCACTTTCACATATCTCAATCCGGGGGCTTTACCCTTGCGGGGAGGGAGCCGGATATGCCGGAGGCATAGTCTCAGCAGCTATCGACGGCGACAGAGTAGCGGAAGCTCTCGCTGCAACAATCTGACATCCATAACCCTAACTCATATTATAAACTGGGGAAGAGCCAATGCTCTTCCCCAGTTTATAATATCAAGGCTGCCATAACAGTCAGTTCCGACACATCCCATGCCAACACCTACCAGGCTGACATCAGCGAATTTCAACAACCTAAAGTTCTTTGCTTCAAGCATTAATAAACTTCAGCCTTCATGCCTCTTTGACATATATTTGGGCGTTTTCATATTTTGTGACCTTGACACGCGTCCCGGCATGGATGAAACCCATTACAGCGACAGCATCAAGAGTCTCACCATTTATTTCAACTTTCCCGGCAGGACGCATATCGGTAACGGCTACTCCCTCGTGCCCTACATAGCGCACAGGCTGCATATCCACACCTATGAAACCGTCCGAATTACGCAATTCCGTCATCAGGTCAGTGTGCCGGCGCACCCATTTTGGTCCATGCGACGACGTAAGATACCATATGGCAACCACTGCAAGAATCAAACCTGCAAAGAATATACCGAGCGACAACCATAATGACGAAGAACTTGCATAAGTGATGCTGAATGTATAATTCTCAATCAATCCGAATATAAGAGCAAGACTTATGCAGACTATACCTGAAATTCCGGTCACACCGAAACCAGGCACGACAAACATCTCAAGAACAACAAGTATAAATCCTGCCACAAAAAGAAGGATTATCCAGCTGCTTGCTATACCGGTTATATATATCGGCAAAAAATATAGGCATGCTGCAATGATAGCGGCTGCCGATGGGAACCCCATACCCGGAGAGTGCATCTCCATATATATACCGCCCACGATCACCATTATAAGAAAAGCCTGAACGGCAGGATTAGTGAGGAAACCTATCAGATGATCCATCCATGTGGGATGATACTCAATTACAGCATAATTATTGTCATAATTCAATGCCGACAACACCTCGTCAACCGATTCCGCCTTGCCATCGGCATAGCCCCATTTTATAGCTTCTTCAGGAGTGAATGTAAGAACCCTGGTCGAGTCTATCAGCCCATCGACCTCAACACGTGAATCAACCATCGCCTCGGCTATAACCGGATTACGACGCCAACGCAAAGCAGAATCCGATTCTGCGATCTTACCATGGCTCTCTGCTGTAGCACGCATCATAGCCCGCATATATGACTGATATTTGTCGGGCATCGCAGAACCGTCATTGCCATTCACCACAGTGGCAGCCCCCATAGAGGAACCGGAACACATGTACACCGAGTCACACGCAAGAGCAATCAACGCTCCGGCTGATGCAGCGTTGTTGTCGACAAACGCAACCACTGGTCGTGGGAAACGCATAAGGGCTGTACGGATGGAATCGGCATGGACCACAGATCCCCCATAAGTGTTGAGATGAACGAGCAGCATATCGGCTCCCTCCTTTTCAGCCTCATCAAGAGCCTCCCGGGTGTATCGCCAGGTGCTTGATCCAATCTCATCGTCAAGACGAAGCATATACACACAACGCAACTCATCGGCATAAACCGAAAACAGATTGCACAAGCCGATAATTAAGGTCAACAGATATCTCATAAAAAACGTCCGTTATTAAATTTTCTTGTTTCTACGGTTCCTAAATCCCTGTCTTATCCATGCTGGAAGTATGCAGGCTCCGACTATAAGATAGGAATAATAACTTATGATACGCCAGAACAAGGCAAGCACGAGAGCCATACCTTCGCCCGAAATCAAATCCCCATAATAGGTGGTAAACAGCCATTCGCTCACCCCTGCGCCTCCAGGAGTCGGACTGACAATAAGGATGACCCATACCACAAACTGGCGGGCAAGGACCATCATTTGGTCAGCTCCCGGAGCGAATCCGATAAAAAGAGCGCACACCACCAGGAATCTTGACATCCATGAGAATGAAGTCGCGGCAAAAGCCTGAAGCCACCATGCCAAGGACCGATGACGCAGATCCCGCCCGGTCATTTCCATATTCATGCCAAGCTCCTCCACCACAGCACTCCAACGTCGCAACCAACGCATCCGGAATAGACGGTTCAGCCCTCTGCGAATGGCATGAGGCTTTACAAAAATCCCCAGATACAACAGCAACGTCCAAAGGGTAAGCCCTATATATATTATCCAGAATACGGCGCGCAGACCTAAAGTGAACGAACTGCGATCAAACCCGAACAACTGGCTGTAAGGCACTATAAGCATCATTACAGGGAGAAACACCACAAAGAATAGTTCGTCAAGAAACAATGTGCTCATTGTGATAGTAGTGGCACGTCCGAGACCTATACCCTCACGATGCATATACACCATACTCAGCGCACTCCCTCCTACTGCCGACGGTGTAACACAGGAAGTGAATTCACAGAGATAACTGATCTTTATGGCTTTGAGCCATGATAAATCACGATCAGTGAGCACCCTGAACCGCCAACTGAGCCCGAAATCCCTCCCAAGCATGAAAACACAGGCTAGAAATATCCCTCCTATAGCGGCAGGTGTGAACCGGACTGCATCCCATACTGCAGAATCAAACTCCCGGTGAAAGAGCCAGGCAACCACCCCTAACCCTATGGCCACGGGAAGAAAAATTTTCCATGCAAGTCCCAAAAGACTTTTACGCTCGGAAACGTTATCAGTGTCAGCAGCAGAATTCATTTCGCAAAGGTAAAAAAAAGCCTGGATAATGAAGTCAAAACCCTCCAAAAATGTTTGGATACCGGAGTTATAGTATTTATCGTTTACATCTACAATGCAACGAAAGGGCAAACATGAGAATCTTTATCGAACTCATGCTTGCCACTTTTTATATCTCAGATATTGTTCAATACTATTTTGAGGGATGCATTTATATCTCTTCTCCGACAGTCTGGTCTACTGCACGTGCCTCTGCATATGTCTCTTTAATAAAGTATACACATACAGCTCCCATCAGAAGCATTATACCGGCAAGAACAAGCATATTCACCTGACGGCCTCCAAGCAAAGGAAGAATAACACCGCCAACGGCTGCGGCACATATCTGCGGTACACATATTGTACCGTTGAACAGTCCTAAATAAGTGCCCATATTCTTCCCTGAAAGAGAATTTGTAAGAATGGTGAATGGCATCGCAAGCATTGCGGCCCATGCACATCCGATGAGCAGATAGGAGAAGAAAAGTACATACTGGCTGGTTATGAAAAGTGTGGATATGAATCCTATGCCACCCAATACGAGACTGAGAGCGTAGACCATCTTATGGCTCTTGAACATAGGTATCGCCACAGCCCATATCACAGATCCAACAGCCTGAACGGCAAAAAGGACACCAACCCAATTGCCGGCTGCCTGATATGCTGCCGACTTTGTGTCTGTTGTACCCCATACGGTATCGGCAATGGCACCATTAGTGTAAGTCCACATATAAAGGAATGCAGCCCAGCAGAAAAACTGCACAAGCCCGACCGTCCAGAAGGTGCTTGGCGCATTACGGAGAAGAGACATCATTCCCGCCTTCTCTGTAGCCTGTTCCCTGGTGATACCATGGTACTCGGCATACTCCTTAGGCGGCATTTCACGAATAAAGATAAAACTGTATACCACACACAGCACTAACACAGCAGCTCCTATATAGAATGAATATGTCACGCTCTGTGGCACCTGCCCCTCCGGAGCAAGATTACTTATACCTATTGCCGTCAGTGTAATCGGAGCGAGATACCCCACAAGGCTGCCCGCATTGCAAAGAAAACTCCGTATGGAATAAGCAAGTCCCTTCTGCTTTTCATTCACCTGATCACCTACAAGCATCTTGAAAGGCTGCATCGCCATATTGATAGAGGTATCAAGAAACATCAGAGCTATGAAACCGAACACCATTGCTCCGCTCACAGTAAGCCCGAAACTTCCGGCATTGGGAAGAAAGCACATAACGATGACAGCTATAGCTGCTCCTATCAAAAGATAAGGGAGCCTGCGACCGAGACGATTCCAGGTGCGGTCGCTTGCCACCCCAACTATAGGCTGGACTATTATACCCATAAGTGGCGGAAGTATCCAGAAATAACTGAGAGAATGAGGGTCAGCCCCAATTGTCGCAAATATACGCGTGATATTCGCACTTTGGAGAGCATAGGCAATCTGTACTCCAAAGAAGCCGAAACTTAGATTCCAAAGTTTCCAAAAACTTTGGTCCGGTTTGGTTTTACTCATGATAATTTTTTTCGCTTTAAAGTAAGTATGATATTCAGAAATTTATTCCCAGAGGAAATGGAAAGAAGCGAGGGAAAGAAATATTGAGGAGAAAGGAGATATCTTTTGGAAAATCAGTCAGCAAGAGAGCTCAGATAGCGGATTTCATCCGGCCACAAGGATTCGTCAGTAGTCTCAAGAATCAACGGTATGCCGTCCATACGGGAATCCTGCATGAGCATACGCCAAAATCCCTCGCCGAGCACCCCCTGACCAATCGGAGCATGGCGGTCCACACGCGACCCCACAGCCTTGAGAGTGTCATTAATATGCATACCGCAGAGATATTTGAATCCGATAGTGCTGTCGAACTCGGCCCATGTTCGGGCATATGCCTCAGGAGTGGTCATATCATATCCTGCAGAATGGGCGTGGCATGTGTCAATGCACACTCCTACACGTGACTTATCTTCCACACGGTCGATAATTCTGGCTATCTGCTCAAAGGTGTATCCGAGATTGCTGCCCTGCCCTGCCGTGTTCTCTATCACAGCTTTGACTCCTGAGGTCTCATCAAGGATAATATTCAGGGATTCCGCTATCAGATCAAGACATGCATCCTCAGAGATCTCTCGCATGTGACTTCCCGGATGGAAATTGAGCATAGTCAGTCCGAGCTGACTGCATCGGCGCATCTCGTCAAGGAAAGCCGTGCGGGACTTTTCGAGCTTTTCGGCATCAGGGCTTCCGAGATTGATAAGGAAACTGTCGTGCGGAAGAATCACATCAGGCCGGAATCCGCATTCCTCACAATTACGTCTGAAAGCCTCCGCCTCATCATCGCTGATGGCTTTCGACACCCAACGAGAAGGATTGCGAGTGAACAGCGCAAACGACTTCGCGCCGATGGCTCTCGCATTAAAAGGCGCATTGCTCACCCCATTCACTACAGAAACATGTGCTCCTATAAATTTCATTTACGCATTAGTTTTGATGCAAAAGTAAGGAAAAATCACTAACTTTGCAAGAAATTTTCGTTGAAGAAAAAATTCCAGTTTTATTATTCACAAACAGATAAACAAGGAAAAATGGCACAGAAACCCTCCATACCCAAAGGCACTCGCGATTTCACTCCAGCCGAGATGGCCCGCCGCAACTATATATTCGATACCATCCGTGAAGTGTTCCATCTCTACGGATTCCAGCAGATAGAGACTCCAGCCATGGAGAATCTGTCGACGCTTATGGGAAAATATGGCGAGGAGGGGGACAAACTACTGTTCAAGATACTCAACTCAGGTGATTTTCTGCGCGGAATAGACCACAAGCTCATAGAGGATGGCGAATATATCAAACTTGCCTCACAACTCTGTGAAAAAGGTCTGAGATATGACCTCACAGTGCCGTTTGCACGTTTCGTGGTGATGCATCGCAATGATCTCCAATTCCCGTTCAAGAGATTTCAGATCCAGCCAGTGTGGCGTGCCGACCGACCGCAGAAAGGCCGCTACCGCGAATTTTACCAGTGTGATGCCGATGTGGTAGGCTCCGACTCTCTGCTCAACGAGGTCGAACTGCTACAGATGATCGATGAAGTGTTCCGTCGCCTCGGCATACGCATCACCATCAAACTCAACAACCGTAAAGTGCTTGCCGGGATAGCTGAACTAATCGGTGCTCCCGACAAGATAATAGACATAACTGTCGCCATCGACAAGATTGATAAAATAGGTCTTGACAATGTCAAGGCGGAGCTTGCCGAACGAGGCATTCCCGCCGGGTCCATAGAAAAGATAACACCAATAATCACTCTTTCAGGCAGCAATGAAGAGCGTCTTGCAAGCCTTGAAACCCTTTTGAAAGAGAGCGAGACCGGATTGAAAGGGGTCGAGGAGCTACGAGAGGTAATGAACGGCAGTGTTGCCCTCGGTCTTGTGGCTGACCTTGAACTTGATGTGTCTCTTGCCCGCGGACTCAATTACTACACCGGAACTATCATAGAAGTGAAAGCCCGCGATGTGGAGATAGGCAGCATAACAGGCGGCGGTCGCTATGACAACCTCACCGGTGTGTTCGGACTGCCAGGGGTGTCAGGCGTAGGCATATCATTCGGAGCGGACCGCATATATGATGTCCTCAACACCCTCAACCTCTATCCTTCCGATATACTTGGGGTTGCAAAGATAATGTTCACAAACTTCGGTCCAACAGAAGCAACACGTTCGCTAAGCGTGATAAAAGAACTGCGCAAAGCCGGAATACCGGCTGAAATATTCCCCGACAATGCGAAGATGAAGAAACAGATGGGACGCGCCGACGCACTCGGGATCCCATACGTAGGAATAATCGGCGAGACAGAGCTTGCCAACGGCACTGTCACCCTAAAGGACATGGCTACCGGCGAACAGAAGCAATTGACCGTCGGACAACTGATCGAGGAGCTAAACCGTAACTGACAATTATGATCATCACTGATTCTCTCGCCACCTTCGGACGCTACTGTCAGTTCATGTGCAGGGTGTTCTCCATTCCTGACAGGTGGAAGATATTCTTCACCCGCACTGTAGCCGAGATCACCAAACTCGGCATAGACTCTATACCTCTTGTACTTGTCATATCGGTGTTCATCGGAGCTGTATGTACAATCCAGATGCAGCTCAACATCATGTCACCACTTATCCCCGCCTACTCTACCGGACTTGCGACACGTGAAATAATCCTGCTGGAATTCTCCAACTCCATTCTCTGCCTTATTCTTGCAGGCAAAGTCGGCTCAAACATCGCATCTGAGATAGGCACCATGAGAGTGACCGAACAGATTGACGCCCTCGACATAATGGGTGTCAATTCCGCTAATTTCCTTGTCCTCCCCAAAGTGATCGGATTCCTCCTGTTCATGCCGGTGCTCGTTGTGTTCTGTATCTTCACATCCATCATGGGCGGTGTGCTCATATCCACATTCACCGATATCATCCCGCTCAACAGGTTCATCTATGGAATACAGACAATGTTCCAGGAATGGTACGTATGGTACGGACTTATAAAATCACTGTTTTTCTCCTTCATCATCACTTCTGTGGCGGCATTCTACGGCTACTACGTCAACGGTGGTGCGCTTGAAGTGGGAAAAGCATCCACCAATGCTGTTGTTGCATCAAGCATACTCATACTCCTGCTTGACGTTGTACTCACCAAACTACTCCTGCAATGATTGAAGTACGTAACCTCACCAAGTCATTTGACGGAAAAACCATACTCCACGACGTTAGCGCGAAGTTCGAGACCGGCAAGACCAACTTGATCATTGGCCAGAGCGGATCAGGCAAGACTGTGCTTGTGAAATCCATAATAGGTCTCATACGTCCAGAAGTGGGAGAGATACTTTACGACGGACGCGACATCATGAAAATGGATTCGTCACAGATCAAGGAACTCAGAAAAGAGATCGGTATGCTGTTTCAAGGTTCCGCACTCTTCGATTCCGAGACCGTTCTCGGAAATGTAGCGTTCCCCCTCACAATGTTCACGAATATGAGTGCGGCAGAGATCCACGACCGCGCACAATTCTGCATAGAACGCGTAAATCTCAAGGGAGCTGACTCCAAGTATCCGTCAGAGATCTCCGGAGGTATGCAGAAACGTGTCGCCATAGCGCGTGCCATAGCCCTGAACCCCAAATATCTGTTCTGCGATGAGCCAAACTCAGGTCTTGACCCACGCACTTCGATTGTGATTGACGAACTTCTCAGTGATATCACACACGAATATAACATCACCACAATCATAAACACCCACGACATGAACTCGGTGCTCGGTATCGGCGAGAACATTACATTCATAAATAAAGGATACCGCGAATGGGTCGGTGACATGCACCAGATATATCACACCTCCAACGAAGCTCTCAACGAATTTGTCTTTGCCAATGATCTGTTCCAGAAAGTGAAACAGTACGTCATCACCCACGAACATCATTGATTCTCATCTGCCGGATATGCCCGTAATACCCATCGATTCACTCAACAATCCTGGTGTAGAGGTCTATGCATCGCTAACTGAAGCACAGCTGCGCAACCGCCTGGACCCCGGGCGCGGAATTTTTATAGCCGAAAGCCCTAAAGTGATCAATGTGGCGATCCAGGCTGGCTACAAGCCGCAGTCGATACTTTGCGAACAAAAACATATTATAGGTGACGCGTCACTTATAATAGAGCGATTCCCTGACATCCCTGTCTATACAGGCTCGCGTGAAATTCTCGCCTCTCTGACAGGTTATACACTGACACGAGGTGTGCTCTGCGCAATGCGTCGTCCGGCTCCTCCAAGCGTGGAAGATGTGTGCTGCAATGCCAGACGTGTTGCCGTGATCGATGGTGTGGTGGATACCACCAATATCGGAGCCATTTTCCGCTCTGCCGCCGCTCTTGGGATTGATGCAGTGCTCGTAACCCCGACATCTTGCGATCCTTTGAACCGCCGGGCTGTGAGAGTATCGATGGGGACAGTGTTTCTTGTGCCATGGACCTGGATTGACAATGCCTCTGAATTGAAGAAGTTAGGCTTCAAGACCGTTGCAATGGCCCTTACCGATAAATCCGTATCCATAGATGACAAAAAATTATGTGCCGAGCCGCGCCTTGCCATCATAATGGGCACAGAAGGGGACGGACTCCCCCAACCCACCATTGACGAAGCCGATTATACAGCTCGCATCCCCATGGCGCACAATGTGGACTCACTCAATGTTGCCGCAGCCGCGGCTGTCGCCTTTTGGGAGCTGAGAAGCAGAGAATAAACGAAATATTCCCGACGTTCCTATCAATATCCTTGTCAGGCTTACAGCATGACACAGCACTTTCTTACTCGCGGTCAAGGAGCATGATGCCACGCTCATTTCCTCCTGGAGATGACAGGCTGATGCCCTCATCATTACAAGGATCCCACTTATCACACCATTTCTTGTATATATCATACAATCGTGCGGGACCATTGTTATACCAGCTATACCCATTACGACGCTCGTAGCCTATCTGATCTAAATGTCGGCGCGGAATCCCATCCCTGTCACACACATAAGGCTCAGCATATACCAGGTCATAGAACCTCGCCCATACAGGCCCGGCCCCAGGCTCAGAAACGAATCTGGTATCGCTAAAACCATTCTTATTGACCCGCTTGCAACGATATCCTGTAATCTTATGGTCATCAAGCCATCGCATACCTGAATGAACTGCACGTTTTATACGATAATCAGGCTCCGGAATCTCCATCAGGAGAGCAAGAATACCGGTCGATTCTGCCGAACAGTATGATGGGAGCTCATAAGCACGTGCCGGAGCCGGAACATAAGTGTCACGATAATGCTGCTGGCACCACACTGTCAGATTGCCGTTCCTGTCAACAATCTGAGTGGCAAGAATACATTCCACTCCACGGTAAAACGATTCAAACAACCGCTTACGATAATCAGGTGTCAACAGATCCGAATCTCCATCATAAGGAGCATTACCGTACATCAGATCGCGGATAACATTCATAGTGTTGACCATCGCATTGTCATTATACGTAATATGAATCTGATAACCTCGATTCTCCGGCCAGAATTGAGGCCATCCGCCATTTTCATATTGCCCGGACAGAAGAAAATCCACACCACGGCGAAAAGCATCCCTGTACTTCACATCGCCAGTAGCTTTATAAAGCCTGGCAAGATATGCCATCTGTATTGTTGTGGAATTATTGTCGGTTGTGGAATCATTGCGGCGTTTTTTCTCATCAAGGACTCTTGCTGCATCTTTTTCATCAAGAGGCCGCGCCATGTCGATATTCTTTGGCCATCCTCCTGTAACACGCTGATACAATAGCACTTGATCGCCTATGCGGCGAGCCTCTTCTGTCATAAAAAACTCAGGATCAGTATTCAGAATCTCAGCATTCTTCCTTTTTGCCTCCATTATAGGATTGAAACAGGACAATACGAAAGCTACCGCAATAATACACTTCAGATACTTTTTCATGATAATATTTCTTAAACACTGACAAATGTACGTAAAATATTTGAAATAGCAGATATTCTAACTACCTTTGCACCCCTTTTATAATTGTGCAATTTATACTAATCAGTGTCATAATAGAACTATCAATGAGAAAAAAACTTTTTAACAGTCTGTGCTTCTTGGTTTGCAGTCTTTTATTATTGACAGGTTGTGAAAAAGACCAACTTCTACCTACCGATGCAGAAGATGGGAACAAAACAGAAAATGAGCTTCCCATCAGGTTAAATGCTGACGATTATGATTCAGACAACACGTATTACATGCTAAATGATGACGAACCATCAGAAGTATACTTCGACAGAAACCAAAGAAGTTTCTATGTAAACCAGCCTTTGCAAATCTCCCTTGACGATGATCATTACTTTATGATTCGTTTTTACAGCCCGAGGGAGATGTCAAATGTAACTGTATGGGCTAAAATAGACGGTTATGACGAAGAATTCAGATTTATGGAACTGGAAAAAATCATGCCGTTCCAACAGCTCAGAATTAAAATTCCGTTTGCAACGAACGATATCATAGCCCACACACGCAGCGGAAAAAGGATTCTGATAATGAAAAACCCATACCTTACCAACGATAACCTGTCTTTCGAGATAGAAAGTGACGATCCATACTACAAGATATTACAGTCAATCCGCTGTAAGTGGCACATCTCTTTCGGCGGATACAGCGGCGTTGGCCAATGGGGATACAAACTACTGCCACCACATGCACGTGAAGGGGTAGCTCTGGCTCTGAACATGAGCTATATGTACTCGTCAGAGGAATTCGAAAAAGCTCTGAACGAGTTCGGTCCGCTGCATAGCGATGCCAACAAGACAGTCATTGATAAAAATGCATTATTAAACAGGACCCTCAACCATGCCGGACTCCATTTTGGACATTGCGTAGGATACAACGGACTCGGAGGCGGTCAGACATACGGTCTGAACGAATGGTGCTACATTGAGCACTATGCCGACGACACCAATGAGACCCATACCATTTTCCACGAATTTGCTCACTGTCTTGGTTACGGACATAACGGAAACATGACTTACGAACAGACCGGACCCGGATGGATCACACTCTGCGCCAACGTATACCGATCCATGTCTCTGAACAAGAAGCTTCCGGTCTATTCCCGCCGTTTCATGCACACAAGGCAAAATAGGAAAAGATATAACAGCGACATATACCGCGCATCAAAATACATTATAGAGGGACCTGAACTTGATGCTATCGATGGCGGATTGTCACCTATGCGCGGAGCGACAGACATGGGAGGAAACGACGGAAGCCCAGTGTCATTCAAACTGCAATATACCGACGTCCCCGGAGCTACCACCGCAACATTCCGCCCAAAGGATGTATATGCATATGGTGATACATTATACGTGCTTAACGATGCCGACAATCATTTCAGTCTTGAGATTTTCAATATTGCAAACGGAGGCAAAAAGCACATCGGAAGCATTAAAAAGTGGAAAGAGGACAATAATGAGAAAACTTTCGGAGGTCGTCCAAACGGTATTATACGGGCCAACGACAAAATATACATAACCCACGAAGGGAGCCGCACCGAAATCTTTGATGCCAACGACTATCAGTTCATCACGTGTATAGGCAACGGCAAATGGGGCACATCTCTTACTCAGACCGTACACGCATTTGACGTGACACTCTACAATGGACTCGTCATGATACGAGACAAACGCTATGTGGATTTCGCTGAAGAGCAATCAATATCCTCCGGATCGATACAATACATCTACGCACGATCGGAAAACCTTGGCGAGACATCCGGGACCTATGGAATGGCGATGAACGACCGCAACGGTCTTCTGTACACGACACATCCGTCCAGACGTATCGACATATTATCCCCCGCCGATATCCGCGAATGCGCGACACTCAAACGCACAAAACAATTGCCTTACAAAAACGGACCATATGCTCTCGACTTCTACCAAGGACGTATGTTTGTGAGCTCAAACGGTAATGAAAAATTCTGCGAAGTCAATCCCGACACAGGAGAGATCATAAAAGATCTCACCACAATAGGCTCCGTCACACTACAGGCTCCTGAAAAATTCTGCATACGACGGAACACACTGTTCATAACCGACCGCATGAAAAACGCCACCTGTGTCTATGCAATCCCTATGAATGAACTGATATAACTCCAACCTTATATAACAGACTAAAAATATATGAAAATATACTCTTATATTCTTGTCATAATGTTCGGTGTTATGACCGTACAATGCGGCAAAGATGAACTTGAAGACACTCTTCCTAAACAAGACTCAACGGATGACTACAATAGTTACTGGTATTATTCCTACGAAGCAGTAAATAAAATCAATGCTCTGACTCTCAATATGGAGCAGGCTGATGAATTTATCCCTTATACAGTAGCCCATATCGGAGACACCCTGCTTGTAGCCAACATTGGCGGCAAAGGCAACAGCCTTATGCTGTTCAGCCAAAAGGACAACAAGCTACTCTCCACCATTAAGTCGTGGCAATTCGACAATAAGACATTAAGTTTCGGAAGCTGGATAGAAGCTATAGTCCCGGCCGGCGACCGGCTGTACATATCCGAACGCCAGTCACGAATCCATGTATTCCGACTTCCCGATCTTGACTATATCACATGTATTGGCAATGGCAACTGGAATGGACCTGTATTTCAAGCTCAGGCACTAACAGTCAATGATGGTCTGATACTCGCACGTGACAAGAATGGTAAAGTAAGCATCTACAAAGAATCGGATGCCACCAAAGATAATTATCAAAAGACAAAGCGTTATAAACACGTATCCGGAAACGGATCATCAAACAATTCATTTGCCGCCCATTACATGCAGCCTGACGAGGACGGTAGGATACTCCTCTCAGATTATGAAAACAAGATAATCCGCGTGATTGATCCTTCCTTGATAAATGACGATCTGCCCGACAACACTTCAATTGATATCGATGAACTCACTATGGCTCTCGACTTCAAACCCAAAACATTTGCCATATGCAACAACAGATGGTATGTCACCGGCAACAACGATGCCATAAACATATATGACCGCAACCTTCAAGAATGGTGTCGCGCCCTGAAAGCAATCAAAGGATACGCCTTTTCCCAACCAACACGCATCTACGCACAGAACGATTCCGTGCTTTGGGTTTCAGATACACACAGTTCCAAACGGACATTGGTAAAAATGGTGGTCCACAAAGGCGAAATACGTGATTGATAAACGACGACAAACATCGGCAAAAACCGACATTATAGCACCTTGATTTACGGCGAATAGACACGTCATAATCCGCCGTCCGATATGTTCATGGCTGACATAACCGCAAATCAGCGCATATCATAGACAGCGGCAACAGCGCATCCGACGAGAACAGCGCACTAAGCCACAGGTTACATTCAAAGTTCTTAAATGGTTATTGACTTGCCTAATTGACAAAGAGATGATACATTACCAGATTGAAAAATTATAAATACAATATCATTTTCCGAAACATCTGAAAAAGTAGCGTGACTTGGAGCTTTAAGAGGGTCACGCTACTTTTTTGCTGTCGGGACGGAATTCAATGAGCCGTTGCAATAAAGTGTCGCTGGGCCGCGTTAATATGGTTATACGGATCTGTATCATGAATTCACGATATCTACGATATATATTTTTAATTCTGTCGTTATGGGATGCTGCATCGGCTGTTGCTTTCTCCCCTGACATCTATACCGGACATTCTGTGCTGAGCCGGGGCCGCTGGGTGAAGCTCAGCGTGGAGCAGACAGGGATGCATCTCATACCGATTGCCGACATAAGAGCATGGGGGTTCGATAACCCCGGAAATGTAAGGGTGTACGGCTACGGTGGCAGGAGGATCCCTGACAGGCTTTCACTCGAAAATTATATCGATGACCTCCCTATGGTACAGAGCGAGATGACCCCCAGAGGGATTGTGTTCTATGCCGAAGGTCCGCTGTCACGCCACGATAACAGTGACAATACCCATTACCATACCGCCAATCCTTACAGCACTCACGGGTATTATTTCATCAGCGACCGTAATGCCGAACAAAGGTCCATACCGACCGAAGGGGGCACTCCTTCCGGTGAGGGGGTCACCACATTCATTGAAAGTGTGCGCCACGAGCTTGAAGCAGTAAGCCCCGCACACAGCGGACATCTCATTGTTGGCGAGGATTTCAAGTTCACTCCCACGCGGCGTTTCACATTCAACATGCCAGGGAGGTGCGCGGACAGTAACGCCTATATGCGCTGTGAGTTTTTCGCTAAATCGAGCGGTGGCGTGCAACTGACATTCGCGGAGAACGGCAACACTCTGCCGCCACTGACATCTGACCGAGTAGCCGGGACCACTGACTACGGAGAGATCCTCGTGACACAACGCACCCTCGATACACAGGGAGAGAAACTCAACCTCACTATCACGGCTTCTCCCATAGGATCGGTGTCGCTTGCTCATCTTGATAATATCACCATATGCTACCTGCGCGAACTGGCTATGCCGGAATCACGACATCTTGACTTCACTGTGAAAAACTCCACAGTAACTCTCTCAGGAGTGTCGGAGTCGACCCGCGTGTGGGATGTGACAAATCCGCTTAAAGTAGTTAGGATGAAACCTGTCATCTCACAAGGGAACGCCACTTGGACCAATGAGTATTACGGCAAGCGCAGATATGCCGCCTGGGACGAGAATGCGGCACTACCGGTGCCTAAAGTTGCCGAAGTGGTGCGAAACCAGAACATACATGCCGAACCTACTCCCGACATGGTGATTTTCACACACCCTTCGCTACGAGAGCAAGCAGAACGAGTAGCAAGGCTTCACATGGAAGAGCCAGATTCATTGAGGGTACTTGTTGTCAGCACGGATGCTGTAGCCAATGAATTCGGAAGCGGATGTGCCGACATCAACGCCATGCGCCGAATGCTCAAGATGTTCTATGACCGCGGAAGTGACACAAATCGACATAGACTACAGTATGCCTTGATCATGGGAAGCGTAAACTATGACCACCGGAAGATAACCCCAGTGTGGCGCAACAATATGGAGACAACAGTCCCTGTATGGCAGACCGACAACGGACATAGCGAACAGGAATCATACAGCACTGACGATGCCCTGGGTGTACTCGGGGACAACACAGGGCTAAATTTTTCGTCAGCGACCATAAATATCGCAGTCGGCAGAATACCAGCCCACAACCCGGAAGAGGCAAAGGTGTTTGTAGACCGCCTTACCGCCTATAACAAGGCTCCGAAAAGCGGAAGATGGCGCAACCGGATAGTGCTCGCTGCTGACAACGGAAACGATAACATACACATGACACAGACCGAGGATATAGAGAAGAATTTCCGTTCGTTTGCCAAAGGACGCGACATGACATACCATAAAGTATATGTCGATGAATTCGAACTGATCGGAGGTGTAGCGAAACCGGCACGAGAGAAACTTCACAATCTGCTCAACGAGGGTGTGGTGTGGTGGAACTATGTGGGTCATTCATCCCACAACAGCATAGGCAGAGAAGGGTTACTGAACTATTCGGACCTCCAGAAATTATATCTTCGCCGTGCGCCATTCTTTTATGGGGCGACCTGCACATTCGCCCAATGGGACGACGATGAGCATTGCGGAATGGAATATCTCACCCTTTCCGATGCCGGAGGATTGATAGGCGGTATCTCTGCCACCAGGACAGTGTATATCTCACGCAACGGCATACTGACCTCAGCCCTTGGCAAGGAATTGTTCGACACTGACAGCGACGGAAGGATGCGCCCTATAGGAGAGATACTGCGCCGTTCAAAAAACAGAATAGGCGCAGACTCCAACAAGCTCCGATATGTGCTGCTCGGCGATCCAGCCATGAGACTGGCTTTTCCGGAGAATACCGCCACACTCGACAGCATAAATGACAAGGCAGTCACTGCCGACAACGGAGATTCAGAGCCGCCGGTAATCACTGCTCTCGGGAACACAAAACTCAGCGGATCGGTATGCAGCCATGACGGAAATGTCATCGAGTCATTCAACGGATTCATCGAGCTTACTCTCTACGATGCCGAAAGCAGCCACACAACACACGGAAGGGAGAATTCCTCGGGCACAGGAGGCATAGTGTTCGACGAGCAGGGGGAACAGCTCTATACAGGACGAGCCAAAGTTGTCAACGGAAAATGGGAGTGCACAATAATACTTCCTCCTGAAATATCCGATAATTTCCGCAATGCCACCCTGTCAATGTATGCCCAAAGCGATGATGACATACTATTATCAGCAGTGGGAGCCAACCGAGATTTCTATGTGTACGGATATGATGAGAATGCTATCGTGGACGACAATGCCCCGGTGATCGAATCAATGTATCTCAACCACGAGACTTTCCGCAACGGTGATGCCGTCAATCCCACCCCTATGCTGCTGGCAAGAGTGAGCGATGATATGGGTATAAACATGTCACTTGCCGGAGTAGGCCATCAGATGTCGCTGCGCATAGATGAAACAAAGAACCTCAGCGACCTGTCATCGTCATTCATACCCGACATAGACGGCTCTCCGGCAGGCAACATAGCCTATCAGCTGCCGGAACTGACTCCGGGACACCATACAGCCTCACTCAAAGTGTGGGACATAGGAGGAAATTCCACAACTGCGTCAATAGACTTCTATGTGGACCCGACACTTGCCCCAAAGATATTCGACGTTTATACCGATGCAAACCCGGCTTCGACAGAGGCTAATTTCTATATAGCACACAACCGTCCAGATGCCATGCTGAGCGTGAGGATAGATGTATACGACATGTCGGGACGCTTCGTATGGAGCGACACAACCCGCGGACGTGCCGATATGTATCTGACGACACCTGTGAAATGGGACCTCAACAATATGAGCGGCAACCGTGTGGGCCGCGGCATATATGTGTACCGCGCCACCGTGATATCGGAAGGGTCGGACACCACACCCTCCACATCATCGTCAGCAGCCAAACGTATAGCTGTGATGTAACAGGGATCACTTCACGCGGTCAGCCCTCCTGACACCTTTGATCTTCAGAACTTTCGAACAAAGAGAGTCCACCTGGGACGTATCTGAGACCTTGACATCGAGACTGCATGTGAACACTTCGCCCTTAGCCTCAATGTTGAGCCGGCGTATGTCGATCTCCAATGAGCTGGAAATCATCCCTGTAAGCTCCTGTAGAATGCCATGACGGTCAATACCTTCAATACGGATATTGGCTATAAACTCGCTTGCAACCTTATCCCATCTCACCGCCAGAAGACGGTCGCCGTGGCTTGCCTTAAGCTTTTGGGCATGAGGGCATGTGAGGGAGTGAATCTCCACCTTGCCATCGTAGTTGAGAAAACCCATCACGTCATCACCGGGTATGGGGCGACAGCAATCGGCAAATATATAATTGCTCTCCTTGCCGTCGTCGTGGAGCACATATACCTTTTTAGTATTGATTTTCCCGGCATTCGAGTCAGGTGTCTGACCGGACTGACCTGCGTCAGCTCCTCGAATGCGCTTGGGCTTCAGCCCTCCGAATCCGAGGCTGAAAAGACGGCTAACAAATGACTTCGCCCCTGAGGATGTATTGACATTGAGATAATCGTCAATCGATGCCTCACCTGACCCGAGCTTCAGAAAGAGCTCTTCACGTGTCTGAACCTGATATCTGCCAAGAATCTTGGTGATAACATTGTTGTTCAGTATGATATGGTTATCGGCAAGGAACTTTTCAAAAATCCTGCTCCCCTCCTCGACATATGGCATCTGCACCCTGCGAAGCTCCTTGCGCAAACGCGTCTTCGCCTTGGCGGTGGAAAGGAATGACATCCATTCCGACTTAGGAGTCTGGGACTGCGAAGTCAGCACCTCGACCTGATCTCCGGAATTTAGCTTACTCGACAACGGCACAAGCTTGTGGTTGACCTTTCCGGCTATACAATGATTGCCTATCTCGGAGTGAAGAGTGTATGCAACATCGAGCACTGTCGCACCTGACGGAAGCGTGAGAAGCTCTCCCTTAGGGGTGAACACCACTATCTCACTTGAGAAGAAATTGAGTTTGAGCGTGTCGAGAAAATCGATAGCGTTCGGGTTGGGGTCGTCAAGAATGTCCTTGATTGTGCGCAGCCACACTGTCAGCTCGCTCTCCTCCTCCCCTTCGCCGCCAATCTTGTATTTCCAATGGGCAGCGAAGCCTTTCTCGGCTATCTCGTCCATCTTGCGAGAGCGTATCTGTACCTCTATCCAGTTGCCGTCAGGTCCCATAAGCGTCACATGAAGAGCCTGATAACCGTTTGCTTTCGGCACTGTGATCCAATCGCGGATACGTTCGGGATGCGGCCGATAGAGATCGGTAAGCGCGGCATATATGCGGTAACACATCTCCTTTTCCCCTACTCCTGACGGCGGATCGAAGATGATACGCATGGCATAGAGGTCGTATACCTCCTCAAACGGAATACGCTTAGCCTCCATCTTACGCCATATGGAGTACACCGACTTGACGCGTGCCTTAGCCTCGTAGGTGAGCCCCATGGCGGCAAGACGCTGACGAATCGGTGTCGCGAAATTGTTATAGACCATCTCGCGCTTCTCTTCGCTTCCTTTTATAAGAGATGCTATACGGGCATACTCGGCAGGATGCTCGAACTTGAAGCTCAGGTCCTCCAGTTCGGTCTTTATGCTGAACAGCCCCAGGCGATGGGCAAGCGGGGCATATATATAGAGGGTCTCGCCTGCGATCTTGTACTGCTTGTTGGGAGCCATTGACCCAAGTGTGCGCATATTATGCAGGCGGTCAGCCATCTTTATGAGCACAACACGTATATCCTGGCTCATTGTGAGCAGGAGTTTACGGAAATTCTCAGCCTGGGCTGACGCCCTGTCGCCGAAGATACCACCCGAGATCTTGGTGAGCCCCTCCACAAGCTCGGCAATCTTCTTGCCGAACTGCCGCTCTATATCCTCGACCGTGTACTCGGTGTCCTCCACCACATCATGAAGAAGGGCGGCACATATGGAAGTAGAACCAAGCCCTATCTCACGTGAAGCAATCTTGGCAACGGCAATAGGGTGCAGGATGTAAGGCTCGCCGGAGCGGCGTCGCACCCCTTCATGGGCAGAACGAGCAAACTTGAATGCCCGCTCTATTATATCCACTTTCTTGCGGTGATTACTTTTAATATATCCCTGAAGAAGATCGGCAAACTCATCATCGATCAGCTTGCGCTCCTCCTCGGGAGTCAGAGAATAAGACTGGGGTTCCATGGTCGATAGGTATTAAAGGAATTTATCGTCGAAACGCATCTTCACATCATTGACCATCTGCTTTATGCGCTGCTCATCAGCCTTAGGACATATAAGCAACACATCCTCCGCATCGGCAACAATATAATCCTTAAGACCGTCAGCCACAATGAGCTTGCCATTAGGTGTCACAAAGATGTTGCCATGAGAGTCGTAAGCCACGAGACTTCCTCCCTGCGCCACATTGCTGTCGGCATCCTTGGCGGAATTGTCATACAGCGCACTCCATGTGCCAAGATCATTCCAACCGAATCCGGCACATTCGACATATACGTTGTCGGCTTTCTCCATCACAGCATAGTCAATGGAGTTGGCGGGGCACGCCCCGAAATTCTGCCTTATGAAATCGTCCTCTCGGGGAGTGCCGAACAGTCCTTCACCACGATCGAAAAGTACTGTCAGATCGGTGTCATATCTGCGGAGAGCATTGATGATAGACGAGGCTTTCCAAAGGAATATGCCTGCGTTCCAGAAGAATTCACCTGTCTCCAAAAACACTTTGGCAAGCTCAAGATTAGGCTTTTCGGTGAATGTCTTTACCTTGTTGATATCATCGGTGACCTTAGGCCCTATCTGTATATAGCCGTAACCGGTCTCGGGACGTACCGGTGTGATGCCGAGAGTGAGGAGGGCATCTTTGCTCTCAACAAACTCAAAACCTTTCCTCACACAGTCGCAATAGATGCTCTCACCTGTTATGAGATGATCGCTCGGGGCGACTATCATCGAAGCATCAGGATCAAGGGCTGCTATATGGTAAGCCGCCCAGGCGATGCAAGGGGCGGTGTTGCGGCGTGCAGGTTCGAGAAGTATATTATGAGGGAGCAGATCGGGAAGCTGCTCACGGATGAGAGGTGCGTATTTCGCATTGGTTACCACCACGATATTTTCCTTGGGCACCAATGGGAGTATGCGGTCGTAGGACATCTGAAGGAGCGAACGCCCGGTCCCCATAAAATCAATGAACTGTTTGGGACGATCCTCGCGTGAGTAGGGCCAAAAACGGCTACCGACTCCACCACACATTATGACACAATAACGATGAGACATCATAGTAATGAAGATTTCAATTATTACTGACCGCTAAGTTACAAAAAACTCACGTCAATTCAAAAAAAGTCAACGGTCCAATCGAGGGAGAGAACGAGAGGAGACCATTCCGGAAAAGAATCCTATGACGAGCACCACTGCCGAGGTAACGAGGACATCGGTGAGGGACAGACGGCACGGATAATGGTCAATAGACATCTGAGACGGGTCTCCGCCAAGAGATATCAGTCCGAAATGCTGCTGAAGCAGACATAACACAACTCCAATAGCCACCCCTATAATACCGCCCATGACAGCAATGAGCATACCTTCCTCCAGGAATATCCTCCTGAGCATCCCTCGTGAGGCACCAAGCGATGTGAGGATACGCATATTATCCTCCTTCTCAATAATGAGCATCGACATGGTGGAAAGGATGTTGAACGAAGCCATAACCAGGACAAAGAGCAACATCAGGAATGTGATCCATTTTTCAATCTCTATCATACGGAAAGAGGATTCCTGCTGTTTGAGACGGTCAGCCACAATGTATCCGTCACCGAGACGGCTGCTGATGCCATCAACTACCTGTGGGATGCTGAATCCGGAATCAACAGCCACATCAAGTGATGTAGCCTCCGTGGAATAGTCGAAAAGAGTACGTGCCGAACGCAAGGGTATGAACACGAGATCCTCGTCATACTCACCCTGATCGGTCTGATATACGCCGCTCACAACCAATGTGTCGGTACGGAACGCAGCCATCGGGAATGCAGGGTTGATGCGTCCGAGCCTGCGCGGGACTGTGAGGAAAAAGGTTGACTCGTAGGCTGGACGAGCCCCGGTGCGGATAGCCACCCCGACACTCAGCAATGCACAATTCATCGATGGGGAGTCGACCATTTCGCCATCGATAACGAGTTCGGAAAGAGTGGACACGTCAGAGTACCCCTCTTCAATGCCTCGCACTTTGACAGGCATCTGGTCGCCGTCGCTCACTGCGAGGGCGCGCTGCTCAAGCACCTGCCTGACAGCTGCCACACCAGGCACCGAAGCCACTATGCCAGAAAGAGAGTCGCCATCGGCTATCACCGCTCCATACGGCAGCGTAACCTTGATTTCAGGATCGATAGCCGATAGGCGTGAGGAGGCGAGATCGGTGAAACCGTTGAACACTGACAGCACACACACCATAGCCATTGCGGCAACAGCAATGCCAGCCATCGATATCATGGATATGATATTGACAGCGGCATGACTTTTCTTAGCAAACAGATAGCGCAACGCTATGCGCAGAGCGAGCATATCAGTCCGGTTGTTTTCCGAGGAGCTTATCGATATTCTCGATATAATCGAGCGAATCATCGATGTAGAAACTCAGCTCGGGACATTTCCTGAGCTGAAATCTCACACGCTGTGCAAGCTCGTAGCGGATGGTCTTTGCACTGGCAGTGATACTTTCCAGAAGCTCCTGCGACTTATCTGTGGGGAAAATAGAGAGATATACCTTGGCGATGCTCAAGTCAGGCGACACGCGCACTGCGCTCACAGACACGAGCACTCCATGAGTCTTGGCAGTCTGCAAGCGGAATATCTCACTCAGTTCCTTCTGAATGAGACGTGCTATTTTAGCTTGTCGTGTTGTTTCCATAATCTGATTGAATTTTCAAGGATACAACAATCGATAGGCTCGATTAGTTGATGACGTCAAATCCTGTGTACTTGCGCAGGCATTCGGGAACAATGATACCTTCGGGTGTCTGATTGTTCTCCAGGAGAGCAGCCATGATGCGCGGGAGGGCGAGAGCCGAGCCGTTGAGCGTGTGACAAAGATGAGTCTTCTTGTCCTCACCGCGGTAACGGCATTTCAGACGGTTTGCCTGATAGGTCTCGAAGTTGGATACAGATGACACCTCAAGCCAACGTTCCTGCGCGGCAGAGTAGACCTCAAAGTCGAATGTTATCGCAGAGGTGAAGCTCATGTCGCCGCCACACAGACGGAGTATGTGCCAGGGGAGCCCGAGGCTTTCAAGCAGACCCTGAACATGATCCTTCATCTCTTCGAGAGCCGCATATGAGTCCTCAGGCTTCTCGATGCGCACGATCTCGACTTTGTCAAACTGATGCAGACGGTTGAGTCCGCGCACATCCTTGCCGTAGCTTCCTGCCTCGCGACGGAAACATGCCGAATAAGCACAGTTCTTCACCGGAAGCTGATCAGCCGGGATTATGACATCGCGATAGAGGTTGGTGACAGGGACCTCTGCGGTAGGGATCATGTAGAGCTTATCTTCATTGATAAGGTACATCTGCCCTTCTTTGTCGGGGAGCTGGCCGGTGCCGTAACCGGAAGCCTCGTTGACAACATAAGGGGGCTGTATCTCAAGATAACCGGCATCGGAAGCCCGGTCGAGGAAGAACTGGATGAGAGCGCGCTGGAGCTTCGCACCCTTGCCGATGTACACAGGGAAACCAGGTCCGGTGATCTTTACACCGAGATCAAAGTTGATGAGGTTGTACTTCCTGGCAAGATCCCAGTGAGGGAGTGCGTCAGATGAAAGCTCAGGCATCTTGCCACCTGTCTTCTCCACAACATTATCGGCAGCGGTGAGCCCCTCGGGCACCATATCGCAAGGTACATTGGGCATACCGAGAAGAATGTCACGGATAGAGTTCTCAGTGACGGCGAGACGGTCGGACAGCTCTTTCTGCTTCTCCTTCATCTCGGCAACCTCCTTCTTGGCCTCCTC
The DNA here is from genome assembly GCF_004766125.1 of Duncaniella freteri. Classification (NCBI taxonomy): domain Bacteria; kingdom Pseudomonadati; phylum Bacteroidota; class Bacteroidia; order Bacteroidales; family Muribaculaceae; genus Duncaniella; species Duncaniella freteri. Next base: position 295,678 of record NZ_SJSA01000001.1, read on the forward strand.
AGCCTCAGCCTTGTTTCCTTCCTTCATGAGACGACCTATTGAGTCAGCTTTCTTCTTGAGCTGAGCTGCGAGAGTATCGCTCTGGAACTGAAGGTTCCTGCGCTCGTCGTCGAAGTCAATAACGTCATTAACCCCCTGTTTGCCGTCAAAACCTTTGACAGCGAGGCGCGCAATGATGCGCTCGGGGTCCTCTTTTATCTGTTGTAGAGTAAGCATCCTTTCTATCAGTTGAGAAGTTCTTTAACTTTTGCGGAGATGGCTTTGCCGTCGGCACGGCCAGCGAGAGCCTTGGAGGCTATGCCCATCACCTTACCCATTTCCTTAGGAGATGTAGCACCTACCTGAGCTATAATCTTCTTAAGCTCCTCGGTGAGTTCATCTTCGGAAAGCTGCTTGGGGAGATATTCCTCGATCACAGCAGCCTCAGCGAGCTCGTTGTCGCGGAGGTCGAAACGATTCTGCTCCTCATAGATAGCAGCCGTCTCCCTGCGCTGCTTCACCATCTTGGCAAGAATCTTCATAGCGGCATCATCCGACAGAGAGCCGTCACCTCCCTTAGCAGTCTTGGCTTCGAGAAATTCTTTCTTGACGCCACGAAGGGTCTCCAGACGTACCTTTTCGCGTGCAAGCATAGCGGCCTTTATATCGGCGGAAATTCTTTCAAATAAGTCCATATTTCGGGTATTTGTTATGAATCGATGATAATATTCCGCAAAGTTAACACTTCGCGTGCGATTTTTGACCTACTCGGCAGTATTTTTTTCGTTCTCACCTGCAAGCTCCGATGCGCTATCCACTTCAGATGGCACAACAAAGATGGAGAAATTGACCGAGCCGTAAGCCCTATGATGATCAAAATGCGGGAGCGACGAGAAATCATAAGCCTTGGAATGCTCCATTATAAATACACTTCCAGGCTTAATAAGCCTGCTTGACAGAACTGCTGCCGGAATGTCGGCAAATCCCTCCATATTGTAAGGGGGATCGGCGAATATGATGTCAAACGGAGTGACTGCATCGCGTATATACCGCACTGCATCGGCCCGGAGCAGGCGGATGTTACTGTCGCCAAGCTCACGAGCCACCTTTTCGATGAAACGGCCCTGTATGGGTGATTTCTCCACCGAGGTCACCGAAGCGGCATCACGTGAGAGAAATTCAAAAGACACAGCACCGGTCCCGGCAAAGAGGTCGAGACAGCGCGCTCCCTCTATGTCAGTGATATTCTCTATGACATTAAAAATGTTTTCACGCGCAAAGTCGGTGGTGGGTCGCGCTGTGATATTTGTAGGCACGTCGAAACGGCGACGTCCGTATTTTCCTCGGATTATTCGCATAACGGGGTCACTATTAAGTCAAAAGGAGCACGCATGGCATCTTTGCCTGCGCGGAACATCTGTGGCGGGAATATCGAAGGCATGACGCGTGACACATACTTACGGAGCACAGGGGTCACTTCTTCACGTATATTCTGGTCGCCTGTGAGAAGGATCTCGTCGTTGTAAGGATCAAGCCCATGCCGCGAACGCGACGCAAGTATATAGTAGACAGCATCCATAGGATTACTGAACAGAAAAGTGTTGGCCTGAAGCAAAGAGTTTCCGTCGAGCATCACAACATCGACAGATGACCGACGGAAATTGCACACCATGCGCCGGGAGTTTCCTCGTCCAGGCTTGGAGGCGAAATACCGCATAAGCGGTGCCATGTGAGGCATAACAACCGCCCCGACAAATGTCCTGCCAATGAATCCCTGCAACTCCCGCTCTATACCGAACATCATGAAGGCGTTGCGAGTCGCCGTATCGGCCCTCTCCACCGTACCGTCATAGCCTGGATGAAGAGCCAGAAATATCCTTGATGCATCGTCAGTGTCGTTTACCTCAGCGGGGACAACAACATAATCATTTGTGTCTATGACAATATACACTCTACGAAAATCACATAGCATCAGAGGATTTTCGTACACCACTGATTCAAGAGCCTTAACCCGCGAGACAGCCGATGCCACAGGGAAGGAGCGATATATAAGGCTGTTGTCAGAGACTATGGAGTAGACTACCACATCAACGCGTTCAATGCCGACACGCACAAGCATATTGCATATCGACGCATCAGCAACAAGGTCTTTATCAAGCGTTCCGTCAAGCATAATCGTTTGTGCCTTGACGCAATTCGGGCGCAAGGCTGAATTATTTTGTTGATCACCGGTCATCCCGGACGGCTTCATCTGCAAGCCTCCGACAACCAATCCACAAATTTACTCAAAAAAATGTCATTTTGCAAGCCGACAGCCGCCATTCAACCTGATTAAACCATCAATATTTTGAATTGCAGCACCATTGGATTACTAAAATCAGCCTGTGGTCATCGGTTATCACAACCCTTTCCTCAACCATGCTCCCGAGAATAGGCGGAAGAGGAATATGGCTCCACGAAATGACAACTCGATACACATCGCCAACCATACTCCGGCAAGCCCCATAGAAGGGGCAAGGATGGCGGCAAGCGGCAGACGCACAAGCCAGATGCTACAGAAATTCATAGCAGCAGGGAGAATTGTGTCACCCACCCCTATCATCACACCGTAAGCCACGATGGAGGCGGCAAACATCGGTTCGGCGAAAGCCTCTATGCGCAATGACCTGACCCCGAGACTTACTATATCACCCACAGGTGTCATAAGCTCCATAACCCAAGGGGCACAGACATACAGGACCACGCCCATGACTGTCATCGTCACCATGCCGAGTGCCACAGTGATATACCCGAACCTCCGTGCAAGGTCGAGACGCCCAGCACCATAGCTCTGCCCCACAAGCGTCGTAGCAGCATCCCCGATACCGTATCCAGGCATATAGCAGATGCTCTCTGCCGTGACTGCAAAGGCGTTGGCTGCAATAGCCATAATGCCGAGAGGCGCGACAATGACGGTGACAGCAATCTGCGCGCCACATATCACAGCGTGCTCCAGAGTCATTGGGGCAGACACCCTCAATGCCTTACGTATCACATCCCGGACAGGACGGAAACTCCCGCGCTCCCGCGCGATCGCCATCCCCTCCTGTCGGAAACAGAGATACCACATCATAGCTCCTGCCGTGACAATCTCAGCCGACACTGTGCCGAGTGCCGCTCCGAACACTCCGAGCCCGGCTCCCGGCATCACTATCTGCATGCCTAAAATGTCGAGCTGCCTCGTAGGGAAAATAAGGAAAAAATTGAACACCACATCAAGCAGACACATCATCACATTAAGGCCGCCGGGGACTTTCATATTGCCGGAACACCGCAACATGGCTCCGCCGAGATAATTCATGGTGAGAAGCGGGAGGGCAAGCACAAACACCAGGAAATACAGTGAAGCCCCCGGACAGACTTCCTCATTGCCTCCAAGCCAATGAGGAAGCGGCCAGGCTATAGCCGCACCCACCAATGCCACCGCCACACTGAATATAAGGCAGGCGGTGATACCCTGGCGCAGAATATTCCGCGCCCTGGCATAATCGCCGGCACCTATGCTGTGCGCAACCTGCACGGAGAACCCCATGGTGACAGCCGAACATATGCCCCAAAAGAGCCAGAGGGATGTGGACACCAGACCCACTGATGCGGAATCATCCGCCCCAAGTCGCCCGACCATCGCCGCATCGATGTATTGCATCATGATACTCGACAACTGCGCCATCATGGCAGGCCACGACAGCTGAACGGTAAGCTTGAGCTGCTGAGCAATGGTGAGCTTACCGCCGGAACGTATGACTGATATATCCGGCATGAGGATTACATGCTTCTACAGCCGGCTTTTAATGACTGCAATAATGCGAGTGAGTGCCTCATCGAGAAGTGAGCGAGAGCATGCGATGTTGAGACGTATGTAACGGTCGTCGCCATACATGGCTCCGGAATTGACCTTCACGTTGCATTCACGCTCAACCATGTCGGCAAGCCGAGAACCTGTCACACCCAATGACGAGACATCAAGCCAAGGGAGATAAGTGGCTTCAAGACGGGCTAACGGACACTGCGGCAACTGTTCACGCAAGAGATCGCGGGTGTATTGCCAGTTGGCAGCAAGATATGCCTTTACGGCATCAAGCCACTCCTTGCCATCGGGAGTATAGGCTGCTATAAGAGCCTCGACTCCAAGAGGATTTACATCGCACACCTCGTTTATGTTCACTGCACGATTGACGAGCGCGAGAGTATGAGGATTGCGACACACGATATTGGCTATCTGTAGTCCGGCAATATTGAATGCCTTGGTAGGAGCCACGCACACCACAGCCTCAGGGTCGAGTATGCCATAAGGGGTGTATTTGTAACCCGGCATCGTAAGCTCACAATGGATCTCATCGCTCAGCACCTGCACTCCGTGACTGCGACATATGTCACGAACCCTGGTCATCTCTTCGACAGTCCAAACCCTGCCGCCAGGATTGTGAGGATTGCAGAGTATGAGCATAGAATTGCGAGGATCGGAAGCAAGCTCTTCAAGAAGAGGGAAATCAATGCTGTAGGAGAATTCTCCGTCGCCTGCCGGATGTGGTTCAAGCGGGCATTCCACCACCTCGCAACCGTTGTTGCATACAGATGAGAAGAAACAATTGTAGACAGGGGTCATGACTATCACGCCATTGCCCACAGGAACAAGAGCTTTGATTATAGCCGAAAGTGCCGGGACCACTCCGGGAATATATATTACATCCTCACGTGAGAACTCATAGCCGTGCTCGCGTAAGAACCATCCTGTGAGTGCGCTATAGTATTCGTCACGGACATGTGTGTAACCGAACACACCGTGATCGATCCTTCGGCGCAGGGCATCCATGATACATGGTGCGGCGGGGAAATCCATGTCGGCCACCCACAAAGGTATAGCACCGGGGTATCTGTCCCATTTGCAGGAGCCTGATCCTGAGCGGGAAGGTGTGTGATCGAAATCGTAGGTAGACATTGCTTATGATTCAGTTTGAATTTTACAGTCGGCAGGAGCGAGAATATTTGTGTCAAGAATCAGTTCACCTATAGAGCCGGCACGGATAGAGCCGGAGCGTGGATTCTTCACACTTGTGATGTGAGAAAGGATGGTGGCATCGACACAGGAATCCTCAAAAGCGAGATCGGCATCCGCATCAAATGTGCAGTCCTCCAAGAGAAGACCTTCGCAGTAACACAGGGGCTGCGTGCCTGAAATGTGGCAGCGCACAAGACGAAGCCCCCTGGAATGCCAGGCGAGGTATTCGCCTGTAAGCGACGAATCGTAGACGGTTACATTCTCAGTGTTCCAAAAAGCATCCTTGGAATTGATCTCGGCATTGCGTATCACCACATTACGACAATACTGGAACGAATAGTTGCCATCCTGGCGGTAATTGTCGATATCAATATTATCGGAGTGCATGAACAGATAATCGGCATTCCCGACCTCGACATTGCGGAGCCTTACATTGCGACAGTGCCAGAGGGTCTCCTGCGCATCGGGTATGCGTACATTCTCAAGGTCCACGCCATCCATCTCCCGGAACATTTTCGGGGCATCCACCTGAGTGTCGGTCATGCGTAGCCCTGACGAATACCACAGTGCGGCACGCGCTCCAGGAGTGAACTCACAGCCTGAAATCTCAAAGCCTTTGACATGCCAGAACGGATACTTGCCTTCAAACCGACAATGGCTCGCGACAATATTCCTACAGCATTTCAGAGCCGACTCACCTGCATGGACGGTGACATTCTCCAGCTTAATGCCCTGAGACGCGAAGAGCGGACGCTCTCCACCGAATTCCTTATCCTTGATAATTTCCATAATACGTGAAAGATTGATTTACGGTACAAAATTACAGAGAATGCTCCCAGGGACATGTACCTGTTTTATGGTAAAAGCAACCATTTTTCCACAGTACAAAGTTAAGAAAATTTTCAGAACAGGCATAGAAAAGAACCGATATACGGAAAAACGGTCGTCCGGATGTTTCCCAAGACAATATGGGAAAACACCCGGACGACACTATCAGAGGGTATATTTATCTAAAAACAAGGGCTGATCATCGAGCTTCGTAAGTGGCTGTGTAAGGGATCTTGCCAAGGCTCAGGGTGACCACATAATTGCCTTCACCCGGCGAAGGAAGATTTCCGCCATCAAACTGAAGATCGGAGGCACTTGAACCGAGGCTTATAGCCCATGCATTATTGGCACGGAACTTCAGCTCTCCATCCTTAAGCCCTACTGTAGCTGTCCATTTGAGCATATCGGCAGAAGCTTCAAGCTTAGTCTCGGCATCCCAGCCTCCAGGGGTGGCACTGCCTATCAGACCGAAGGACTCAATGGGAGTCATCTTGAAAGTGAGAGCCTCCATATCGACCTCCATCCAGTAGAGAGCCGGTGATGAGCCTTCAAGTATGTTATTGCCCGATGAGCTGCTTATCTTGCCTGTGACCACACCATTCTCATCTATCACCACATCGCCGTCAAGCCCATACCATACTGTAGATCCGGTGAAATCATCAGTGAACTTGCCGCCATACTGACCGCCAAAATATGAGAATCCGCGATACACATCGGTGGTGCCCACTTTAACGAGCCATTGTGAGGTCTCCGGCTTCCAGTCCTGAGATGTGTTAGGAGTACCGAGATGGAGAGGCACAGCCAACGGGGTCACCTCTACAGATCCCTGCTTAATGCAGTTATCGTCTCCGCTCACATTGTAGGTGGCACCATCGTAGGTGTAGAAAGCCTGAACACCCCAGTAAACGGTATTCTTTTCGGAACCAGCTCCGAATACCTGCTTATAGGTCTCATAGAACTTGTCGCGGGATACGGACACAACATTCGACTCAAATCCGGCATCGCCAGCCTTTGCATTGGACATATCCTGATTACCTGAAAGCACATACTTGTATGACAGTTTGTATCCCTCGGGAAGCTCAGAGATTGAAGTCACATCAATGAGAGGTATTATCTCGATACCATCATCGGTCATCTGCTGGATATCGATAGCACCTGATGCAAGCTCGGCGGACGGATCGGACGAGATAACAGGATTATCCACAGGGGTAACAGTCACCTGACCTTCCCCATAATACTTGTCGGCAGAACCAAGACGGTACTTGCCTTTGCTTATGGTGACATAACCAGGTATCCTATAATACACCTGAGTGGGGACGGTGACATTGCCGGCAATAGCCTTCAATGCACTGTTGAAGCTGACAGCGGAAGCCTCAGCGACATTTCCGGCACTTACCGGACCCGACACTTCCCTATAGTCAGCAAAAGATGCATCGTCAGAAATCTGTATAGCGAAATCGAGCTGCGCACCTTCCGGAAGATTCTCCACAGAAGTAACATCGACTATAGCGACAGGCGCATCCGATGCCATCGCGCTCTGAAGATTGATAGCTGAGGAATTGAGTCCCTGACTGAGAGCCACCTGAACATCAGCATCAGTGAATTCGGGCAACTGAGGCTCAACACTCGGCTGTACAATACCGGGACCATCCTCGCATGAGGCAACAGCCAAAGCAGCCAACCCCATGAGAAATATATTAAGTTTCATGCGAAATTTCATTTTTTAAATTACTCGTTATTGGGGATAAGTGTGAGATAATACTTGCCGGAGCGGTCCTCAAGCTTGAGAATTCCGGTGAAGTTGTCAGGACACACGAGGTTGCCGGAGCCACCATCGTTGGTGAGCAGATAAGGCTGGTCAATCTTCAGGTCGCCGGAGCCCTTACCGAGATTAGGCAAGCCCCAATCAGCTGTAGACACCTTGAACTCAGTGCCCTTAGCAATTGTCACAGGACCTAACTCATAGATGCCGGTCTCCTCGGTGGTCTTGAATTCGCCATCGGCTGTAGCCGACCAGTCATTCATACCGCCACGGATGTACAATCCTGAAGGCTTGCCCGGGATTGAGATATTGTAATACACCCGTACTTTCCTGTACTCGACAGCATTGGAGAAGCATGAGGTGTTGTCGGGGCTCTGGGTTATGAACGCACGCAGACGGAACCACAATGCAACAGGATCGGCAGGAACATCCTCCGGATCGACTACACCGAGGAGCTTACAGGCAGCATTTGCCACCTGCTCGCATGGAGGATTGATCTGTGAACGGTTAGTCTGGATAGATGCAAGGTTCTCAAACTGAGCGAAATCCTCTGTGAGCGACACCTGTACCTGATATGAAACCGGAGCCTGGTAGCCGTAATCAGGCTGATTGCATGTCATATGCAAAGACCCGCCATCCTCAAGAAGAACAACATTATCAGCCATTGTGGGCTTGTTGAGCTCAAATGTGGCACCTTCAGGGACACCAGCCAGTACAGGATTATCATCCCAGGTCTCGCTACAGCTACTGAAAGACAGCACGGCTGCCACGCTTGCGAAAAATATAGATATCTTTTTCATTGTTGATTTAAGTCCGTTAAGAATTAATAGCCGGGATTCTGCTTGAATTCAGGCTGAGCCGAGATAATCTGCACAGGGATAGGCATGAGCTTGTAACGCTCGTTGATGGAGTTTCCTTCAGCGACATTACCTTTCCATGACCAGAGATAGCGACCGCCTGTATATTTGTCGTGGCGCACAAGGTCGGAACGGCGTGTGAGCTCCCAATACAGCTCGCGCGCACGCTCGTCGAGGATATTGTCGGCAGTGAGGTCGCCTTCCACCCAGGCGCGCTGTCCGGCACGCTCGGATACGTAGGAGGCATAGCGGAGAGCCTTTGCCTGGTCACCCACATTACCCATGATGAAGCACTCGGTATACATCAGATAGACATCGGCAAGACGTATGAGAGGATAGTCGGTGTCAGGCCAGTTCTGAGTGTTGGCAGCCATAGTAGGCTTGCCCTCAGAGTCGACAGGACCATAGATACCACCGTTCTCCTGGCTCCAGCCGCCATCGGTACCTGCAATAAGATTGGTGAACTTGACAGTGGCATAGCCATTGTTGAAAGTAGAGTAGTCGGTGTTCTCTCTGGTGAATCCGTCATCCTCCTTAAGCCACAAGGATGAACGCTTGTCTCCGTCGGTGAACTTGTCGAAGAACTCTTTACGACCGTGCATACAGGTCCACTCGTTGACCATACCATAGTTGGCTGACGACATCGAGAAGCCGTTCTTATCCATATTTGCAGTAGTGATGGAAGCACAGATGATAAAGTTGGCAGCACCGTAGGACTGTGTATAGTAGGGTTCAAAAGCGAGACCCCAAAGAATCTCGTTCTCGGCAGTGTTGCCTCCGCCGGGCATATACACATGATTGTCGCGACAGAACAGATAGAGGTAATGGTTGGCAAGACCGGAGCCATTGAAACCGCCACCCTTATGACGAGCGATGATCTCCTCGCAATGCTTCTGGCATTCAGCCCAGCCCTCCTGCTTTCCGTCGGTGTAGACCTTGGCATTGAGGTAAAGGCGGGCCAGGAGAGCCTGTGCTCCGTCAAGACCCACATGGCCGTAAGCTACAGGCATATCAGAGTCCTTAAACTTAGCCACTATGTCCTCAAGCTCATCCTTGAGCCAGTTGTAGAGGTCAAGGCGAGACTTCTGTACCGGATTCTCACCCACAGCCGCCTCCTCGGTGATGAACGAACCCTGACCGAAGATGTCAACCACCCAATAGTAGCTCATCGCACGGAGCGTACGGGCCTGGAGCACCATATCCTGAACAACGGGATCGGAATTGGTGCGGGCATTAGCTATGAAGTCGTTGCAGACAGCAATGTGAGAGTATAGGCGCGAGTATGTACCGTAAATGTTGCCGTTGGACGCATCGAAGGAGTTGGTGCAGATGTCATAGATGCCCTCGTCCTTCCATATCCACAGACATTCGTCGGTAGGAAACTCATTCATCATGAAGATGGCACGGCAGTACTGTCCGCGACCGTTGTCGAGACCGGATATATCGGATGAGCCGGGACCATCCTGACCTGATACAGCCATACCGCTGTAACACTTGGCAAGAACGGCTGCATAGTCGGTGGCATTGCCATAGTTGGGGTCGTTGGGCTCAAGATCCAGGTCGCCTATACAGGAGGACATCGAGAGACCGAGGGCAAGACCGCCAAGCGCAATATATTTATTCAATTTCATTGTGTTAGTCTTGATTAATAGTGTTTTCAACAATCGTTTAGAATGTGGCTACAACACCAAGAGTATAGATTACAGCCTTGGGATAGACACTGTTGTCGATACCGCCAAACACTTCAGGGTCAATGCCCTTGTACTTGGTGATAATGAATGGATTCTGAACGCCGGCAAAGAGGCGCATACGCAGATTGTCGTTGAGAAGATTGTCCCAGGTGTGACCTATGGTGATGTTCTCGCAACGCAGGAACGAACCGTTGCGCAGGAAGTAATCACTCATGTACTGGGGCTGTGAGAAGTACACGTCATTGTCAACAACATTGCTGATACCGTAGGAGGAGTAGAGATTTGAGGTATTTATGTTGTTGGAAAGGACATTGTTGTACACATAATTGCCGATTGAGGCGCGGAAGTTGATACCGAAATCCCAGTTCTTGTAACGGAAATTGTTACCGAGAGTCATAGTCACTTTAGGATCGGGTGACTTATTGAGAATCTTGTCGGCATCATCGATCTGACCGTCGCCGTTCTGGTCGACATAGGCACCCTCGATGGGATTGCCAGCCTGGTCATATACCTGCTGATAGAGATAGAATGTGTTGGCGGCATGACCTACGGCATGAGCCTGAACCGTGTTGCCGTTGCCTCCGGCTATACCACCGGTACGGATGGTGGAGCCTTCATAAAGCTCTGTGATCTCGTTGTGGTTCCAGCCCACATTGTAGTTAACTGTCCATGTGAAATCGTCAGTGACAATGGGACGAGCCTGAACGTTGAACTCGATACCATAGTTGACGAGAGAACCGATGTTGCGGTTGAGCATATTGGTTGTGGATGAACCTGCCGGGATAGCCACAAAGCTGAGAAGGTCAGTGGTCTTGCGATAGTAGTAGTCAAGAGCCGCTGTGATGCGGTTGTTCATGAATCCCCAGTCCATACCTGCGTTCCAGGTAGTGGTTGACTCCCACTTAAGATCGGGATTGTAGCCCTGAAGGTACAGAGGAGCGACATATATGGGCCGACCGTTGGCATCGAGCTGTCCGGAAGGATAATAAGAGCCGGGCTGGGCAATGCTGTACTGCGGAAGGTAGTTGACTGTGCCGCCGACCTCCTGCTGACCGGTCACACCCCATCCGAGACGGAGTTTCCAGTCATTGAGCCATCCGCGGGCTGATTCCAGGAAATTCTCCTCGCTGATCCTCCAGGCAAGTCCCACCGAAGGGAACACGCCCCAACGGTTGTCCTTTGAGAAACGCGATGTGGCATCACCACGGACGGTGACTGTGAGAAGATAGCGGTCCATGAAGCCGTAGTTGACACGGCCGAAGAATGAAAGAAGCTGAAGATGGTTGCGCCAACGATAGTTGCCGTTGCCACTGTTAGGGTCCTGAACGTAGTTGGAGCCGATAGAGGATATGGTCTCGGGGTCTATATCCATCATGAATGAGCCGTTATTGTAAGATATGGTCTTGAAACCGGCAGTGGTGGGACGACCCTTTTCGGAAGAAGCACCCCAGTTACGTCCATGAGCGGAGAAACGCTGCCATGAGTAACCGGCTGTGACATCGAGCATCGACTTGATCGACTCGAAATCTTTCTTATAATTGAGATAGAAATCGAGAAGGGTGTTGCTCCGTGACTGGTAAGTGTAATCCTCATATCCGGCACCGTTCTTCTTGTGATTGAGCCATGCCTGGGGAGAGTTAGCCATCACTTCGTTGTATTCGTCGGTCTTCGATATATCATAGCCGAGGTTGAGGTTGGCATGAAGTTCGGGGAGGAAATGGAACGAGTAATCGAGCTGAAGGTTACCGTTGGAGCGCAACACTTCGGCGTGATTGTTGACATCCATAAGCTGTGCCACAGGGTTGACAGCCGAGTTGGGGTTGAGGACCACACTGTTGTCCTTATCGGATATGTTGTACCAGGATGTATAGCCGTTGAAAAGGTACTTCTGACCACTGTCGCCTGACAGACGATGGATATCGTAAACAGGCACGGTGGGATTGTAGGACAGAGCTCCGCCTATGGCTCCGGTGTTGGCAAACCGGTTATTGAAATAATAGCCCTTGGCATTAGCACTTACGCTCAGATGGTCGTTAAAGAACTTGGGATTGAGGTTGAAGCCGAATGTGAGACGATCCATCTTGGATGTCTTAAGAATACCATTACTATTGGTATAGGTGACTGAAACCCTGTAAGGAAGCATGCCAGCTGAACCACGCACACTTAGATTGTAGTCGGAGGAGACTGTGGTGCGCAGAACTTCGTCCTGCCAGTCGGTGTTGGCGTTGCCGAGGGCATTGACTTCGTTGGAGCCTGCACCATAGACATTTGTCATCATAGCACGGAAGCTATTGGCGTCGAGCACGTTCCATCTCTTCTGAGCCTTGTTGACATACATATTGGCAGAGAAGCTGACCTCGGGAGTCCCCTTTATACCTTTCTTGGTAGTGATTATGATGACACCGTTGGATGCACGGCTACCGTAAATGGCTGTTGCCGAGGCGTCCTTGAGTATGGTCATAGATTCAATATTGTCAGGAGCGATCATGGAGAGAGAGTTGCCCATGCCCTGCACACCGTCGTTGGACAGGGGTACACCGTCGACCACAATCAGAGGGTCGTTGGAAGCATTGAGCGACGAGCCTCCACGGATACGTATTGTGCCAGAGCCCTCCGGTCCGCCTGAAGTGGTGACAACAACACCAGGGGTCTGCCCTACGAGCATATCCTGTACTGAGGTGGCAAGCCCAGCCTCAATTTCGTCGGGCTTGACAACTGCTACCGAACCGGTGGCATCACTCTTCTTCACTGTGCCATAACCGATAGCCACTACCTCGCCAAGAACTTCGCTGTTGACATTCATGGTAACATTGATAACGGACTGTCCGTTGACGGGAATCTCCTGTGTAGCATAACCTACATAGGAAAATACGAGAGCACCGTCGGAGGGTACTGAGATAGTGTACTCACCATCGATGTTGGTGGCAGTTCCGAGGGTCTCCCCTCTCACTAACACACTTGCTCCGATGAGGGGTTCACCCTCAGGGTCAATCACGGTACCTGATACCGTAATTTTCTGCGCTAAAGCAGGGAAAGAGAAGCATAGCGTGAGTATCGCTGCAAGCCACACCTTCCGACTCATTTGAAAACAAATGTTCTTCATGCAAGAGTTTTTTAGAAAGTTGTAAATATGAATAAAATAATCTCCAAACTAACTGTGTCTTTCCGGCAGAGCAAAATCATCGAGCACGATGTGATGACAAGGCAAGCGAGAGCATCTAAGGGTATCTGTGCATTCATGCCATGGCATGAATGCACACACCTTAAGGTGTGTGCATTCATGCCATGGCATGAATGCACACACCTTAAGGTGTGTGCCGAAACGGACCGGCTATGCGACACATCCCTGCTGTGCGCACAACATCAATACGTCGGCAATGATGAAGTAATTAACAATAAGTGTTCACGATACCCGCTACATAAATGACTGCTATGGAATGAACGGAAATTGCGGGAGATGGGCGGAAAGCTGTCTTAATTATCTTCAGTATGTCTCTACTTTTCCCTTTGTCTGACCCTCTGATAGTCAATGTAAGGAAAGTTATCCGGACCTGATTAGGCTCTCATGATGTCTCTACAACCGATTGCCTTATCAAATCCGAGGCAAATATAATGCTTAATTTGGATTTATTCAAACTTTTGTGTGGGATTTTTTCAAAAATTATCAAACCATCTCCTCATACCGATACGTTGACTAAGAAAAAGCGATATAAAAATACAGAAGAGACAAAGTGTGGACTATAATTACCGATACAAATACTTCGATAACATAAGTCGCTTCTGTCTCTTCTGTATTTCAGTATACTTTATTCGACGCAGAGTTACTGGAAGCGGTATGTGATGGTGCCGGTCTGTATTGCCGGAGCGTCATTGTCGACTGAAAACCGCGAAGCACGCGCAGCAGTGACACAGCTCTGGCGTGTGGCGGCATTGGCTGCCGCGGCTCCAGTACCTGTCTGATAGGATGCTGCCGTTACCTGCCCCTGACGGTTGACGCTCACCCGCACAGTTATGGTGCCGAGAGGTCCGCGCGGAGGAGTCTGCCACGAATCCATAGTGCGCCCCTTAAGGTTGAATCCGGGTGTACCGCTAAGGGCACCGGTATTGGAGTTGCCGTTGGGACTTCCTGCTTTACCTTGCCCTGCCGAGCCGGAACCAGACTTTCCGAACTGCACCTTGTCGGCTATCTTCTGACGGGTCTCCTGCTCGCGTTTCACACGCTCGGCCTCCTCGCGTTCGGCTTTAGTGGGTCCGGTAGGCTCCTTCGGAGTCTCCTTGACAACCTTAGCAGGCGAAGGACGCTCGGAAGAGATGACAGGCGCGGGGGTTGGAGACGGTGAGCCGGTATTCTCCACCGCCTCGGCGACCGGTGATGGAGGTGTAGGTTCGGACACTTCCGCCGGGGCTGACTCGTCACTGTTTTCGGACTGCTCGGGAGAATCACCTATCATCACAAACTCACCTCCGAACAGCACCTCCGAGGAATCGACAGGCGGCCATCCGCGCTTTGCCTCTTCAGCCGGGGAATAGCGCAGATAGATCGACACGAGGATCACCACCACCAATGCATGAAACAGCAGAGTGGCGATAAGTGCTATGATATGATTTCGACGGGATGAGTCCATGTCCTTTTTTTATTCAGGTCGAGCGGATGCAGGCGCGGGTTTGGTTGCAAGCACCATTTTAAGATTATTCTGCGCTCCGAGGTCGAGGACCCTGACAAGGGTACCATAAGTCACTTCCTCATCGGCATATACAGCGATGAAATCGTCAGAATCGGGAGAAGAGTTGATGCGTGCATCCTGAAGCGCACCGGCGAGCGATTCGAGCTCAACCGCTGACGGCTCTTCGCCGGAAATGGAGACATAGAAACGTGAGTCCTTGTCAATAAACACCCTGGTGGAAGGCTTTAGAGATGTCTGATGAGAACTCTCCGGAAGATTCACTTCAAGGGCGGTGGGGAAAACGAATGTGGATGTCACCATAAAAAAGATGAGAAGCAGGAATATGACATCGGTCATGGATGCCATGGAGAACACTTCCATCATTCGGTGCTGTCGTTTGAGTGCCATAGGGGTCAGGGGTTATGCTGGCTCATTGAGGAGGTCCATGAACTCCATGGTCTTAGCCTCAAGATTGTTCATCACCTTGTTGATACGCGCCACAAGATAGTTGTAGGCAAACAGTGCTATAATGCCTACCACAAGACCGGCAACAGTCGTGACAAGAGCAGCGTAGATGCCGTCGGCAAGCACGGCAATGTTTGCACTGGTACCTGCTGATGCGAGATTATAGAACGCATCGACCATGCCTATCACAGTGCCGAGGAATCCGATCATGGGTCCTCCGGCAGCAGCTGTGGCAAGCCATGAAAGCCCTTTCTCAAGATTGGCAATCTCTATGTTGCCAGTGTTCTCGATAGCCACAAGGACATCGTTCATAGGACGTCCGATTCGTGAAATTCCTTTGAGTATGAGACGAGAATATGGTGTGTCGGTGCGGTTGCACAGATTGCGTGCGCTCTCGATCTCACCATCCTTTATGTAGTCACGTATGCGTTCCATGAACGACGAATCCTCTTTACGGGCGCGGCTGATGGCGATGTAACGCTCCACAAAGATATATATACTTATCACAGACAGTATTGCGAGGGGTATCATGATAAGACCTCCACGCATAGTGAGGTCCCATACTGAGAGTTCCTGTACCATCTGAGCAGCCTGGTCCTGCATGACCGGTGTGAATGCGGATGCCGCTGAGTTCAAGGTGTCGACAAATTGTTCCTGAAACATAACTGAGAATTACTTAAGGCAATTGAGATAACGGTGGATTGTCTCTTCGAGCCCCAGATACAGGGCATCACAGATTAGAGCATGCCCGATGGAGACTTCGCTCAGGCGAGGTATCATCGAGTGAAAATATTCAAGATTGACCAGGCTGAGATCATGTCCGGCATTTACACCGAGCCCGCATTTCAAAGCTACATCAGCTGCCTCGACAAATGGAGCGACCGCTTTCTCAGGACCGGAAGGGTAAAGGTCGGCGTAGGGCTTTGTGTAAAGCTCTATACGGTCGGTGCCTGTCTTTGCAGCCTGACGGATGTTGTCGGTATCGGTCCCCACAAATATAGAGGTGCGGATACCCTCGGCCTTAAAACGGTCGACAACAGATACGAGGAATTCCATATTGGATGCCACATCCCATCCGGCACTTGAAGTGAGGGCATCGGGAGCATCCGGCACAAGAGTCACCTGAGTAGGACGCACCTGAAGCACGAGGTCCATGAACGACTGGGACGGATAGCCCTCGATATTGAACTCGGTACACACAAGCGGACGCAATCTGTAGACATCATCACGGCGTATATGACGCTCGTCGGGACGCGGGTGCACGGTGATGCCCTGTGCTCCATACGCCTCACAGTCGGCTGCCACTTTGAGAAGATCGGGGACATTCTCTCCACGCGCGTTACGCAGAGTGGCTATTTTATTGATGTTAACGCTTAGATTTGTCATAAAAATTTCGTAATTTTGTGTCGGTGTTACCGAATTCGGATGCAAATTTACCAAGAAAAAACTAAAAAAGGAAAATTTTGACATCAAAAGACTACATATCGCCAAACGAATTTCTTCCCTCACTCCCACCAGGGCATTCCATCGACCGGCTTTTCCCTCATAATGAGGAGTCAAGCCGCCTGTTGGTTAGCTGTATCCCTGCAGACTACAGCGCGTCGCGCATAGCCCGGGCAGTGGAGGATTGTGACGCACATCTCCTGAATCTCAATATCACTGCCGACGGCGAACAACTTGACAACCGTGTGGTGGTGGAACTTCGCGTGAGCCATCGAAGCCCGCTTGCCGCAGCCCGCTCACTTGAACGGTATGGCTATGAAGTGCTTGATGTGGAACATGATGCCCTTGCCGGTGATGACATCGCCGCCGACCGTATCAAGGAACTTATGCATTACATTGATCTTTAAGAGGAGAAGAGCCTGGGATTGATATTATAGAGCACAAGGGAGCAGCATAAATATAACAATGAAGATAGCAGTATTCGGTAAAAGGCGTCAGAATGCCGAGGATCTACCCCGCATAGCATCTCTGATGAAGATTCTGTCAGACAGGGGAATATTTGTCGCCGTACAACGTCATTTCTATGAAGCGATGACACGCGAGCTCGGAATGCCTCTGGAGGCTGACGATGTGTTTGATGCGGATGAATTCACCGCCGACATAGCCATCAGCATCGGCGGTGACGGAACGTTCCTGCGCACAGCACGGTGGGTAGGGCCAAAGGAGATACCTATAATCGGATTCAACACAGGACACCTTGGATTCCTTGCCGAAGAATCATTGTCGGAGGCCCCAGTGATTGTTGACAATCTGATTGCCGGAAAATTTTTCATTGAACCACGCTCCCTCCTTGAGGTGAAAGCTTCGGGTCAAAATCTGCGCCAGTCAATCTCAGGATGGGCTTACGCTCTTAACGAGGCTGCAATACTGCGTCATGATTCCGCCTCAATGATAACCGTGCACACTTTCCTGGACGATATCGAAATAGCGTCCTACCAGGGGGACGGTCTCATCATCTCTACCCCGACAGGCTCCACTGCATACAATCTGTCAGTAGGTGGTCCGATAATACAGCCCACGGCTCCCTGCTGGGCTCTCTCCCCTATAGCCCCGCATGCATTGACTATGCGCCCTCTCGTAGTGAGCGACAGCCATATAATAACGATCAGGGTGGATTCAAGAGCCGACACTTACCGAGTAAATCTAGACGGACGTCAGCTCATACTGCCAATAGATGTGACACTGCACATCAGACGCGCTCCGTTCGTAGTAAAGGTCATACACATGGACGGACATACATTTGTTGACACTCTGAGCTCCAAACTGCTTTGGGGCATCTCCAAACGATAATGCTCCGCAATCCATGATAGCTGACGAAAAGAGAACCATCAAGGAGATGATCTCACTGTATTGCCGCAAGCACAATCACTCGTGCAGCCCGGAACTATGCAGGGAGTGCAAAGAGCTTCTGGAATATGCCTACCGCAGACTCGACAAATGTCCTCACGGTGATGACAAGCCATCATGCCGACATTGCAAGATACATTGCTATTCACAAGATATGCGTGCTCGCATACGCGCCGTGATGCGATACGCAGGTCCCCGCATGCTCCTGCGCCATCCTCTATCAATAATCAGTTGGCTTAGACATATCTAATCAAGAGCTATCATACCTATTGGACATAAAACACAATCGCCCACCGAATGGAAGAGGCAAGTTATACTTAAAATGCACAATACTACAGAGGCTTCGAACATTAGGTTCGAAGCCTCTGTAGTATTGTGCATTTATAAAATAAAACCGGATTAAGCGTTCTCAGGGCGCAAGGTGCGGACCACGGCACCGGTACGCCACATTTCGCTTTCACGGAGAGCCTTGAGCTCTTCCTCAAGCTTCTCGCGATAATCAGGCTGAGTGTTGGAATCTATGCTACGCTGAGCCTCATTGCCACACTTCACACTGGCATACAGCTGCTCTACCACAGGTTTCACGGCATCGTGGAAAGGCCCCATCCAATCGAGAGCACCACGCTGTGCGGTGGTCGAGCAGTTGGCATACATCCAGTCCATGCCTTTAGCAGCGAACAATGGCATGAGCGACTGGGTAAGCTCCTCGACAGTCTCGTTGAACGCTTCGGAGGGTGTGTGCCCATTCTCGCGCAACACCTCGTACTGAGCAAGAAGAAGCCCCTGGATGGCACCCATGAGTGATCCGCGTTCGCCAGTGAGATCGCTCACTGCCTCACGCTGGAATGTGGTCTCGAACAGATATCCTGAACCGATACCGATACCGAGAGCCAGCGTGCGTTCGAGAGCACGACCGGTGGCATCCTGATATACGGCGAAAGATGAATTGGTGCCTTTGCCTTCCTTGAAGAGAACACGCAGCATTGTGCCTGACCCCTTAGGAGCCACCATTATAACATCAACATCGGCAGGAGGCACCACTCCGGTACGATCGCTCCAATTTATGGCGAAACCATGGCTGAAATAGAGAGCCTTGCCCGCTGTGAGATGCTTCTTTATAGTGGGCCACTGCGAGATGACAGCGGCATCGCTGAGCAGACACATGATGATAGTGCCACGCTCGCAAGCCTCCTCTATGGAAAAGAGGGTTTCACCGGGCTTCCATCCGTCAGCCACAGCCTTGTCATAAGTCTTGCCCGGACGCTGTCCGACAATCACATTGAAACCGTTGTCACGAAGATCAAGACCCTGACCGGGACCCTGCACTCCATAACCTATCACT
Organism: Duncaniella freteri; assembly: GCF_004766125.1. Lineage (NCBI taxonomy): Bacteria > Pseudomonadati > Bacteroidota > Bacteroidia > Bacteroidales > Muribaculaceae > Duncaniella > Duncaniella freteri. The sequence continues at coordinate 315,154 of NZ_SJSA01000001.1, forward strand.
GCAATCGTCTCGTCCTTAAGCACCTCAAGGGCTTTGCCAAGAGGAAATTCCTCACGAGTGATGACGGTCTCTTCTACACCGCCAAAGTTAAGTTTTGCCATAATTCAGATATTATGTTAATATTGTACCTTATGATTTTATCGTTCGACGAATTCGATACGTGCGAGAGCACATGCCGTATCCCCTACCCTTATCTCGGTGTCATACACATCTCCCGGACACTGGTGAGGAGCCTTAAGAGCGATAGCCTCCTCGGCATAGCGCGCCTCATGCTTGAATGCAATCTCAAAACGCGCCACACGGCATTCGGTGTACTTGTCGAGTGACCACAGATCAGTGATGAGGTCGATGTAACGCCTGGTGGTGACATGACGGTTGACATCTATGTCGCTGACTTTGAAAGTATAACTATAACCCTCGGAATCATCACGCAAGGGCAGCAATCTACCGCTCTTTTCTCCACCGAACTCCCGGCTTTGAATCACATCAACAAGAGCCTTGTGGACCAATAGATCGGTAGGACGGCGCGAATCCATGTCGATAGCCATCCATGTAGTATGCGCCCAACCGATGACTTCACCGGTCTGACCATCCTGAAGCTCGAACATACGGTCGGAGTAAAGACGGTTTACATTATCGACCCATGTCACCAACATATATTTACGATTGACCCCCGGCATGCGCCTAAGGTCAATGCTCAAGCGAGAAAGCACCCAAGACGTGTTGGTCTCCATCATATGAGCATAGCCGAACCCGAGACTGTTGGCATGGGCTGTAGCCGTGTCGATGATCAGTGTCACAAGACGCGAAAGCGGCATCTCCTCCTGTGCATTGACTTCGGCAGCTGTGAGATAGAACTCGTTGATGTAATGGTTCACGGGTAAGATTGATTAGATATCTTCCTAATATTTTTTATGTTATCAGCCCTCGATTTTATTGCGACGTGCCTCCTGTTCTCTAAGAAATCTGGAAAAGTGTTCCGTAGGTGACTTTGTGACACATATACGCCCTGAACGTATGAACTGCTGTATGTCATATTGTGTAAGCAGCTCATAGAGAGCCTGGGTCTCGGTCTCATGTCCGGTCTTCTCAATCACAGTGTAGTCACGTGTGATCTCAAGGATGCGCGCATTGTGTACACGGATGATATGCTCCAGATTGGGCTCGTCAAGCAGGCGCATAGTAGGCACTTTATATAGAGCGACTTCCTGATACACAATCTCATCGTCTGTGTAAAGGAATGCACGCAGCACATCGACACATTTCTCAATCTGCTTCACTACCTTCTCAAGAACTTCCCTCTCACCTGCCACAAGAAAATTCATCTTATGGACTCCGGATACCGAACTCGGGCTTGACGATACACTCTCAAGGTTGATGCCACGGCGCGTGAATATAATGGAGATGCGGTTGAGCAGACCCACCTGATTCTCTGTAAATACCGCTATGGTGAACATTTTCTTTTCCATAATCTCCTTATTTCTGATATTTCTTAGTACGGTTAAGAAGGATCTCATCGACAGCCGATCCCGGAGCTATCATCGGGAACACCATATCCTCAGCCTCAATATTGACATTCAGCATGTAGGCCGTATCGGAACTTACCATACGCCCGATAGCGGCGTCTAGTTCCGACACATCGTTGACATCCTCCGCCGGAATACCATAGGCCTTGCTCACCATGGCAAAGTCGGGGTTGAGAAGCGGTGTAGCCATGAAATGACTGTTGAAGAACAGTTCCTGCCACTGGCGCACATTGCCGAGGAAGTTATTGTTTAGTATGATGATCTTTACAGGTATGCGGTAGTCCATGATAGTGCCGAGCTCCTGCATTGTCATCTGGAAACCGCCGTCGCCCATGAATGCGAACACCTGACGCTCAGGCGCACCGATCTTCGCGCCGATAGCGGCAGGGAGGCAAAAGCCCATGGTGCCGAGACCTCCCGAGGAAATGACACTGTTGGGATAACTGTATTTGAAGTAGCGTGCCGACATCATCTGATTCTGCCCTACGTCAGTCACAAGTATACCGTTGTTATTGCTTGCCTCCGAGACCTTGCGTATCACCTGTCCCATGCGCATGGCACCGTTACGAGTATCTATCGGATGAAGCTCGCGCTGCATCACCTCCACTTCCTCCGTCTGTCTTGGCGCGTCAAAGGTATCCAGCCATTCGGAATGGCTCGACTTGTTGATATGTGGGAGGAGAGTCTGGAGAGCTTTGCGTGCATCAGAGTGGATGTGGACATCGGTACGGACGTTCTTGTTAAACTCCGATTCATCAATGTCAATGTGTATTATCTTTGCCTGCCTGGCATAAGCATCGAGTCGTCCGGTGACACGATCGCTGAAACGCATGCCCACGGCAAGAATCACATCAGCCTCGTTAGTATTGATGTTGGGTGCGATATTGCCGTGCATCCCTATCATACCTTTATTGAGATAATGGTCGGACGGAATTGACGACAATCCGAGAAGCGTGGTGGCGACAGGCACGTCAGCCTTCTCGGCAAGAGCTATAAGTTCGCTTTCAGCACCTGAGATGAGGACTCCGTGACCTGCCAATATCATAGGGCGTTTAGCATGATTGAGCAGCGTAGCCGCATCGAGAACCGACTGAGGAGCAGGCTCCGGATCCGGATCATAGCTGCGGATATATTTGACAGGGGTGTAATCCCACTCCACAGAACCTATCTGCGCATTCTTGGTGAAATCAAGCACAACAGGTCCAGGACGACCGGTAGAGGCAAGATAGAAGGCACGAGCCACAGCCCAAGGAATCTCTTCGGCTGAACGAATCTGATAGGACCACTTTGTGATAGGCTGAGTTATACCCAACACATCGGTCTCCTGAAAAGCATCCGTGCCGAGGGACGCTACAGCCACCTGACCTGTGATCACAACCAGAGGGGTAGAGTCGGTCATCGCATCGCAGATGCCTGTGATAAGATTGGTGGCAGCAGGACCTGAGGTCACTGTCACGACACCCACCTTTCCTGATGAGCGCGCATAACCCTGAGCAGCATGCACAGCACCCTGCTCGTGACGGGTAAGTATGTGATGGAGACGGTCCTGATATCCATAGAGAGTGTCGTAAAACGACATTATCTGCCCTCCGGGATAACCGAATATAGTGTCGACACCCTCAGCGATAAGTGCACGACACATCGCCTCCGAACCTTGAATCTTTTCGCTCATATATAATATAAGTACCTTTTTTAATTAGAAATTGTGACCGATATTCATAAAGTCCTCACTGCGCCCTTGTCGGCTGAAGTCACCATCGCGGCATAAGCACGAAGAGCGCGACTCACCATGCGGTCACGATCGCGAGGAGTGAACGCCCCGGCTCCATGAGCCATCTCTTCGTCACGACGTGCGGCAAGCTCCTCATCGCTGAGCCTTACACTTATGGTGCGTGACGGAATGTCAATATCAATAATATCACCATCACGCACAAGACCTATGTTTCCTCCAGCAGCAGCCTCGGGAGATATGTGTCCGATGGAAAGACCTGACGTCCCGCCAGAGAAACGACCGTCGGTAATCAGCGCACACTCCTTGCCAAGATGCTTGCTCTTTATATAGGATGTGGGGTAAAGCATCTCCTGCATACCAGGCCCGCCCTTTGGACCTTCATGAGTGATCACCACCACATCGCCGCTCTTCACCTCATCACGAAGAATGCCGTCCACGGCAGCCTCCTGAGAAGTAAAGACCCTGGCAGGACCGCTGAAACGGAATATGCTCTCATCCACACCGGCAGTCTTCACCACACAGCCGTCCTGTGCGATATTGCCCTTGAGCACAGCGAGTCCGCCATCCTTGACATAGGCATGTTCCATATCGCGGATACAGCCTGTGGCACGGTCAGTGTCAAGCTCGCCGTAATAGCTCATCTGACATCCGAGCTCGGTGGTGCGCCTCATCCCAGGGGCACTCTTCCATAGTATATCGGCCTCGTTGCCAAGATTCTTGCCAGGGACAACAGCCCACTGCTCCATAGCCCGGGCAAGTGTCATGCCGTCGACACGCCTGACCGATGCATCCACCAGCCCGGCATCAGCGAGAATTTTCATTATTGAAAGGATTCCGCCCGCACGGTTGACATCCTGGATATGATAATGAGAATTAGGAGCCACCTTACAGAGCACAGGGGTGTGGCGCGAAAGCCTATCGATATCCTCCATAGAGAAATCGGCTCCAGCCTCATGGGCGATAGCAAGAAGATGGAGAACAGTGTTGGTCGAACCGCCCATAGCGATATCGAGAGTCATTGCATTGAGCATTGCCTGGCGTGTGGCTATGCTGCGAGGGAGAACACTTACATCGCCGTCGCGATAATATGAATAAGTGTTCTCCACTATCTGACGAGCCGCTTTCCTGAAGAGCTCACGACGGTTGGCATGTGTCGCCACGACAGTGCCGTTGCCGGGGAGAGCGAGTCCGATCGCCTCATTAAGAGAGTTCATGGAATTGGCTGTAAACATCCCTGAGCATGAACCGCAAGTGGGGCATCCTTTCATCTCAAGCAGAGACACATCATGATCAGAAACAGTATCGTCAGCAGACTCCACCATAATATCGACGAGATCAACATCGCGATCGCCAACACGTCCAGCCTCCATAGGTCCGCCGGAGACAAATATCGAAGGAATGTTGAGACGCATAGCAGCCATCAGCATACCTGGAGTCACCTTATCGCAATTGGATATGCACACCATAGCATCCACCTTGTGGGCATTTACCATATACTCAATAGAGTCGGCAATGATGTCACGCGAGGGTAGAGAATAGAGCATCCCGTCATGCCCCATTGCTATGCCATCGTCAATGGCAATAGTGTTGAATTCGGCAGCGAAGCATCCAAGCTTCTCAATCTCCTCTTTGACCACCTGACCAATCTCATGGAGGTGAGTGTGGCCCGGAACTAACTGTGTGAATGAATTGACAACGGCAATGATGGGCTTACCAAACTGCTCCTCTTTCATGCCGTTGGCTCGCCATAAGGCTCGGGCACCTGCCATGCGGCGACCCTCGGTACTTGCTGCGCTTCTCAACGGGAACTTCATATTGCGATATTACAATTTCTTTGTATTATAAAGGTTTAAACACTAAATCCTAATGTTGCGCCCTATGATTTTATTAAACTATCCGCAAAAATATGAATATATGTTGTAAAACACAAATTTTTAGCAACATTTGTTGACACGTTTATCCATTTGATGCAAAAATAGCTCAGTTTTTTGCACAATACATGTGTAAAAGTGCAAGTTATACATGGCATAATTAGTCAATCCGATGTCTGATTTATTGGCTATAGTCATTACCTTTGCAAATGAATTAATATACCTCACAAAAATCATTAATCCGCTATGCCGGCTCTCTATAGACTTATTCTTGTATCAATACTATTGCTCCTCCAGCCTGTGGCAGCATATTCCATAACATCAACAGAGAAAATGCTGTTCTCTCCCAAAAGGATCACCGGCGATGCCAATGACATGAGCCTCAGGAGCATCATACAACTCCCCGACGGAAGAATGGCATTCATCACCAGCAATCATCTTCACATATACAACAACACAAGCACAAAAAGCTATCCCCTCGATGACAGCCAATCATCACTGCTCGGAGGCTACAACGGCTATCATCATCCATACATATCAAGTGACTCCCTGCTGTGGATAAAGAACCAGGGCAGGCTACATTGCTTCGATCCGAAATGTGACAGGCTGTCCGATCCCGACTCTGTGCTAGGCAAGAGAGATATCGATGACCTGTTTGTCGACGATTCGGGGTGTGTGATGATGCGCAAAGGAAACACCTTGTACTATTCCGGCTCACATATGACACTGCCACAAGACGAGGGGGAACTGCATGATGCGGCATCACTGAAGGATAAGATTTACTTGTTTTTTGAACATGGCGGTATACGTGTCTTTGACAGAAAAACCGGGAAAAACATAAATTCACGACCGCCATCCGATATAAATATCCGCCATAACACATCACTCGTCAAAATCACCGACGGCTCCATCTACCAGCTACGTAACGGATACAAAGGCGGATGCCTGCTCCATTATGACCCCATCACGCTTGACTGTGACACCATACTCAACACTCCATATGCTCTCAACACCCTGATGCCAAGCCTAAACGGATCGATCTATACAAGCTGTGCAAAAGGGATATGGACCTATACACCATGCAACGACTCTTTAAATTACAATAAGGACATACGCACCTCAACAGGCGAAATGCTCGCAACCGAAATCAGCACCGTATACGAGGATGCCGATGGAGGAATATGGCTCGGTATGTACAATCGAGGAATATTCTACCATCATCCGTCATCACATGAATTCATACGCATTTATTGCAGCATGATCCCACACTCCACTGCATCATTCATGGAAAGCCGAGAAGGGATGATGTTTCTCAGATGCCTCAATTCGTCATATCATATAGACACCGACAACAAAACTCTTCACCTGCTCAATGGAAACAGGCTGCATAACACCGATATCACTGAATCAGGCAAGGGGAATTCTTTCCGCAATAGCCGTGATGAGGTATATTTCTTGGCAGGAAACGAGATTGACATATTCGTACCCAGGCACATGTCCACACACAAAACAGCAAGAACCATCCCAATACATCTTCAATCCATCACTGTAAAGGGTCAGATAATAGACGGCAATGACCTTACATTCGAGCATAACCAAAACCTGATCAACATAAAACTGTCGATACTCGATTATGCCGGATGCGACACCATATACCTGCGTCACACACTTACAGGTCCTGATTCGGACTGCTCGACAACAATTATCGCACCAGGACAAAAAAGAGAGACCGACTTCACTTATGCCAATCTACGGCCAGGTAAATACACTTTGGCAACCGAGGTGTCCACTGCAAAAGATGTCTCATACACAGCAGGCAGAAAGAGCATATCTTTCAGCATAAAGCCTCCATGGTGGACCACCCCATGGGCATACTGCACATATGCCCTGCTGTTGGCTTTAGCAATCACAGCAGCTTTACATATACATACCCGAGTTCTCAAGACCAGGCTCGAACGCCAACACCGGGAAGAGATGCTGCTCGCTAAAATCAGGATGCTTATAGATCAGGTAAAGGATAAGGAAAACGACACTACAGAGGAGAGCACCGGGGCTATCCCGACCGAAAGCATGGATGCCGCCGACCGAGACTTCGTAGCCAAAGCAGTGGAAGCCGTGGAACGGAATATCGCCAACCCATCCTACTCGGTATCGCAGCTGAGCAGCGACATGTGCATGGAACGTACCGGGCTGTACAAACGGCTCGTGACTCTGCTTGACAAATCACCGAGCCTGTTCATCCGTGAAATACGCCTCAGCAGAGCCGCTCAGCTGCTACAGGAGGAGCGCAATCCGACAATAGCGGATATAGCCGAACAGGTGGGATTCAACAGTGCAAGCTATTTCAGCAAATGCTTTCAGGAAAAGTTCGGTTGCCGTCCTTCGGAATTCAGTCAGAAACAGAATTAGAAAAAGTGGCATGTCAAGGTCGAAATTCAACATACATTATATCGATTTCAACATTTGTTTAATAGAATATGAGGCACTTAGCATTAATTTTGCATCACATTCAACACATCAACACCATCACATTAAATGTAACTGACATCAGCCATGATCAATCCCAAATCCATTGTGACAGCCTTTGTGGCAGCTGCATTAGGCACCATGTCCATGACAGCCGCATCTATGGCTACAAAACCACAAGTGAACAAGATTCCGAACGGAATAGAGACCACTGTAAACGGTAATGAAATCTCGCTTCAGTTCTACACACCATCCACGATACGTGTGGTGAAACATCCCGCCGGAGTTTCCGCTGAAGAGAAATCACTGGCAGTAACAGCCACACCTCAGGATGTGACAACCACTGTAAGGACCTCCGGCAACAGCGCGGAAATAAAAAGCGACCGATTAAGAGCCAGACTCGATCTCAGGGACGGTTCGATATCATTTTTCGATACCAAAGGCAAGACCATTGTAAAAGAGGACCGAGGACCGGTGTTCACCCCTATACAGGATGCCGGAAAACCATCCACCATGGCAAAGCAGTCATTCCGGCTTGACAAGGAAGAAGCAATATATGGTCTTGGCAACCTTGAAAACGGAAAACTGTCACAACGCAATGTCAGCAGGTTGCTCCAACCAGGCAATGTGGAGGACGGCATACCGATGATAGTCTCCGTTAAAGGCTATGGCATATACTGGGACAACTACTCCCCCACACATTTCATTGACAACGAGAACGGCACAAGCTTCGAGTCACAGGTAGGAAAAAGTGTAGACTACTATCTGATGTCAGGAGATAATGCCGACGGCGTGATTGCCGAGATGCGGCACCTCACAGGTCAAGTCCCCATGTTCCCATTGTGGACCTATGGTTTCTGGCAGAGCCGCGAACGCTACAAAAGCCAACAGGAGATCACCGAGGTGGTGAAACGTCACCGCGAACTCGGAGTGCCACTCGACGGCATAATACAGGACTGGCAATACTGGGGGAACAATTACCTGTGGAACGCGATGGAGTTCCTGAATCCCGAATTCAACAATCCTCAAAAAATGATGGATGCCATCCACTCCGACAATGCGCACATCATCATTTCGATATGGTCATCCTTCGGACCTCAGACCATACCTTACCGCGAACTTGACGCCAAAGGACTATTATTCAATTTTACGACCTGGCCGGAATCAGGCATAGCCGAACAATGGCCTCCACGCAAAGATTACCCTTCAGGCGTGAGAGCCTATAACCCCTACAAACCAGAGGCCCGCGACATATATTGGAAAAATCTTCGCCGTCTCTACGATTTAGGCATGGACGGATGGTGGATGGACTCGACCGAACCAGACTTCTTCAACGGAACAGAAGAGGACATGAACGCCCCGACCGGTATGGGATCATTCCGCAAAGTGCGCGGAGCATACCCGCTAATGACTGTGGGAGGGGTATATGACCACCAGCGCGCGACATCCGACAAGCAGCGAGTGTTCATACTCACAAGGTCAGGATTTGCAGGGCAACAACGATACGGATGCAATGTGTGGACCGGTGACACTCAGTCCACATGGGATATGCTGAGAAAATCAGTACCTGCAATGCTCAACTTCACAATGACAGGCAACCCGAACACCAACAGCGATATAGGCGGATTCTTTGCCGGCGGATACAACAAGTCGTATATGGATAATTCAGCTGTAAAGAACCCTCTGTTCCAAGAACTGTATATCAGATGGCTACAGATGGGCACATTCAATCCCATGATGCGCTCACACGGCACTGACATAAAGCGTGAGATATATTACTTCGGTAAGAAGGGCGAGCCGGTGTACGATGCCATCGAG